>JALERM010000084.1 GCA_022764165.1 Eubacterium sp. | reverse complement strand
TTCGCAGTATGACAAAGTTCCTTTAAGGTTTTGTAATCATCCCTGGACAGATGTTTTACCTGCTGTTTTATAGTCAGATACATGCTGTACTTCCTCCTTTCTTCGAAGATTGAAAGCTTAAGTTGTTTACTACATGTATCTTTTTTACCAGAACATACGTTCTTTTGTCAAGTTTTTTCGCATTCATCCCCTATCTACAGAGAAATGGGTATTCTGCGTTTATTTTGATAAATAACAGCATCATAGTTGACAGAAACGAGATATTTTCAATACTGAATGTATCGTTATGTTCGAATCCTGAAAGTCTTCGGAGCCAGTATATAAACTAAAACACTTGCAGCAATACAATAAATCAAACAGAATGCAATGGTCATAATACCAAAAAATAATGTCGGCATTTTGACCTGCAGCATCATATAACAGACAACGTAAGTAACACTAATCATAAGCTGATAAGTTCCGCTTTTGATTTCTGTTCCCGCGTTATAGGGCTGAAGCAGATAATACAGCGTCAGATAATGCACTGGGAAGAAGATACTCAGTGCCACAACCGACACGAACAGCACAACATAATTCAGCGGATTATCTGTTCCGCCTGTTGCAAAAAGGAACAATGCAAGCCCTGCCCCAATCACGGTTGAGGGCAGCAGATTGATCTTGATAATTTCCCGCAGGCGGATCCAGAACAATTTCAGTATATTCTTTGGCTTCTTATAAAAGGAGTAGGTCAGCAGACTATGGTCACAGTTGATAAAATCTTCCGGCATCCATCTTAATATCGCTATTCAGGCAGTTAAACAGGGTAGTTTTACCTGCACCGTTTCTGCCAAGCAAGCCATATATTTTCCCTGCTTCAAATGTAAAGTCTATATCATGAAGAACCTGTTTTTTATCATAACTCTTTGATAAGTGTTCAATCGTAAATTTCATTTTCTTTCTCCTGGTAAGATTTATTCTTATCGTTATTTTTTTATTATGGAAACATCATCGTCAAACACCGCTTGCGCTCCCTTTATCCAGAAAATCCCGCCGGTACTGGGAGGGGGTGATGCCCTCGGCCTTTTTGAATACCTTGGTGAACACGCGGTAATCCCCATAGCCCGACTGTTCCGCCACCTCTGCAATGGAAAGAGAGGTGGAAAGCAGCAGCTTTTTTGCCTTATCCATACGGATATTGGTCAGGTAAGCCAGGAAATTCACCCCAATCTCACTTTTGAACAACTGGCTGATATACTGGGGATTCAAATGGAACTGTTCAGCCAAAACAGAGAGACTGATTCCGGCCGCAGAGCAGCTTGATCCGCTTCTGCACATTCAGAATTCCAATACTGTTGCCTTCCAGTTTAGCTGGTTGTTTAGAATAAGTCAGAAGCATCTGATCAATGGCTGGTTTCTTACCCTCCGCAAAACCGCTGCCTGTATCACTGACCAGAATCTCCATCCGGTTATCCTGTGTTTTCCGGGCTGAGATACGCACTTCGCCCCGATAGCCCTTGTTCTTCAAGCCGTGGAGAAGACTGTTCTCCACGATGGGCTGCAGAATGAAATTGGGTACTTTCATTCCGCCCAGCTCAGGGTCGATGTCATATTCGCACTGCAGTTCGGGATAGCGATAGCACATTAACTCCATGTAGGCCTCCAACATTTCCATCTCGTCGTCCAGCGATACCATGGGTCTGTCCATCTTCACGCTGAGCCGGAAGAAATCCACCAGCCGCATGAGCAGATCGGCAACCTTTTTGTCTCCGTTCAGCTGTGCCTGAATGCGGATGGTGTCGAAAAAGCAATATTCCCGCTACTGCATACCAAATTTGCACCGGGAGTCTCTCCCACAAAACCGGGAAGATACGAATCAGCATAACTGCATAAAACAACAAATCCGCAATGCTGTCAAGTCTTGCCCATTGTACCAATCATACGCAGCAGGGTAATGAAATTAACGGCAGTCCGACACAGTTTCATATCTGCATATTCCCCTTTCACATAACTCGATATCCTGATTTCGTCAATCCAAATATAAAATCCCAAAAGCAAAAACGAAGCTATATATAGTTTATGTGAGATTCGTCACAAATGTAATAAAGAAAACTATCAGAAACCGAAAATAAACACTATACCACTCTCAAGACAAATTAGTAGCAAAATGAAATGAGGCATGATATAATGGACAAGTCTTATCAAATATTGTCATGAGAAAAAAATCGTATAAAGGTGGTATTATGAGAAAATTAGCTCTAAGTGATGAAATTTTATTATCTATAGAGAAGCCAGCCAGGTATATCGGCAATGAAGTGAATGCCGTGGACAAGTCAGGATCCCCGGATTTGGAAAATATGATCCGTTTCTGTATGTGTTTTCCGGATGTCTACGAAATCGGCATGTCTCACCTGGGCATTCAGATTCTCTATGATATGTTTAATCAGCGGGATGATATCTGGTGTGAACGGGTGTATTCCCCCTGGCCGGATCTGGATAAGATCATGCGGGAACAGAACATTCCTCTGTTTGCTCTGGAATCGCAGGATCCGGTGAAGAATTTTGATTTCCTTGGTATTACGATTCAATATGAGATGTGTTACACCAATATCCTGCAGATTCTTGATCTTTCCGGTATCCCTATGCAGGCAAGTGACCGTACGGAGGACGATCCTATTGTCATCGGCGGTGGTCCCTGTGCGTATAATCCGGAACCTCTGGCACAGTTCTTCGATCTGTTTTATATCGGCGAAGGAGAAACTGTTTATTTTGATCTGATGGATGCTTATAAAGAGAATAAAGCAAATGGCGGTTCCAGAGAAGACTTTCTGAGAAAAGCTGCGCAGATTCCGGGAATCTATGTTCCTTCTCTTTATCAGGTAAGTTATCATGAAGACGGTACGATTGCAGCCTTTCAGCCTATAGAAGAAGGGATTCCGGAGCGGATTGAAAAACAGGTGGTGATGAACGTAACCGATACGTATTATCCGAAAGCACCGGTCGTTCCTTTTATCAAGGCAACACAGGACCGTGTGGTGCTGGAGATTCAGAGAGGCTGTATCCGCGGATGTCGCTTCTGTCAGGCAGGTATGCTCTATCGGCCTACCAGAGAACGTGATGTGGAATTTCTGAAAAATAAAGCAGTGGAAATGCTGGATGCCACCGGTCATGAGGAAATTTCTCTCAGTTCCTTAAGTTCCAGTGATTATTCCCGGCTCCCGGAACTGGTGAACTTCCTGATGGATGAATGTGGAAGACGTGGCGTCAATATTTCGCTGCCCTCTCTTCGTATCGATGCATTTTCACTGGATGTTATGAAGAAAGTTCAGGACATCAGAAAAAGCAGCCTGACTTTTGCCCCGGAGGCCGGTTCTCAGAGACTTCGTGATGTTATCAACAAAGGTCTGACAGAGGAAGTGATTCTGGAAGGTGCAGGAAAGGCATTCGAAGGCGGCTGGTCCAAAGTTAAATTGTATTTTATGCTTGGTCTTCCCACAGAGACAGAGGAAGATATGAAGGGAATTGCCCATTTGTGTGAGAAAATTGCCAAAAGGTATTATGAGATTCCCAAGGAGCAGAGACATGGCAAATGCCAGATTACTGCAAGTACTTCGTTTTTTGTCCCGAAACCTTTTACTCCGTTCCAGTGGGCCCCTATGTGCCGGGAAGAGGAATTCCTTGACCGTGCCCGTGTGGTTCGGGAGGAAATTCATGCACAGCTGAATCAGAAAAGTATCAAGTACAACTGGCACGAAGCGGATGTGACGGTGCTGGAAGGAATTCTTGCCCGGGGAGACAGAAAAGTCGGTGATGCGATCCTGAAAGCTTATGAAAAAGGTGCTCTTTTCGATTCCTGGTCAGAATCCTTTCATCCGGAAATATGGAAAGAAGCATTTGCGGAGACCGGCATTGACACAGATTTTTACACCATCCGTGAAAGATCTGATGACGAAGTGTTTCCATGGGATTTTATCGATATTGGCGTGTCAAAGGCGTTCCTGCTGCGTGAATGGAAACGGGCGCATGAGGAAAAGGTTACTCCCAACTGCCGTATGAAGTGCTCCGGCTGTGGTGCGGGAACATATAAAGGAGGTGTCTGCGTTGAAAGTAAGGGTTAAGTTTGCAAAAGAAGGTGCCATGAAATTTATCGGACACCTGGATATTATGAGGTATTTTCAGAAAGCAATCCGTCGGGCAGGTATCCCTATTGCATTTTCCGGTGGATTTTCCCCCCATATGATTATGTCATTTGCCGCTCCTCTGGGTGTTGGCGTGACAAGCAGCGGGGAATACTTTGATATGGAATTGACAGAAGAAATGTCTTCCGCAGAAATGGAAAAAAGGCTGAATGATACCATGGCCGACGGCATGAAAGTCATCAGTGTTCGTCAGATTCCGGATGGTAAAGCAAGTGCCTGTATGGCTCTTGTTGCGGCAGCCGATTATACTGTTACATTTCGCAAAGGAAAAGGACCGGATGTGGAATGGAAAGGCAGGCTGCAGGATTTCTTCAATCAGGAATCCATTGTGATTATGAGAAAGACCAAGAGAAGTGAACAGGACACAGATATCAAACCCTGGATTTATCACCTGGAACTGGATGGAGATCAGATCCGGATGCAGCTTTCACAGGGCAGTGTTCATAATCTGAAACCGGAACTGGTGATGGAGGCTTTTGCCAGATATCTAAACGTGGAACTGGATCCATTTGCGCTGATGATTCACCGGGAAGAAGTATATGCTGACCTGGGCAATGATAACAGACGTAATCTGATTTCTCTTGAAGCATTGGGAAAAGAAATATGAAACGATTGATTTTCACGGGGATGGACTGGAAGGGCCATCCCTGTCACGTAACAGCAATAGAAGAAAACCAGCATCTGCTGGAACTGCGGGTCAGCTCTCCGAAAAAGGAATCGCTGCTTGGCAGCATTCATGTAGGTAAAGTACAAAAAGTCCTTCCCAATATACAGGGAGCTTTTATTGAAATCGAAAACAGACTCCCCTGCTTCTACCATCTGGCCAAAAATCAGAAACCGATCTATGTCCGAAATCATAAAACATCCGGGGAATTAAAACCGGGGGATGAGCTTCTGGTACAGGTCACGCAGGAAGCATTGAAAACAAAAGCTCCCTGCGTATCTTCTAATCTGAGTTTTCCGGGGAACTATCTGGTAGTGACGACGGAGAATCATCTGATCGGGGTTTCCGGCAAGATTTCCCGGGAAAGAAGGGAAGAATTGAAGCAGCTGGTGGATGCAGCAGTGGATGCGCACAGGGATTTTGGTGTCATTGTGCGTACCAACGCACAGGAAGCAGACAATGTAACTATTCTGGCGGAATTACAGGAATTGATACGGAAAATGCGTGATACTCTTCACCGGGGTTCCTACAGTCCATGCTTCACCCGAATTACTGCGCGCACCAATGAGATTGACAGCATACTGAAAAATCTGTATTGGGATGATATGGAAAAAATAGTGACTGATCAGGAAGATATTTACCGGCAAGCAGTTGCTTACAGAGATTCCCTGGTTCCGAAACCCGCCTGTGAGATTGCTCTTTATCAGGATTCCCTGCTGCCCCTGTACAAGTTATATCGGCTGGAACACGGTCTGGAACAGGCTCTGTCCGAGAAAGTCTGGCTCAGATCCGGAGGATTTCTTGTGATACAGCAGACAGAAGCATTCGTCGCCATCGATGTAAACTCCGGAAAGAATATGAGCAAAAAACTGGCACAAAAGGAATACAAAAAAGTGAATGAAGAAGCTGCAAAAGAAATTGCCAGACAGCTGCGGCTTCGTAACCTGTATGGTATGATACTCATCGACTTCATCAATATGAAGCTGGAAGAAGACAGAGCCGAACTGCTCCATCTGATGCGGCAGCTGGTAAAAAATGACCGTATAACAACCACAGCCGTTGACGTCACTGCATTGGGAATTATGGAACTGACCCGTAAAAAAGAAGAAAAATCACTCAGGGAACAGGTTCTGGAATTAACAGGAGGCGAAAATCATTGAAACGAAGACCTTTAAAACCATGGCACGGTGTTGTATTTTTTATCTTAATCATGACTGCCTTTTTCCTGCTCTGTGTTCCCATGCAGATGTACTGGGGAATGGCCGGTCTTGCAGGAACAGAACTTTTGATTCTTGTGATGGCTCTTGTTTTTACAAAAGTGATGGGATTTCCCTTCCGGACCCTGTTTCCGGTAAAAATGCCCTCGATACTTCCTGTCATTGGAACAATCCTTATCTGGTTCAGCAGCTATCTTCTGGATATGGTTTTCATACTGATACAATATCGCCTGTTTCCCATGAAGATGGAAGAACTGAATTCAGGGATGTCGAATATGATGACCAGCATCCCGTTCCTTCTTTCCGTCTTTCTGATTGCCGTTATGCCGGCCGTCTGTGAGGAAGCTGTCCACCGCGGAGTGATCATCCATACCCTGTACCCCATCCGCAGGAAGTGGCTGGTTGTTGTGATTATGGGAATCTATTTCGGGCTGTTTCATACAGATCCGCTGCGATTTTTACCGACCGCAGTTATGGGAGCAGCCCTTTCCTATATCATGCTGGAAACAGAAAATATGGTATATCCTTCTCTGTTCCATTTCGTAAATAACTTTTTCCCGATTCTGATGCAGTACCTCCTGCTGTGGGGAACATCATCGAACCCAATGATGGAGGATGCTCAGCAGATCGGTGAAGAATTATTGGACCAGTCCGGCCTGCAGGTACCGATTGCAACCATCGGTATTTATATGATATTTGCTGCTGCAGCTCCATTTGGGCTGTATCTTGGCAATTATCTGCTCCATCACCAGAAAGGAAAAACGCGGAACTTTCTTCCACAGGCTAAAAAATGGGCAACTGTATGTAAAATCGCTCTTCCCAGTATCCTGCTGTTAGGCTTTGGTATGATGCTGACTGTTCTCGGCGTTATCACAGAACTGTTCAGATTTCGTTAAAAAAGGATGCGGATGGATTTCGTTTGTTCCATCCGCATCCTTTTACTTTCTATTACTTCGGAATACATTTCCGGCAGGGTTCATTTCCATAACTGATCAGTTCGTCATAGGACAGGTTAGATTCAGATCTGTTCTGCGGCTTCATATCTTTCACATACTCACAGTCAGGCATATGAAATTTTTTCGTATTTTTATTTAAAATATAAACCTGCTCTTCTTCTATTGTACCAGATTCTGCTGACGTTCCATTTCCATCCTCAGTAATCCAGCTCTCTCCGGTCGCATAGTCGATGGTGATTCCCGGCTGAATATTATAGACAAATACATTAAATCGAATGGTATCGTCCTCCACAGAAGCGGCTTCCATCTGCACACCGGAAGCAACCAGATTATCTCCTTCAAAAACCGGGGTAACACGATACAATACATGATGATCCGTTTCCTGTACATAATCTGCCACCTCATTCTCAAAAGGAAGCATACCGGTTACATTCAGATATCTCGTTCCTGTGACCAGATTCTTTTTGTTAGCATTTTCTCCTGCCAGCTGAAATCCGATCAGATGACACCGATTATACAGGTAATTGCCGTCAACGATACCATTATACTTGACAGTGTGCCAGCCGGACGGCTTCACACTTCCAATCTGACCCCGTTCTTCGGTCGGCATCAGCTCCTGGCAGATGTTGGCATAGGCCACACCACATCGCCCCAGTTCATCCAGTTCACTGTACATTTCAAACGCTTCCGTGGTGTACTCCTCTTCATCAAACTGCGGGACATTCCCATCCATCTCCACATATGGCGTTCCCGAATACTCGGAAACAGCTTCCGAAGTACCCGATTCTGTAGCATAGATAGAATCCAGGGAAGGATTACATCCGCATAGCAGCAGCACCAGAAACAACAACATTGAACAACTTTTCATCCATTTTTTCATCGTCTTCTCCTCTTCGTTCGCGTAAATTTCCCCGGGGAGTTTTACATTCTCCCCGGGGAAATTACTATTTCACTAAATGATTATAACACACTTCTCTGTGCTGTCCAATCAATATTTTCTGATGAATTCCTCTGTCAGAGCAATCCATTTCTGAAGTTCCGTTGCCGCCGGTTTTTCGCAGTTTCGGATAGCTGAAAATGGAATCGTCAAATTCTGATCTCCCACAGAAAATACATGCAGTTTTTCCGCATTCGGATATTCCTGCAGATAACTTTGCAGGGTAAAAGCAACACCATATCCCGCATCTGCCATCCGGATACCGGCGTCAATGCTGCTGATCTTATAAGAAATCTTCGGCGAGACATCGGCAAACAGCAGAGCATCCTCCTCAAACTTTCGGATACTCTGGTTACTGTGCTGCAAAATAAAACATTCTTCTTTTACTTCTTTCAGATCCAGCCATGGATACAAGAATCCTTCCACAGGTACTGCTTTTTGGCAGGCAGGGTGTTCTCCAGAAAGAATAGCCAGCAGCCGGTCCTGATAGATTGGCGTATATTGAAAATGTGGTTTTTCAATGTCATGGTGTCCGAATAGCAGATCAAGCCAATACCTTCTTTCCCTCAAACGCAAATCCGTAATTATGAATCCTCTCTCCAGGAATTCCTTTTGCTTCCAGTACCGCTGCATACTTCTTTTCTTTGATCTGCCGCAGTGCTTCCTGCACAGTATCTTTCAAAGTTTCTTCATCCTCCGGATCATGTACCTTGAATTCCAGAATGATAGCATCATCGTCTTCCGGCTTTAGTGGTTCCAGCATAACATCATATCTGCCGAAGCCGCTTTCTCTATTCGAGATGACCATATAACGTCCCTGCAGTTCCACAAGAAGCCCCAGCACAAAACCGTGATAAAAACGTTCCGGCTCCGCCCCGGATGAACTGTTTCCGGTATCAAAATAACTGAATGTCTGCAGAGCTACCCGATTCATATAAGCATTCATCGCTTTTCTGTCTCCCACCAGCAGCGCCTTGATAAAATCATTATAATCCGCCTCTGCATCGTTAAACCAGTTCCGGATCATATTGCCAAACATCAGCCTGACTTCCCTGTTCGTCAATGTCAGTTCATATTTGGGCATGGCTCCCTCTGGAATATCCCGGTAACTTTCAAAAGAAAGTACCTTCAGATAACCACTTGCCAAAAGCAGACTCCAGACTGCCCGTTCATTGCCATCAAGCTGGTCATATACAATCTGCTCGTCTATGACCGACTGAATCGTACCTCCCTGCAGCAGGCATTCAAATTTTTCTTTAATTTTGCGGCTTCCCTCCCGAAGAAGCTTGCCGACCAGACTATTGGAACTTGTGTTAGCCCAGTAGGCACAAAATTTTCCAGTATCCAGATAATTTAAGATGGACCATGGATTATAAATATCCTTTAAATTCCCAAAGATAAAACCATCGTACCAGCTTTTCACTTTATTTTTTTCTTTTCCATATCCAAACGCATTCAATGCTGTAAATACCTCTCCCTCAGTAAAACCAAAAGAAGATGCATATTCGTCTGATGTAGTAGTTACAACTTTTAAATTATTTAAATCTGAAAAAATAGACTCTTTGCTGACTCTCGTTATTCCCGTCATAATTCCACGTTCCAGACAGGTGTTGGTTTTAAAAGTTGAATTGAACATACTTCTGGTAAACGAAACCATTTCATTCCAGTAACCATTCACATACGCCTCCTGCATGGGAGTATCATATTCATCCAACAGGATGATCACTTTCTTTCCATAGTAGCGATACAGATAATTCGAAAGCTGGTGCAAAGCAAAAGTTGCATCTGTTTCACAGATGTCCAGCGATAAAATCCTGTCAAAAAATGCCCGGTCCACATCTGTTAAAACATCACTTTCCTTTAAAAAAGAATACTTCACAAACAGGTTGGTTAAAATCTGACCGATTCTTTTCTTTGTTGATTCATAGTCTTTTTCCTTTACATTGGCAAAAGAAATGCTGATAACCGGATATGTTCCCTGTATCCTTCGATATGCTTCTTCCTCCCAGATGGACAGTCCCTCAAACAAATCCCCTCTTCCCGCATAATCTACCGAGAAAAAATGTTCGAGCATACTCATATTCAGTGTTTTTCCAAAGCGGCGGGGACGGGAAATCAACGTGACACTGTCTCCACTTTCCCACCATTCTTTAATAAAAGAGGTTTTATCAATATAAAAGTAATTCTTCTGAATCAGATCTGCAAAATTTTGTATACCAATTGCAACAGTTCTGGTCATAAATACCTCCTTTTGTTCTGCATTATTATATTAGTTATTATCAATTACAGTATATCGAATTCACACACAAACTTCAATCTTTAATTCTGAAAATCAGCACTTCTCAGACTTTCTTTATCATATCCCAGTTCATAGAAATTCTCAAATTGATTCAGTTTCATGATATCAGGCTGACCAATCATCACCTGTCCCCTTATGACACGATGTGTCTCCCTGTAAGTTCCGGGTGACATCCCCACATGAGACTGAGAGTGGTCACTCTCCCCTGGTCATCCCGTCTCGCTGCTTATTTATAGAAGATTTCTGCTATCGGTGAGTCCTTGTCCAGGACAATGGTGTTATCCCCCTCAGCCAGGGTTGCTTTCACAGCATCCAATTGTCTCACAAAACTGTAAAAGTCAGCTTTACTCTCATCATTGTATGCATTGCTGAGTATTTTCATATACTCTGCTTCTCCTTCGGCAATGATCGTATCTGCCTGTTTTTGTGCCTGGGCAAGCAGAACAGTCACCTGTTCATTGGTGTCGTTCTTGATTTCCTGAGCCTTTTGTTCTCCCTGTGCAGTATAAGAGGCGGCAATGTTATTTCTCTCGGATATCATACGATTATATACCGCATCTTTGTTCTCATCCGGAAGATCAAGCATCTTAGTCTCGATTTTTTCTATGGTGATACCATGAGATTCCAGGTTTGTACCCAGTTTTTCTGTCAGAAGACTGGCCAGTTCTCCATCTCTTCCTGATATTACCTCCTCTTGACTCAGACTGCTGATTACATTTTTCAGTGCGTTGTATACATTCGAACTGATACGGGACTCTGCATTCTGCTCAGAACCGCTCAATTTCTGAATAAATTTGACCGGATCACTGATTTTCCAGAGAACAAAGCAGTCGGAAATCATTGATTTTTTGTCGGAAGTCATTACATCGCTGGCCGGCAGGTCACTTAACTGTATCTTGGAACTGATGGCGGTCTCCGTCTGAATTAAAGGAATCTTCCAGCTGATTCCATTGTCAGAACCATCATTTTGTTCTACACGGACAATTTTTCCGAATTGTTTGATTACGCGGTATTCTCCCGGTTTTGTTATAACGGTTGCCGATATACCAAGTACCATTGCCAGCGCAATACATGGCAGTACAATATATTTTTTCTTCATAACTATTTATCCTCCTTTGTGCCGGATCCACTTTGAATATCAACTGTGCTGAAAGAATCCAGCGGCAGCATCGTCTGCGTTGAACCATCTGTGATATAGATTTTCATCTTTGGAAGTACTTCTTCCATTGTCTCATAAAACATACGTTGTTTAGTAACCAGCGGGAACTTGATATATTCCTCGTACAGCGAATTAAAACGAGCCGTCTGACCTTCCGCTTCCGCTATCAATGCTGCTTTTTCAGCCTGAGCATCCTTGATGATTTTGTCTGCCTGAGCATTAGCTGCCGGAATCCTTGTATTCGCATCCGCATTGGCATTATTGATGGCGGTTTCCATCCCCTGTTTCGCATCTTCCACATTTTTAAAAGCCTGTGCAACTTCTGCTGTAGGAACTTCTGCATCCTGGATGACCGCATTGGTAATTTGAATACCAATATTCTCCTCGTCCATTCTTTCCTGCAGTTTCGTTTTGATTTCTGACTGTATCGCATACTTTCCTGTAGTCAGAACTTCATCAACTTTATGACTGCCTACTGTATCGCGTATGTAGCTTTGCGCCAGGTTCTTCACAATTGTTTCCGGATCTTCTGAAGCATAGAAATACTTGATCGGGTCCGATATCTGATATTCAAAATAAAAATCCACATTGACAAAATTGTAATCACTGGTAATCATGAAGGATTCTTTATCAATACTCTCATCCGTCTCCAGATCATAACCAACCGCAAATTGTTTGGAAGCCTTACTCACCTTATTTATATTCTGAACAAATGGAATCTTAAATTTAATACCAGATGTCTCCACTACCTGTGCATATCCAAACGTCTGAACAACCGCATATTCATCTTCCTGCAGAGAATAGAAAGACTGCGATGCAGTCAGCAGAACTACCACTCCGACCGCCACTCCTATCCCTGCCTTCTTAACTTTTTTAAAATTCGGAGTTTTGAGATGAAACTGACCGCCGCCCATCTGCTGCGATCCATAATAATTATTCTTTTCTAACATATGATTTTTCCTTTCTTTGTTTAGACGACTCATTCAATCCTGAAATCTTTTATCTAACTGTGCAATGGCTTCTGCCCCCTTTCACAGATTTTTATGTGCATCTGTCATAATTTCATGTGGCAAGTATTTTTATGTAAAAAAAAGACCTTTATTATGACATTTGTCACAATAAAAGTCTTGCTATCTCATTTGTTACGGATGTCTCTCGGCATCGGCTGACGTTGGCAAACCCATCCTTTCGGATGTTCAGCTACTCCCTTTTATCTGTACGTCTATACTATAGCACTTTGTTATTTATTTGTCAATCATTTCTTTTACGAATTGGTTACCGATTACAGTTCAGCCAGTCGCTATTTCCTTTTCCCATTCCAAAATCACACCGCTGTCAGCATCAATCTCAAAGTCATACTCAACACCTTCATAAACAATTGAACCTTCATAAATTGTTTTCCCATCGTCATGGTCTAGATGAATACGAACATCTTTTTCAGACGCACCTGGGACTTTTTCCAATGCCAGTTTTTTGGCTTCTTCTTCAGAGATTAGTGCACCAACAGTTGAATTCGGAGTTTTAGCTTCAGCCTGGGGAGTAGAAGTAACTGATTCCTGGGGATTAACTCCGGAAATATTATTTCCACTGTTACCGCATCCGACCAGACACAAAGTTATCATAAAAATGCTCATCATTAATACTATTATTTGTTTCATTTTCTCCTCCTATCATTTTATATGGTATATGATATCAGAAACCAACCACTTTTCACTAACACCATAGTGTTATTCTATGTAAAAAAAAGACTTTTATTATAGCATTTGCCACAACAAACGTCTTTTTTTCATTTTATATTACATCGCTTTCCGATAAATCTCCACAATCTCTTCCTGTGTAAACACTACCGGATTATTTGCCACAGAGGCCGCAGATACTTTCATACAGTTTTCCGCCATCCAGGGGATGTCTTCTTCTGTCAGTCCCAGATCTGAAAGCTTCATTGTCATATCGATTCTGCTTAAGAATGATTTTACCATCTCTGCACAGTCGGCAGCACTGCATCCGCCCATCAGTTTGGAAATTCTGGCGAATTTTTCAGGATTTCCTTTATAGGATGCTTCGATGACAGCCGGTGTCAGTGCAGCCAGTCCATGACCATGTACAATGTCTTTCAGTCCGGATGCGGGATGTTCCATCCCGTGTGCGAGAGTTACACCAGCCTGGTTAATCACCATACCGCCGATGGTGCTGGCAATTGTGATTTTTTCCCACTGTTCTTTGTCTGTGGAGCCATGAAACAGATCTGCCAGACTATCTACAATCTGTTCAATAGCATATAAGGCAAGTGCATCTGTAAATGGCTGTGAGATTCTGGAGGTATAAGCCTCGATGCTGTGGCAAAGTGCGTCAAATCCAACGGAAGCAAGGACTTTTTTCGGCATTGTCATCATGCATTCCGGATCCACGATGGATGCTTTGGCAATGATGGCACTGCAGCGGAGTGACTTTTTATCACCGGTTTCCGGATTTGTCAGCACGGCAAAACCATTTCCTTCTGAGCCTGTGCCGCAGGTAGTAGGAATCAGCAGTAATGGAAGTGCCTTATCACTTTGTTTTTTATTGAATATGTAATCGTTAATGTCTCCATCATTTACCGCCAGAAAAGCAATTGCTTTAGCGCAGTCCATAATACTTCCGCCGCCGATGGCAAGTACTGTATCACAGCCATTTTCTTTGGCAAACTCTGCACCTTCGATTGCCGTGGTGGTCAGAGGATTCTGTGTTACTCTATCAAACAGAACACTCTCCATACCCTCTGCTTCCAGACTGTTTTTCACCTTATCGTATAATCCTGATTTTTTTGCACTGGATTTTCCGGTTACGATAAGCACTTTCTTTCCATATGGTTTTGCGATTTTTCCGACTTCATTTACCTTTCCGCAGCCGAATATAATGTTTACCGGCAAGTTATAAGTAAAGTTCATTGTTGTATCTCCTATCTAAAAATGTACCGTTCTCTGTGACAAAATCTTGTTGATTGCAGCATCAATCGCAAGATCCAGAGCTGCAGAGATTTCTTCATCACTGGACTGCAGTGCCACTGCATCTTCATCTGAGATAATCTCAACCAGGATACCGAATTTTTCTTTATATTTATTTTTGCAGATCACGCAGAATACTGCGCCCAGCAGACACCAGCCTCCTGCCATAATCCATTCCTGCCATACTCATGTTTTACATCTACACCGGAAATGGTATCATCGAATTCCACACCGACCAGAAGACCCTGACCACGTACTTCTTTCACATGGGGCAGTGTATTCAGTTTTTCCATGAAATACGCACCGACTTCTTTGGCATTTCCTGCCAGGTCTCTGTCCAAAAGCTCATTGACTTCTGCAAGAGCTGCCGCACAGCATACCGGATGACCTCCGAATGTTGTTCCATGAGAACCCGGAGTAAACGCTTTTGCCACTTCTTCAGTTGCACAGATAGCTCCGATCGGCATGCCGCCGCCAAGTGCTTTCGCCATAGATACAATATCCGGTTTGATTCCATAGTTCATATATGACATCACAGCACCGGTTCTGCACCATCCGGTCTGTACTTCGTCGATCAGAAGGAGCATACCGTTCTCATCACAGAATTCTCTCAATCCCTGCATAAATTCCTGTGTAGCCGGATGTACTCCGCCTTCACCCTGTACAGGCTCGATCATAATAGCGATTGTATTTTCTGTACATGCATCTTTGAAAGCCTGCAGATCATTATATGGAGCATAGGAAAATCCATAGGTCATCGGTCCAAATCCGACCTGGCATCCATTTCCCGGCTGACCGGTAGCGGACATAGCACCGAAGGTTCTTCCGTGGAATCCCATTTTGGCAGTTACAATGTGATATTTGTTGGGACCGTATTTTTCAATGCCGTATTTACGGGCCATTTTAATCATTGCCTCATTGGCCTCTGTACCGGAGTTCTGGAAAAAGATTTTATCCATGCCGATGGTTGTACAGACCTTCTCAGCCAGCAAAGCCTGCGGAATGGTATAAGGATAGTTGAATGTATGCATGATATCAGAAACCTGATCTTTCACTGCTTCTACAACTTTTTCGTTACAGTTTCCGGCAGAGTTAACGGCAATACCTGCATAAAAATCAAGATATGGTTCGCCATTTTCATCGTAAATGTACTGATCTTTTGCTGTCTCGGCCAGAAAATCAAAACGTTCATACGTCTCAATCATATATTTGTTGACTTTGTCTTTAATATCCTGTACGGTAAGTCCTGTGTCTTTTAATTTCATGATATCTTCCTCCTGTTCGCGACTGGTGTTAGCTGCCTTGCATTAACTTTCTTCGCCGTGCACCTCGCTGACGCTCGGTCGCGGGCTTCGCTCTTTAGTGACCGCACGGCTCATTGCCAACACGCAAAAAGACGTCAGTCATCTGATGGGATGGTCTGACGTCTTTGTCTTTTCTGTGTTTAATATTTTGTACACGTTCAATATATCATATCATTTTATCGGTGTCAACCCTTTTATCACAAGGTTATCGCATTTTTATTTGTCTATTATTTTGAACATTTAGTAACAGCGTTTTCAAATATTGTAAGACCTGCCTCCAGCTGTTCATCTGTCATAACCAGAGGTGCCAGGAAACGTATGACATTATTGTAAGTTCCGGCACCTTCTACCAGAAGACCATTTGCTGTACATTCATTAATTACGGCTGCCGTCAGTGCTGCATCAGGTTCTTTGGAAGTTTTGTCTTTTACAAATTCGATACCGATCATTCCGCCAAGACCGCGCACATCACCGACACATTCATACTTCTCTTTCATTTCCAGATATCGATCCATAACTTTTTTACCGATTTCCAGGGATCTGTCAGCCAGGTGATCTCTTTCCATGATTTCAATTGTCTTCAGAGATGCAGCACAGGCCAGTGCATTGCCTCCGAAAGTTCCTCCGATGGTACCAGGTGCAGGTGCATCCATAATCTCATCTCTTGCGATAATAGCTGACAGCGGAACACCGGCTGCGATAGATTTTGCAGTAGCAATGATATCCGGCTGTACACCCACTTCTTCCCAATATTCAGAAGCGAACATCTTTCCTGTTCTGCAGAAACCGGTCTGTACTTCATCAGCCACCAGTAAGATTCCATGCTGATCGCACAAATCTCTGACCGCACGGATCCATTCCAGCGGAGCCGGTATAAATCCTCCCTCACCCTGCAGCGGTTCCACCACAATGGCGGCAATGGTATCTGCCGGAGCGCACTGTTCAAAAACAGCTTTGATAGAATCCATGTAATAATCACAGGCTTTTTCCTGAGGCATTCCTTCCGGATTTCTGTAATAATACGGGAACTGTGCACGGAAAATACCATCCGGAAAAGGTCCCATTCCTACTGCATAAGCTTTTTTCGATGTCATGGACATAGTCAGAAGGGTACGTCCATGAAAAGCTCCTGAAAATACGATAATATTGGGACGTTTGGTAAATGCTTTTGCGATTTTTACTGCATTTTCATCTGCCTCTGCTCCGCTATTGGTAAAATAAGCCTTTACATGTTCTCCTTTTACCGGAGCGATATCGGCCAGTTTCTCGGCAAGAGCCACATAGCCCTCATGTGTCACCACGTTAAACATCCCATGGAAATATTTATCTGCCTGTGCTTTCACAGCCTCCACAACCTCTGGATGACAATGCCCGATATTCAGAACACCGACACCGCCAATCCAGTCCAGGAATTTATTTCCATCCACGTCTTCAATCATAGCTCCTTCTGCGTGATCCATCACCACAGGATAACCACAGCGGATAGCAGCTGGAATCACTTTACTTCTTCTGTCAATGATGGCCTGTGCCTTGGGACCAGGTAAAGTTTCTGTAACAATCTGTGGTAAATCTTCTCTCAACATATATATCCTCCCTTTGTGCAAGATGCACGTTTTGTTTTATCTTTTAAGAATATAAGCGAAAGGCGCCTGATACCATGTTTTTCTGATATCAGACGCCCTTGTCTTTACTGTTGAAATCATAAATCAAAAACACCAATCCGGCAAGATGTTTGCTGCACAGTCTTTTTTCTTTTTATTGTGCATCATGCACATTTGTGGTATACTTCGTATAGATTCTGATTTTTCAAAGCACGATGCGACGAAAAACCCACATATCACGTTTTCCAGGAGGAACTATCGATGGCTATACGTTTATCCAATCTTTTCGAAGAAACAAGAGATTTATATGAGCTTCAGCTGATCGCCGGTTCCAATGGTCTGCACCGGGAACTGAACTGGGTCTATGTGGCAGAGGATCAGTCAAATGCCAGTTTCTTAAGAACCGGCGAACTAATCATTTCCACAGGAGCATTGTACAATCATACGGAAGAATGGCTCTTGCGCTTTGTACACACGTTATCTAATCATCACACCTGCGGATTGATCCTGAACACAGGAAAACATATCTTTCCATCCGATATCACTGCCTCGGTCCGGGACTTTTGTGATAACCATGATTTTCCATTGTTTATTATGCCCTGGCATATTCACATTTATGACATCACAAAAGATTACTATGACCGGATCTTTATGGATATGAGAAGCGAACATTCCCTTGACTTTTACAGGCTGTTATCCGAAATCGAAAACAAATCGATTCTTGAAAAGTACGTAAACCAAAAACTGGGAACTGTTCTGGCCTATGACGAGAAACACCACAGCAATCTTGCAGATACTCTGTTTCTTTATCTGAAACACTGGGGCAACATTCAGAAAATTGCAGAGGAAAGCTACTGTCATCGCAACACTGTCACCAATCGAATACGGATTCTGCAAGAACAGCTTGGCTGCCATCTGAACGATCCCGCAGAACGGTTTGAGCTGATGACAGCCTTTATGATCAGAGAATCTCACATTCTTTTGTGATATTTCCAAAAATCAATGGTCTCCTGCAAATCAGTTTCACTCTCAAACAGGTTCAGTTCTTTTGCCACTTCTATAGCAAAATCAACATATCCGTTGGCTCTGGAAGTGATCACATTTCCGTCATTTGCCACATCCAGGTCTTCGGAATGGGTGGAAACCACATCCTGCAGAACACCTGCTTCATCCAGAATATCCACACCGGCACAGATGCCGGCTATCAGAGCTTTCTGCACTTTTACTTCTTGTAATATCTGATATACTTCTTCACAGCGAATCTCACTGACACGACCGCCCGGCACTACAAAACACCGGGTCTGTCCAGGATCCATATCACACAGTTTTCCATCCACATTGACTGAATAACCCTCCATAGTTCTCACCGGATTTCCGTCAAGGGAATAAAATTTCACATCGCAGCAAGAAAACTGCAGAAAGTAATTCAATACAACGATTTCGTACATACAGCAGGAATCAAAAAGTAAAAAAGCATGTATCATTTTATCACTCCTTACCACATAAAAGATCTCCAGAAACCGATTTTCCTCTCGTTAATCTCTTTAATAATTTCTGGTTCTACCTTAAAGTTCCGTTCCATATCCATCAGTCCATAAATCCCAGACCCCATTCAGATTCTGCCAGTGATCACGGACAAACTGCGGTCTCGGATAATCCTTTTTATAACATTTCATATAGTTTTCCCCCTGTTGCTGCTAAGTTTCTAATCGTTCAAACGAGCAATAACGTCTAAATGTTACATACTGCATACAATGGTATGTTTGTCATCCACTCTTCCTGCCGATAATCTTTCATTGAAATTCGAACAGCATATTCCGGATGATATTTATCACAGTAAGCTTTCAAACTTTTTGACCTCTGGCTGACTTCTGCTTTTACCTCAATAGGAACAACATTTTTTCCTTTTTGAATCGTAAAATCATTTTCAAAAGCCGCACTGTCTGTTCCGTAATAATATGGTGTATATGGCGTATCAGAAACAATCTGCTGCAATACATACTGCTCTGTCAAAGCCCCCTTAAACTCACGAAAAATATCATTGCCCTCCAGGATAGACTGAGCATCCAGTTCACTCATGGCACCAAGAAGTCCAATGTCCAGACTAAACAATTTGAACGCACTGTAATCGACATAAGCCTTCAATGGTACGGAAGGACTGTTCACTTTGTGAACTTTAGTAATCAGACCACAATCGAGCAGCCATTCAATGGCCACTTCAAAATCTTTCATTCTTGCCCCTTGCTTCATCTGACAAAAGAAAAATTTTTTATTTTCCTTGGCAAGTTGTATCGGAATAGAATTCCATACCATACGGACTCTTGCCAGATTTGTACCACTGGCATGTTTACCGAAATCATCTTCGTACTGTTCAAGGATTTCATTCTGAAGCCTGATCAATCCAATCACCTCCATCTATTCATAGTATACTTCTGATAAAAGAAATAAACAACACTTTTCCAGAGAATTTCATTCACTAAAACACATTTTTTCGTATGTTTATAAACATACTAAATACATTTTTTTGAGTGAATTATATAGTCAACAGTACATTTTTTTCGAGCTAATTGTACTTGTTCAATACAAAAGGCAGATGGTCTTGTCTGGATCATCCGCCTCCTAAATTAAAATTTTTTCCACGTTTCTTTAAAGAACAGCAGCAGCAATGGGAATATTTCCAGTCGCCCTGCCAGCATATTAAAGATCAGTACAACCTTTGCCGGATAGCTGAACAGTGAGAAATTGGCCGATGGTCCAACCAGTTCCAGTCCAGGTCCGATATTATTTAATGTAGCAGCTACCGCTGTAAAATTTGTAATCAGATCATGCCCGTCAATGGCAAGAAATAGTACTGAAAAAGAAAAAATCAGCACATAGATCATCATATACACATTGACATTTCTTACCACCTCATGTTCTACAGTTTTTCCATCCATCTGTATTTTCCGTACCTGACGGGGATGCAGATACTGCAGCAGTTCTTTGGCAGAGGACTTCAGAAGGATAATAAACCGGGATACCTTGATGCCGCCGCCCGTACTGCCGGCAGAAGCCCCTACGAACATCAGCATGATCAATAGTGTTCTCGATACTTCCGGCCAGTCATTAAAATTCGCTGTGGCAAAACCTGTGGTGGTAATGATAGAAGCCACCTGAAAGGCAGACTGCTGCAATGCTTTTCCAAAAGTATCATACACGCCGCGGATATTCCATCCAATCAGAAGAATGGCTGATACAATAACGATCAGATACCAGCGAAGCTCTTCATTTTTATAAACCTGCTTCCATTTTTTAATCAGAGCCAGATAATAAATATTAAAGTTCACACCAAACAGAATCATAAAAATAGTAATAATCACCTGCAGATGTGTGGAATAACCGGCGATACTGTCATTTTTAATTCCAAATCCTCCGGTACCCGCAGTACCGAAAGCCGTTGTCATAGCATCAAAGAGCGGCATTCCACCCACAAGGAGCAACACCATTTCCAGAACAGTCAGCACAATATAGATGCTATACAGAATTTTCGCCGTGGAACGCACCGTAGGAACCAGCCTTGAAACAGATGGACCCGGGCTCTCCGCTTTCATCAGATTCATATGAGAACCGTCCACCATTTTCAGCAGTGCCAGAAGAAATACCAGGACACCCATACCTCCAATCCAGTGCGTAAAACTTCTCCAGAACAGAACGCATCTGGGCAGGGACTCAACTTCCGGAAGGATACTGGCTCCCGTCGTGGTAAATCCGGACACCGTCTCAAATAAGGCATCGATAAAATTCGGAATAGTTCCGGTAATCATGAAAGGAATGGCACCCATCACGCTCAGCACCATCCAGCTTAACGCCACTGTCACGAAACCTTCCCGGATATAAAAATGCTGGTGTTTTGGTTTTTTCCAGGTCAGCAGTACACCGAGGAGCATACAGATGATCCCATCAATTACAAAAGCCCATAAAGCGGATTCTTTATATATAATTCCGGTAAGGATGGGCAGCAGCATAAACGTTCCTTCGATTTTGAGTATCCATCCGATGATAAAGATAATAATCTGATAATTCATCTTCCCACACCTACCTTGCCAGAATGTCCTGAATATCATCAAGACCCTTCTGGGTCGTAACGACAATTACGGTATCCCCCACCTGAATGCAGTCGTTACCGCGGGGAATGATGATTTTTCCATTCCGGTTAATACATCCAATCAACAGATTGTTTTTCAGATGGAGATCTTTCAGCGGAACATCTGCCACCTGAGAGTTTTCCCGGATAGAAAACTCCAGTGCCTCAGCCTTATTATCCAGGATATGATACAGTGTCTCCACATTACTTCCGATAGAATTTTGCATAGCACGGGTATACTGTAAAATATAATCCGTCGTAATGTATTTGGGATAAATCACGCTTCCCAGATCCAGCTGATCAATAATGCCGTCAAAAGATATCCTGTTTACTTTTGTCACCAGTTTTGCAGAAGTGTTTTCTTTGGCAAACAAAGCCAGCAGGATATTCTCTTCATCCATATTGGTCAGTGTTACAAAAGCCTCTGCATTTTCCAGATTTTCTTCTTTCAAAAGCTTCTTATTGGTACCGTCACCATGGATAATCACTGCCTCCGGAAGCGTCCGTGCCAGTTCCTCACATCTTTTTTTCGATTTTTCAACGATCACCACTTTGATCTTCATATCCAGCAGCTGTCGGGCAAGATAAACAGCTATGGTACCTCCGCCGACCATCATACAGTTTTTCACCTGATTGGTTTTCAGACCAATACCGTAGAAAAAGGCAGCTGCATTCCTGGGAGATGCAATAATAGAAATAAAATCGCCATTTTTCAGAACAAAATCGCCATTCGGTATATACGCTTCTTCCCCTCTCTCTACACCGGTTACAAGCACATCCCCTTTCGCCTTTCGGGAAAGTTCTGCGATGGAAAGCTGATCCAGATGAAACTCCGGTTTGATGCGGAATTTTAACAGTTCCACACGACCTTTTGCAAAAGTATCGATTTTAATGGCTGAAGGAAAACGCAGCAAGCGGGCGATTTCCATCGCTGCCGCCAGCTCCGGATTGATAATCATGGAAATACCGAGACTATCCTTGATAAATCCGATTTCTTTGTTATATACAGGATTTCTCACGCGGGCAACCGTCTGACAGTGTCCTGTCTTTTTTGCGATCAGGCAGCACAACAGGTTCAGCTCATCAGAACCTGTCACCGCAACTAAAAGATCAGCATCCTTTACCCCCGCTTCCATCAGCACACTGATACTGGAACCATTTCCCACAATCTGAAGGGCATCCAAGTCTTCAGCCACTTCCTGCAGGCGTTGGGCAGAAGCGTCAATCACTGTCACATCATGCTCTTCACGTGTCAATTCCTCGGCCAGAGCAAAACCCACCTTGCCGCAGCCTATAATAATTATTTTCATACTTCCTCCAAAAAAATAGAATTTTGCCGCTACCGCTCCTCCCTGAAGTAAGGCAATCCCAGGCTTGCCGGCGGCTGGCTTTCCCGCTTGCTTCGCATACTGGTCACAACAAGCACCACCAGTGTTACTACATAAGGGATCATCTTGTACAGTTCCTGGTATTCCATGTGATCCATACCGGTTGGTATATACAGGTACAGAATGTAAAGGCCGCCAAACAGGAAGGATGCCAGTACACTCAGGTTTGGACGCCAGATTGTAAAGATAACGAGAGCAATGGCAAGCCATCCTCTGTCACCAAAGGCATCATTGGACCATACACCACAGGCATAGTCCATAACGTAATAAAGACCGCCAAGACCTGCGATCATACAGCCTACACAGGTGGTAACATATTTGTATTTGGTCACATCGATACCAACGGCATCAGCAGTATTTGGATTTTCACCTACTGCTCTCAGATGCAGACCTGTACGTGTATGGTTCAGGAAGTAGGACGCAGCCAGAGCGATGGCTACTCCCAGATAAGCCAGGAACCCATAGGAAAGAAACAGTTTTCCAAACCATCCCAGCTTTGATGCAAAAGGAAGTGCTTTGCTGAAATATCCGCTGGTGGCAGTCAGGGCGATGGATGGAACATCACTGTCCACCAGCTTGATCAGAGAACCACCGAAAAAGTTACCAAAGCCCACACCAAAGGTGGTCATGGCAAGACCTGTTACGTTCTGGTTGGCACGCAGGGTAACCGTCAGGAAGCAATACAGAAGTCCCATCAGAAGAGAACCCAGCAGGCAGCATACCATTGGAATCAAGATAGCCAGTACCGGATTCAGACCGGCACCCCCCACGGATCTCTCATAGATAAAGGAGCCAATCACGCCGCTGATCGCACCTACATACATGACACCGGGAATTCCCAGATTCAGGTTTCCGGATTTCTCAGTAATAATTTCTCCGGTACTTCCGTACAGAAGCGGGATACCCTGTACCACAGCTCTTGGAATAAATGCAAGTAAAAAATTCCACATGATTATTTTGCCTCCTTTTCTGCTTTTTTACGGAATTGAATCCGATAGGAAATGAAAAATTCACATCCGATAATGAAAAACAGGATAATTCCGGTCAGAATATCTGAGTAGGAATGATTCAGCCCGAAAGCCGTTGAAATCTCACCGGCACCACGATCCATAAAGATGATCAGTGCACTGGAGAAAACCATGATCAACGGATTGAACTTGGACATCCAGGATACCAGAACAGCGGTAAATCCCTGACCGCCGGCAATGGTAGTAGTAATGGTATGATTGATACCGCCTACCAGCAGAAGTCCTACCAGACCACAGACAGCACCGGAAAGCATCATAGTACGAATAATGACTTTCGGAACCTTAATTCCTGCATATTTTGCTGTATTTTCACTTTCACCCACAACAGAAATCTCATATCCCTGTTTGGTGTAATTCAGATAGATATACATAAAGACTGTAATTACCATAGCTACCAGAATCATCAGCAGATACTTGGAGCCGAATACCTGAGGCAGCCAGCCGGCGTTGGAATTCTGATTGATAATACCGATTTTTCCGGATCCTTTTGGTACTTCCCACACGATTATAAAGAAAGCAACCAGCTGGGTGGCGATATAGTTCATCATCAGTGTAGACAGCGTCTCATTGGTCCCCCATTTTGCCTTAAAGAAAGCCGGAATGAAAGCCCAGACCATACCTGAAGCAATGCTGGCAATGACCATAAGTACAATCAACATACCATTGGATACCTTTCCTTCCAGGCAGATCATACATGCTGCCGCAGCAAGTCCTCCGATGAGTACCTGACCTTCCCCTCCAATGTTCCAGAACTTCATCTTAAATGCAGGCGTAAGTGCCAAAGCGATCAGAAGCAAAATGGCTGTATTCTGAAGGGTAATCCAGGTTTTGCGGGCAGTACCAAATGCACCTGCAAAAACAGAGCCGAACACCTGAACAGGATTAATTCCGGTGGTAATCGTGGTAACAATGGCACAGACAAGCAGGGCCAGTAAAATTGCCGTCATACGGATTCTCAGAGAACTGTACCAGGGAAGCGCATCCCTTTTTACTATATGAAAGAACAATTCCTTCTTTTTCTTATTCATGGTTCTTGCTTCCTCCTACTCTGGTCATCATGAAACCGACCTGATTTTTATCTGTATTCCTTGCATCTACGATACCGCTGACCTGACCGCCGCAAAGTACCATGATCTTATCGCACAATTCTACCATAACATCCAGATCCTCGCCTACAAAGATAACAGCTACGCCTTTCTTCTTCTGCTCGTTGATCTGATCATAAATGGTGTAGGAGGAATTAATATCCAGACCACGCACCGCATACGCTGTCATCAAAACGGTTGGCTCGGAAGCAATCTCACGCCCTACCAGCACTTTCTGTACATTTCCTCCGGACAGTCTTCGAACCGGTGTGTGAACTCCGGGAGTAGATACACCCAGACGTTTTACTACATCTTCCGCCAGTTTTTTCGGTGATTTTCGGTTGGTAAACGGGGTGCGGCCGCTTCGGAAGGAACGGAGCATCATATTATCTACCAAATCCATATTTGCCACAAGACCCATACCCAGACGATCCTCCGGTACAAATGAAAGAGATACTCCCTTCTCGGCAATCTTCAGGGGATCCATACCAAGCAGGGATACCTTAGTTCCGTCATCCTCCACATAAGTGACAGTACCTGATTCAACTGCCTGAAGTCCTGCAATTGCTTCCAGAAGTTCTTTCTGACCGGAACCTGAAACGCCTGCAATACCGAGAATTTCACCGCTGTTTGCTGTAAAAGATACGCCTTTTACCTTGACGATTCCATCCTCACTTCGAACCGTCAGACCCTGCACTTCAATACGCGGTTTTGGATTGACCGGATCCGGCCGTTCCATATTCAGGGTAACAGCATGGCCCACCATCATGTTTGTCATCTCTGTCACATTGGTATCTTTTGTTGCCATATCACCGATATAGCAGCCATCACGCAAAACCGCCACACGGTCGGAAAGCGACTCCACTTCATGCATTTTATGGGTAATGATGACAATAGCTTTTCCGTCATCCCGCATTTTCCGCAGTACGTTAAACAGCTTCTCCGACTCCTGAGGGGTCAATACAGCCGTTGGTTCATCCAGAATCAGAATATCTGCACCACGGTACAGAACCTTTACAATTTCCACTGTCTGTTTCTGAGACACAGACATATCATAAACCTTCTGCTTTGGATCCACTTCAAATCCATATTTACTGCAGATTTTCTCAATCTTTTGGGAAGCTTCTTTGATATTCAGCTTTCCTTCCAGCCCCAGAATAATATTTTCTGTGGCAGAAAGCACATCAATCAGCTTAAAATGCTGGTGCACCATACCGATACCCAAATCCAGGGCATCTTTCGGCGACTTAATGAGTACTTCCTTTCCATTGATAAAAATCTGACCTTCATCCGGAAAATAAATACCGGAAAGCATGTTCAGCAAGGTTGTCTTTCCGCTCCCGTTCTCACCAAGCAATGCCAGGATCTCCCCCTTGTAAATATCAAGGTTTACCTTATCGTTGGCGATTACGGAACCAAAAGTTTTCGTAACATTGCGCATTGAAACTGCGGCTGTTTTTGTTTCCATCATTTGTCCCCTTTCGATTTTTTAACTGTTCCACCCACCTGATACCTTATAACGTAAAGAGGGCGGTGCGGCGAAAATCGCTGTACCGCCCTCTGCAATTCTTTCAAGAGTCCAATTGCAAGGCTTATAATTAGAATGCGGTATCCAGAAGGCTGATTCCATCAATCTGTACATTGAAATATGGAGCAGAACGGAATCCTTCTCCGGATTCATTGAAGTAACCATCAACTATAACATCATGATCCGGTGTGTAATCTGCATCTGTATCCACATCTGCCTCATAGCTTTCCAGAGCTGCACCCTCTACGGTGAAAGTAGAGATATCAAATACATGAATATTTCCTGCGATCAGATCAGCTTTTGCTGCTTCGATCGCTTCTTTTGTTCCTTCTGCCACTGCTGTACCAAGTTCTGTCAGTTCTACAGAACCGGTCTCCAGAGTACCACACCAGTCAGTAGCAATTGCTGTTCCGTCAGCTACACAGCCCATTGCATACTCAAAGTACGGAGCCCAGTTGATTCTGGAAGATACCAGGAAAGTATTCGGGCATGCACTAATAGTGCTTCCGTTGTAAGAAACGTTTGGAACACCTGCAGTCTCACAGGCAGTCGGTGCACCCATAGAGTCTGCATGCTGGCTAATCAGAACACAGCCATTCTGGATCAGTTTGTTAGCGCCTTCCTTCTCAGCAGTCTCGTCATACCAGGAACCGGTAAAGGTTACTTCCATGGTAACACTTGGGCAGACAGAGCGTGCACCCAGGAAGAAAGAGGTGTAACCGGAGATAACTTCTGCATAAGTAAATGCACCAACGTATCCCATCTTAGCCTGATCTTCGGTAATATCACCATTTTCAATCATTTCGTTCAGTTTCATACCTGCTGCGATACCAGCCAGATAACGTCCATCATAGATAGAAGCAAATGCATTATGGAAGTTGTCCAGATTTTCGGTGTGAGCTTTTGTTCCTGTTGCGTGGCAGAACTGTACTTCCGGATATTCCTTTGCTGCCTCGATCATGTAGTCCTCATGACCAAAGCTGTCTGCAAAGATAAAGTTGCATCCTGCATCCGCAAGTTCGCATGCTGCTTCGTAACACTCCTGACCTTCCGGAATGTTGGTCTTCAGTACATACTCAATACCCATCTTCTCACAGGCTTCCTTTGCACCATTCAGGAAGTTCAGGTCATAGGTAGAGTTTTCATCATGCAGGAAAATAAAACCTGCTTTAACAGAAGAAACTTCAGCAGCCTCGTCTTCACCTTCAGAAGCTTCACCTGCTGCTTCTGATTCTCCTGCCGCTTCTGTCCCAGATTTCTCAGCCGTTTTATCTGCAGAAGATCCACATCCGGCCAGAGTACCAACGGTTAAAGCCATCACTGCCAGTAAACTGATAATTCTCTTTTTCATTGATTCTCCTCCTATATAAACTTTTTTCGACAATAGTCAGTATAATCACCATTAACTCTTCTTGTCAATATCAGTTTTAAAAAAAATATATTTTTACTAATTATCAGTGCCTGCGTGCCAGTTCTCTGGTGATATCTTCCCATGTAACACCTTTTTCAGCCATCAGTACCATCACATGGTAAAGGAAATCTGAGATTTCATATTTGATTTCTTCTTTGTCAGGATTTTTGGCGGCAATGACAATCTCTGTACATTCCTCTCCGACTTTTTTCAGTATTTTATCAATTCCCTTTTCAAACAGGTAATTGGTGTAAGAACCGTCCTTTGGATGAATCTTCCTGTCCATGATGGTATCATACACATCCTGAAATACCCGGAGCGGATTCATGTCATCGTAGGGTTTCTTTACCAGCTCCTGGAAGAAGCAGGTTTTATTACCTGTATGGCAGGCAGCTCCGATCTGGGAAACCCGGGCAAGAATCGTATCATGATCACAGTCAAGGGTCAGTGATTTTACATACTGGATATGTCCGCTGGTAAGTCCTTTGGTCCACAGTTCATTTCTGCTTCTGCTCCAGTATGTCATTTTCCCTGTTTCCAGCGTTGTCTGGAAAGCCAGTTCATTCATATAGGCAAGCATCAGAACTTCATCTGTTTTATAGTCCTGAACGATAACCGGAATCATTCCATCACTGTTCAGTTTGAAATCACTCCAGGCAATACTGCTCTCGAACGTATTCATGGAAATACCCAGCTGGCTCCATTCTTTTTTCAATTTCATATAGTCAAGCGAAGGGCTGCTCACATACTGTCCGCTGATTCCGTCATACTGATCTTCTTTCAGTACCTGCCTCATTTCTTCTTTTTCCATATTGTTGGAATGCAGAAGAATAGGAAGACTTGTCTCTTTTTTGATATCCTCCTGAATACTTTCAAAGCAAAGAATACCGCCGGCGTAAGTCTCAATCAATTCTTTATGATTGCGATATTCAGAAATCATAAAGATGCTGACGAGAATTTTTTCTTTCCCGAATTTTTTTGACACTTCTTCCAGAATGGACACATTACCCGGCTTGGAGAAATTCAGGACTGCTTTTTCACAGCCTGCATAAATCAGCTTTTTCACATCTTCCATACGTTTGACATTGCCGGCACCAATCACGGGAATTTCCGCTTTCTGTACAATTTTCTTAATACATCCTATGGCCTCCTCATGTTCCGTATCATTGGATGACAGGTCAAATACCAGAAGTTCGTCCGCACCATTATTTCCATATGTTTCTGCAAGACCGACAGCATCCCCATCCTCAAAAATCTTTGTCTTTCCAAAACCTTCCACTGCTTTTCCCTGTTTCAGATAGATACAGGGTATCAATACTTTATTGTTCATAAACTCCTCTTTTCTACAGACTGCCCTTAGTAGACAGAACGCCTTTTATTCTCGGATCTTCCTGTGTTGCTTCATCCAGTGCCTTGGCAAATGCCTTGAACATAGCTTCCATGATATGATGATTATTGGTTCCGTCCAGAACTTTGATATGGAGATTCATGCCGGCAGCATAGCTGACCGCATAGAAAAATTCTTTCGCCATCTCCGTATCCATGTCACCTACTCTCGGAACAGTGAATTCTGCATGATACTGCAGGTACGGTCTCCCGGACAAATCCACGGCACACAGCACCAGAGCTTCGTCCATGGGAAGAATCATACTGCCATATCTTCGGATTCCCGCCTTATCACCCAAAGCTTCTTTGATGGCCGTTCCAAGCACGATTCCGGTATCCTCGATCGTATGATGACAGTCCACATCCAGATCACCTTTCACAGATACATCAAGGTCAAAAAAGCCATGCCGGGAAAATCCATCCAGCATATGGTTAAAAAAACCGATGCCGGTATCCAGGCTGGATTTACCACTTCCATCAATATTCAGCTTCAGGGAAATCTTTGTCTCTTTCGTATCCCTTTTTACCAACACGCTGCGTTGAGAGTTATTCTTATTATCTCTGATAATTTCCATATTTAATCTTCCCCCTCAAATCGCACTGCGATGGAATTCGCATGTGCTGTCAGCTGTTCTGATCTGGCAAATTGTTCGATGTCTTTATGAATTGGTTCCAGTGCCTCACGGGAATAATAAATAATACTTGATTTTTTCACAAAATCATCTACTGACAGTGGTGAAAAGAACTTTGCAGTTCCATTAGTAGGAAGAATATGGTTGGGGCCTGCAAAATAATCTCCCAGAGGTTCACAGCTGTATTCCCCGATAAATATTGCACCCGCATTCCGGATTTTAGTCATTACTTCAAACGGATTGGCAGTCACAATTTCCAGATGCTCGGATGCGATTTCATTGGCAGTTTCAATCGCTTCCTGCATATGTTCCGCCACCAGAATATATCCAAAATTATCCAGAGATTTCTGAATAATCTCTTTTCTTTCAAGGACACGGACAAAGCCGTCCACTTCCTCGCTGACTTTCTCTGCCAGTTCCTGACTGGTCGTGATCAAAATTGCAGATGCCAGTTCGTCATGCTCTGCCTGTGACAAAAGATCCGCTGCCACATATCTTGGATTGGCAGTTTCATCTGCCAGTACAAGAATTTCGCTGGGACCTGCCACAGAGTCAATACTCACATGGCCATACACAGCTTTTTTCGCCAGTGCCACATAAATATTTCCCGGACCCACAATCTTATCAACCTTTGGTATGCTTTCCGTTCCAAATGCCAGCGCTGCGATTGCCTGTGCACCGCCGACTTTATATACTTCATCTGCCCCTGCTTCTTTTGCTGCAACCAGAACAGCCGGATTGACCTTACCCTGTGCATTGCAGGGAGTTGTCATGATAATCTTTCCCACACCTGCTACTTTTGCCGGCATGATATTCATCAGTACGGATGACGGATAAACCGCCTTACCTCCCGGAACATACACACCTACTTTTGCCAGCGGAGTGATTTTCTGTCCCAGCATGGTACCCTGTTCGGTGCTGTTAAACCAGCTGTTCTGTTTCTGCAGGGCATGGTATTTCTCGATATTAACCAGTGCTTTGCGGATCACATGCAAAAGTGCAGGATCCACGTTACGATATGCTTCCTGGATTTCCTCTTCTGTTACCCGAATGTTTGAAGCGTTGATATCTGCCTTATCAAACTGTCTGGTATAAGAAAATACAGCCTCGTCCTTCTTCTCTTTTACGTTGGCGATGATATCCTGTACCCGTTTCTCATATTCTCCATACTGGCTGGGACTTCTTTTTAACATGTTTTCCAGTATGTTTCTGGTCGTTTCACTGGTCAGTTTTACTATTCTCATAGCTTACGCCTCCTTAATGACTTTCTTTAATTTTTGAATCAGATCAGAAATCCTGTCACTTTCCATTTTCATGCTCACCTGATTAACAACCATACGTGCAGAAAGAGGACATACTTCTTCCAGTACGCTCAGACCATTTTCACGCAGGGTTGAACCGGTCTCCACGATATCACAGATAACTTCTGACAGCCCAACGATAGGCGCCAGTTCAATAGAACCATTCAGCTTGATGATTTCCACTGTCTGATGCTTTTTATTATAGAAATAATCCTTGGCAATATTCGGATATTTTGTTGCCACACGAATCAGCTGATTGGTTTCCAGAAGAGGTTTGGCAGTCTGCGGACCACAGATACACATCCGGCATTTGCCAAATCCAAGATCCATTACTTCATATAGTTTTCTTCCTTCTTCCAGGATCGTATCTCTTCCCACAACCCCGATATCTGCTGCTCCATATTCCACATAGGTAGGGACATCCGGTCCCTTGGCCAGGAAAAATTTTAATTTCAGTTCTTCATTGACAAAGATCAGTTTTCTCGTGTTTTTATCTTTCATTTCTTCACAGGTGATACCGATTTCTTCCAGCAGTGCCAGAGTCTTACTGGCCAGGCGTCCCTTCGTCAATGCAATTGTCAAATATCTCATGTTCTGCCTCCTACCGAAAATTCTTTAAATTTGTCGTTTTCATTTCATCTGTAAATAGATTAATCACCTGGATATTATCTTCTGTCAGCGGGTATACCAGATCAGAAAACTGGTGATGTTTTCCATATGCGATATAATCAGTAAATGTTTTTCCATCTTCCATACGCATACACTGTACATCCATTTTATGGCTTCTGTGCTCCATTGCCATCTGAATGGCCAGCCCGCGGGAAGATTCCGGATACAGAATCAGTGTTTTTCCCTTCATAACAGGTACATCGATTTTCTGTCTCTGGAGGGCATTCATCACCTGTTCCATCACAAGTCCGAAACCAATCGCCGGCGCCGGACTTCCAAAATGCTCCAGAAGATGGTTGTAACGTCCTCCTTTTACCAGAGGCTCACCACTTCCATAGGTATAGCCCTGGAAAATGATTCCAGTATAATAACGGTATTTACTTAACATGCCCAGGTCAAAAGAAATGTACTTTTCACATCCATATGCTTTCACCACTTCATAGATTTCTTCCAGCCGGTCAATGGCTTTTCCTGCTCCGGGATTATTTGTCAGCGACCTGGCAAGTTCCAGTACCTCCAAAGAACCAAAGAGTCTCGGCAGCATGGCAAATACCTCTGTCAACTCTTCACTCAGATTCTGACGTTCCAGCAATTCCTCCACACCAAAATAGTTTTTATTGGAAATTAACTGCCGCAGTTCCTGTGTAGTCTCTTCCGTGATACCAGCCTCATCAACCAGCGACTTGAAAAAGTCAACCTGTCCGATACTGATCTGAAAATCCTTCAGCCCTGTGGCTTTCAGCAGTTCAACCATCAGTGCAATGATCTCACCGTCTGCATCTGCGGATGCATCACCCAGAAGTTCCACCCCCATCTGTGTAGACTCTTTTAATCTTCCCTGATAGCTGGAATTATTAACAAACGTATTGCCCCGATAACAGAGACGAATGGGAAGCTCTTCCTTCTGAAAATACATGGATACTGCTCTTGCGATCGATGGTGTAAAGTCAGGACGAAGAACCAGTGTATTGCCGTCCCGGTCAAAAAACTTATATAATTCCCGGGAAGGAGTGGTGCCTACCTGCTTGCTGAACACATCAAAAAATTCAAAGGTAGGTGTCTCAATATCCTGATAGCCATATGTATGGAAAATCTTCTGGAGTTTCTCCTGCAAATAAAGCTTTTTCTCACATTCTGTTCCATATACATCCCGAACACCTTCCGGCGTGTGAAATAATTGTTTCATAATCTAATCATCCTCATATCTGTAGTTTTGTACCGGCAGAATGAATAATTCGCAGATGCTATGCCATGCCGGCACTTTAGTGTGCTAATATGGTAATACACGAATATACGTATTATACGTTCCTGTTTAAAAATTGTCAATCCCTGTCTTCCAAATCTTTTTGTATCCCGTCCAGATAAGGAACCAGAACACCGGAATGATGATTGAGTACATAGGAAGAATCCAGTTCTTCATATCGAAATCTTTTCAGACCGCCGCTTTTTCCACGGTTCCAGAACTTTAACAGGTCCCTGAGGGTTAAGTAATAAAACTCATTTCGTCCTGAAAAAAAGATGAGCAGGAAGGCAATGCCATCCTGTTTTTCAAATTCTGCCATAAATTGAATCTGGTGTTCATGGACATTCGCCAGCGGAAAGGCATCTTCTTTACATTCCTTTGCATCAAAACAGACCGGGATTCCCTGTACCACTCCGATATAATCCACCGTACTCTTCTGCTCAAAATAAGCAAGGGTAATCTGTCTTGTTTCCTTGGAAATACGGACCGGAGTAATGGGAGTGGGAACTTTCTGTATCAGTGCCAGACCTTTCTCCCGGTATTGTTCATTGGTGCGGTTCAGCATGTCCTCCAGAGTAGAACCACGCAGGCCGCGGGAATTCCAGGTTGCCATAACTGCCTCCTACTCAATCGTTCCAAACTTGTCAAACGGAAAATACCGCAGAGCTGCTTTAGCCAGAACTTTATCTCTTTTTACATAGGTGTTTTCCCACAGACGGGAATCTTTGGAGTAATTTCTGTTGTCCCCAAGCATAAAATAACTATCTTCCGGAACATAAAAAGGACCAAAATCACCGGTAGGTTCTTCTGGCAGATAATCTTCCTCCAGCGGCTCGGCAGAATCATTCACATAAACAAGTCCGTTGATAATCTGGATTTTGTCTCCCGGCAGACCGATGACACGTTTGATAAACAACTGACTTTCATCATCAGGGAACTTAAAAATAGCGATATCACCACGCTGTGGATCTCCAAACGTATAGGCCAGACGGTTGCCGATCACTCTGTCACCCACAGAAATGGTGTGTTCCATCGAGCCGGAGGGAATCACCGCATTGATCATAACAAAACTCTTGATCAAAAATACTACGATCAGCACCACGCAGACCATGATTACATCTTCTATCAACTCTTTTTTCCAATTGACTTTCTTGTCCATTCTATACCTTCTCTCGTTTTATTTCATGCCAGCCACATTTCTCCTGGTTCAATACGTTCCTTAAATCATCTGGAAGGGAAGCAGTAAATGTTCTTTCAGACAGTGTGCTCATCCTTCCCTTCAGTTTTGGAAAGCATACCTGCCACGCATGCAGAAACTGACGATTCAGCCCGGAGGTTTTACGCAGTTTCTGATTCCATGCAACATTGCCATACTTGGAATCACCGGCCAGCGGATATCCCAGGGATGCCAGATGGCAGCGGATCTGATGGGATTTTCCCGTGATCAGATCAACTTTCAGAAGAGAGCATCTGCCATTACTCCAAAGAACCTCGTATCCTGTCTCGATCATCGCCGCCCCGTCACAAGGCTGCGTAAGAATTTTTACTTGATTGGTACCGGCATTCTTTTTCAGCCAGGCACGATAACGTCCTGATTGCTCCGGTCTTCCCTGTACCAGTGCCAGATAATACTTTTTCATGGAACGTTTCTTTAACAGTTCAGAAAAATCCTGGAGACCCGCCAGACTTTTTCCGGCCAGAATCAAACCACTTGTGTTGCGGTCAAGGCGATTACACACGGACGGATGAAAAGTTTCCAATTCTTTCCGTGTAATCTGATGCTGTTCCAGCAGATATCCTGTCAGATACTCTACCATAGAATGATCATTTGGGGAAGCTTTTTGTGAAAGTATCCCTGCCGGTTTATTGACTATGATATAATTCTCATCTTCATAAAGAATATCCAGGGGGATACAGGGGTATATTTCCTTCTCCTCCTCATTTTCACCCGGAGCTTTACGGAACTTTTCTATCGTATCATCAGAAAGATAAAGAGTGATGGTATCGCCTTCTGCCAACATCTCCTTACCCTCTGCTTTTTTCCTGTTCAATAAGATGTTCTTCTTACGAAGCATTTTATATAAAAATCCTGAGCCGGCACTGCGAAAGTACTTTTTCAAATATTTATCCATCCGCTGTCCGGCTTCATTCTTACCGATTGTTATTTCCTTCATAATTCTTCAATCCTACAGAGCAATGGCCAGAATCACATGTTTGATCAGTTCCTCCCGACTCAGGTCCGGGTATCTCTCATCCGGTTCAAATACAATATCACGGCGCAGTTCCTGCTGATGTCCGTTCAGGTAATCCAGCCGCTCCAGATAATGATTCAGATCTGTCATTACTTTCACTTCTGTTTTATATCCATTCTGCTTCAGAATTTTTCTCACATGCTGCTCCACAAACTGCGGAGAACCTTTCAATCTGGAGGAATATCCTACAACCTTATTGCCGCAGACAACAAAACAATCAACAAATTCACTTTTCTCATAAGAAGTCAAATACAATTCATAAGCCGTCACAAGGTTGCCCGCATGCTGCTTTACTTTGCGGTAATCCTCTTCTTTCATGGATTTCTGCATCATCATCATAATCAGACCTACCATAGACTTGCAGGCCGGAAGAAAACCAACCATTGCAATAACAGTGATGATATTCTTCTTTGTATCTGTCACAATGATTCCGCCGATATACGCACAGATCGGAAGCAAAAACAAACCTGCAGTAATCAGCAGACGGCGTATCTTCTCTGAATGGATATATCCGTAGTCTCCTTTTTTAATTTTTTTCTTCATAGTAATCTCCTCCTGTCAGACACCTTATCTGGATTTTTTTCTGTGTACATTCCGAATGGTCTTCTTTTTTCGGGTTTTTTTATCTGTTTCCGACGCCCCGCGACCTGCTGTCGGCGCCGTATGTCCCGTCTCCGGTCGGATCAGACAGCGGGGACCATATCCAATCAAATCTTCTCTTCCCGCTTTCTTAAGAGCTTCTTCCACTAATTTCCGGTTTTCCGGTCTTCGATACTGAATCAAAGCTCTCTGCATGGCTTTTTCATGAGGATTCTTCGGAACATATACCTCTTCCATGGTGAGAGGATTCAGCCCGGTATAATACATACAGGTGGAAATGGTAGATGGAGTAGGATAAAAATCCTGTACCTGTTCCGGCATAAATCCCAGATCCCGGATATATTCTGCCAGCTCCACCGCCTCTTTGAGACCACACCCCGGATGAGAGGACATAAAATAAGGAACCGCATACTGTTCTTTTCCGCTTTTCCTGCAGCAGGCAGCATATTTTTTCAAAAACTCTTCATACACCTGATGGGAAGGCTTGCCCATCATACGGAGTACTTTGTCAGACACATGTTCCGGAGCCACACGAAGCTGTCCGCTCACATGATGATCCGCCAGTTCCTGCAAGAATCCGGACTTTTTATCTTCCAGCACATAATCAAACCGTATTCCTGAGCGGATAAATACTTTTTTCACTTTCGGTATTTTTCGCAGTTTACGAAGCAGAGCGAGATAATCACTGTGATCCACATCCAGATTTTTACAGGGGGAAGGGAACAGGCACTGTCTGTTGACGCAGGCTCCCTTATCCATCTGCTTTGTGCAGGCCGGCTGCCGAAAATCTGCCGTCGGTCCTCCCACATCATGAATATATCCTTTAAATAACGGATCCCCGGTCATCTCCGCAGCTTCCCGCAGCAGAGATTCATGACTTCTCACCTGCACAATTCTTCCCTGATGAAAGGTAAGTGCACAGAAATTGCATCCGCCAAAACATCCCCTGTTGCTGGTCAGACTGAAACGGATTTCCTCAATAGCGGGGATTCCGCCGTCTTTCTCATACATGGGATGCCATGTTCTCTGAAAGGGAAGACCGTACACGTCATCCATCTCCTGCTGCGACAGTGGATATGCAGGGGGATTCTGCACAACGTATCCCTGACTTCCATAATACTCAGCCAGCGGCTTCGCCTGAAAGGGATCCGTATTGCGATACTGTTCGGCAAAGCTTTTTGCATATTCCCGGCGATTCTCTTTGATTTGCTCAAAGTCCGGAAGATGAATCACTTCCGGAAGATGCTCCGTATCTTTGCAGCGATATACGGTTCCCCGAATAAAGGTCAGATCCTTTATCGCAATACCGGCATTCAGGGCATCTGCAATCTCTATGACAGAATGTTCACCCATACCGTAGGAAATCATGTCTGCACCGGAATCCAAAAGTACACTTCTCTTTACCTGATCAGACCAGTAATCATAATGTCCCAGCCGTCTCAGACTCGCCTCAATCCCACCCAGAATAACGGGGGTATGCTTGTACGTTCTCCGGATCAGATTGCCATATACGATGACTGCCCTGTCGGGACGAAGTCCCATTTGACCGCCGGGGGAATAGGCATCTTTCTGTCTGTGCTTTTTCGAAACGGTATAGTGATTGACCATGGAGTCCATATTGCCGGCAGACACAAGAAAAGCCAGCCGGGGCTCTCCGAAAACCTGGATACTCTCCGGGTTTTTCCAGTCCGGCTGGGCAATGATTCCCACCGTATAACCATGACTCTCCAAAAGGCGGCCAATAATGGCAGGGCCAAAAGACGAGTGATCCACATAGGCATCGCCGATGACATATACAAAATCCAGCTGTTCAATTCCTCTTTCACGGCAATCTTCTTTACATACCGGCATAAAACTTCCTGTCATAGCTAAACCTCTTATCTTTCATTTTCTTTCACATAATGCTTTTACTTCTTCTTCCGTCAGCGGACGGATCTCACCGGGTCCCAAAAGCGGATCCAGATGAAGCGGTCCCATGGTAAGGCGCTTCAGATACAGTACCTTTTTCCCGACGGCCTCAAACATTCGTTTTATCTGATGAAATCTTCCCTCCTGGATCGTAACCTGTATCTCGGAAATATCGGAAGAATGCAGAATCTCCAGCACAGCCGGCATCGTTAACTTATCATCTCCAATATCGATACCTTCCCGAAAGGCCTCCACATCCTGCTCCGTCACCTGTCCTTCTATTTTAGCGTAATATGTCTTATCTACATGCTTTTTCGGAGCCAGAAGCCGATGTGCAAGGTCTCCGTCATTGGTCAGGAGCAACAGCCCTTCCGTATCTTTGTCCAGCCGTCCCACAGGGAACAAATCTTTTCTGTATTCTTCCGGAACCAGAGACAGCACCGTCTTTTCTTTTCTGTCTTCCGTGGCACAGACGCATCCGGCAGGCTTGTGCAGCATAAAATAGCGATACTTTTGATAGGACAGTTCCTCACCAGAAGCTGCAACCCTATCCTTTTGTGTGTCTATTTTATATTCAGGTTTTTTAATCACGATTCCATTTACCTGAATCTGACCTTTACGAATCATCTGTTTTACCTGAGTTCTGGTACCGATTCCCACATCCGCCAGAAATTTGTCCAAACGCAGCAGTGTACTCATTCTTTACTCCTTATATCCGGATGGCTATTGCCAGCGCCATCCGGCATAATACTTATTTTTGAGGGAAGTGCCTGCAAGCTTCGCCCATCCCAGAGGGAAACCGTCCACACAGACCAGCTGCCATCCCTTTTTATGGGAGGATGTCAGCAAATCCGACACATCCAATGTCTCACCTTTGAGATATCGGATCGTCCTTCCGTCATCTGCCGAAAAGGAAATGCAGGAATCAAATCCATTTCTTTCCAGTGCCATAGCCAGTGCCTGTGAAGGTTCAAAACGATTTTTCTTACAGGTTCCCAGCAGCAGTCCTGTCCGCAGATAACGCAGTTTATCCGGCATAGAATCTTCTGTGCCAACCATATAAACCCGATCATCCTGTATCCGATAACAGTAATTCTTGCCTGAAGGCAGTCCTGTACAGTGCTCCAGAAAATCTTCTGCTTCCTTGGGAAGCTTGTCTGATTTTCCTCTTTTTCTTTTCGGACAACTTCCATTCTCCTCTTTTTCCAGCAGAGCAAGAAAATGCCCCTCCCCCTCCATGCGATGGGGGAAAATTCTCACACACTCTTTAAGCCCCTTTTGTCCGGAGGCAAATCCCGGATAACCCTGCATCGGAACCAGATGCATGTTGGGGCGGTTGTCCAGCAGCCACTGTATGGTATCTTCATTCTCCAGAGTACTGAAGGTACAGGTAGAATATAATAGCTTTCCGCCCGGACGCAGCATATCTGCGGCCTGCAGAATCAATTCCTTTTGAATCTTACTGTAATACTCAGGTCCATTTTCTTCCCAGTACCCGATCATTTTCGGTTCCTTCCGGAACATACCTTCGCCGGAACAGGGGGCATCCACAAGAATCTTGTCAAAAAAAACTGGAAAAAGCGATACCATTTTCTCCGGATTCTCACTGGTCACATAAATATTGGGAATGCCCGCAAGTTCCAGATTTTTCAGTAACGCCTTTGCCCGGCTGTTGCTCAGATCATTGGCAACCAGAAGTCCTTGTCCCCGCAGTCGGCTTCCCAGTTCTGTTGCCTTTCCTCCGGGTGCCGCACAGAGATCAAGGACATAATCTCCGGGTTTCACCTCAAGACGGTTGGCCGGAGTCATGGCACTGGGTTCCTGCAGATAATATAATCCTGCATAATAATAAGGATGTCTGGAAACCCCCTGTTCTTGATAAATAAAGCCATTTTCAATCCATGGCACCGGTTCCAGCGGGCTGGAAAACTTCTGCTCAAATTCCTGTGGGGTGATTTTTAATGTGTTCACACGCAGCCCGTTATGGGGCATTTTATCGTAACTTTCCAGAAAACTGTCAAATTCATCCTGTAAAATATCCTGCATCTGGGAAGTAAATGTACTGGGAAGCTTCATATCCTATTCCTTTACAAGTTAAAATCATTGGTAACTGCCTGGGCACGATACCCTTCAGCAATGATATCCAGCTGTCGGTGAAATCGTTTCAGCTGTTGTAAATCATTGGATGCATAAATGCGATAAAACTCATTCTGTATTTTTTCCACTTCTCTTTTGTTGGACTTCTGATAAAGATTTTCAATATTATTCAAAATATCCATGACAAGAGTTCTCTGCAGCAGCGAGGAATTCTGTGCATTCATAATCTCACTGCGTACCGAAGACATCTCACGATCCAGCTCAATAATCGCTTCTGCCGCATTAGACAGCCGTTCTTTCACATGAGGTGGAATATTGGTTTTGTACTTATACTGCAGAGAATGCTCAATCGTTGCCCAGAAATTCATCGCCATGGTACGGATCTGAATCTCTGCCTGCAGTTTCTTGGGGCCGTTCAGAGTCTCAACCTGATAATGGATAACCAGATGATAACTGCGATAACCACTTTCCTTCATATGGGTAATATAATCTTTTACACAGATAATCTCCATGTCACTGCGGCCGGCAATCAGCTCGGATACTCTCTGAATATCCTCCACAAACTGGCAGATAATGCGGATGCCCGCAATATCTTCTACTTTTTCTTCCATTTCTTCAAAAGATATGCCCTTCCGCTTCATCTTCTCCAGAATACTGGTTACACTTTTTACCCGTCCGGTCACCTGCTCAATCGGTGAATAGAGCCCCCGGTCTCTATGTTCTTTCATCAGATGATTAAATTTTTCAACAAGTTCGTTTACAGCCAGTTCATAGGGACTTAAAATTTCACGCCATAACTGTATTTCCATAAATATCCTCTCCTTCCCGTTCCTATCTACTATATGCGGAACATTACTGAAAAAGAACAGGAAATTAATGAATTTCTTCTAAAACTTTTACAAGATAATCCCACATTCTTGCAGTGGAAGAAATAGAAAGCTTTTCTTCCGTTGTATGGATGTCTTTCATGTTCGGACCAAAGGACACACAGTCAAGTCCGGGAATGCTGTCATAAAATAATCCACATTCCAGACCGGCATGGATGGCCTTGACTACCGGCTCTTTGTTGAACATGTTTTTATATACCTCACTCATAATCTCCCTCAGTCTGGAATCTTTTTTGTATTCCCAGGCCGGATAATCACCATGGGTATGATACTCACCGCCAAGGAATTCCGTAAGATAACAGATCTGATCCGACACATGAAGTTTCGCACTGCCAAAAGAGCTTCTCACACCGCAGGAAGCATAAAGGGCATCTTCTTCCAACTTCAGAATACCGATATTATTGGAAGTTTCTACCAGTCCCTCAATCTCACCGCTCATTTTTTCAATTCCATAGGGAACATTCATCAGGAAAAAGATGATTTTTTCTCTGGATGTCATATCCACCGCTGCAATTGTGTCAATGCCCTTCATTTTTACAGATACCGTAATACCCGCATCTGTTCCGCTGTATTCTTTTCTGAGATTTTCCTGGAATTTTCCGGAAAATACTTTTACTTCTTCTTCGCAGTCCGGATCGATCACCAGCACCGCACCTGTTTTTCTTGTAATCGCATTATCCTTCGTTCCGCCTTCCAGTCCCGAAATGGTAAATGCAGTAATTTTACTCAGTTCATACAGATAACGTCCCATCAGCTTATTGGCATTGGCACGAATCTTATCGATTTCTGCTCCGGAATGTCCGCCTGTAAGTCCGTCAATAACCACTTCAGCCACCATTCCTTCTGCTTCTGTGACATTCACCGGGATTCTGCTGTTGCCGCGGAGTCCTCCCGCACAGCTGATCCAGAGATAGCCCTCTTCCTCAGAATCCAGATTGATTAAGTATTTTCCTTTCAGAACAGAAGTATCCAGAGCTTTCGCTCCCAGAAGCCCAATCTCCTCATCAGTTGTAATCACACACTCAAGGGCCGGATGTCTTAGAGAATCATCATCAAGAACTGCCAGCATATAGGCGACAGCAATTCCATCATCACCACCAAGTGTTGTACCGTCAGCCGTAATATCGTCCCCCTCGATCAACAGCTTCAGGCCGTCTTTTTCAAAATCATGTGCTGACTCTTCTGTTTTTTCTGCAACCATATCACAGTGTCCCTGCAAAATCGTAACCGGAGCATCTTCATATCCTTCCGATGCTTCTTTATAAATGACCACATTGTTGCTGTCATCCTGATAATACTTCAGATTCCGTTCCGATGCAAACTTCACCAGATAATCACTGATTTCTTTTGTATTTCCCGATCCATGCGGAATCCCGCAGATTTCTTCAAAATAGTAAAAAACCTTTTCAGGTTTTAATGCACTTAATACACCCATGGTAAAAACCTCCCATTCGTATTTGATGTCCTTTTATTGTGACATATTTAACATAAAAAATCAAGGTATGGGAATATAATAGAGGAAAGAATGGTTTTCCACGGCAGGAGGATTTATGAAACGATTTTTCTTTTTTTCATCCGTTATCGCAATGCTTTTGTTTCTCCTCTGTTATCCGAAAGAAGCCTTTCAGGCCTCTGCCGATGGTCTACGTCTCTGGTTTTTTACCGTTCTTCCCACACTTTTGCCATTCCTGATTCTGTCGGACGCCTTGATACATGCCGGAAAAATCCCTGCATTTTTCCATCATTTTTCCCGTTTTTTCTCATGGTCACTGGGACTTTCCCTCTACGGAACCTATGCGTTCGCACTGGGGCTTTTCTGCGGATACCCTATGGGTGCCCGCCTGACAGCCGATCTTCTGAAAGAAAAGAAAATTGACCGCAGAGAGGCTGATTATCTTCTGACATTTGCCAACAATGCAAGCCCTATGTTCATTTCATCTTACATACTCGTACAGACACTTGACATGCGGCAAATGGCCGTCCCTACCTTTATCATCCTATATCTGTCCACGTTTCTGACATCACTCTTATTTCGCTGTTTGTTTCGCAGGTTTCACGTGACATCAACAGCAGCAGACAGTGCGATTTCCGAACAAGCACAGCCGCTTCCGGAACGGCTGATTGACTACTCGATCATGAACGGTTTCGAGACTATCACACGATTAGGTGGCTACATTATCCTGTTTTCCATTGCTGCTGCCATGGTACACACCTTTTTTCACTCTCTTCCAGTAATCTCATGGCTTCTGCCCGGCATCATGGAAATCACCACCGGCATCCATTTGATCGGTCTTAGCACAATGCCTGCGATGCAAAAATACGTGATCATTCTTACACTCACCACATTCGGCGGCGTTTCTTCCATAGCACAGACAAAGGGAATGCTTAACGGCACTCCCTTATCAATCAAAACCTATATTCTGGGAAAAACTGTTCAGACGGTAATCACACTGTCCATCTGTCTCTTATTCTTCCATATCCAGATCATCCAGTGACAGATCATCGCTGGAGTCTGCCATATCTGCTGCAAGAACTGCTGTGTCATCCTGAGGAGCCAGCTCACTTCTGTTTTTGGTAACAATATCATAGCATCCCTGAATCGATGCGATGTACTCTCTGTATCTCTCACCAGATTCGTTGATGGCAGTTGCAAGAATATGTTCCATATTTGCCAGCATATCATCTGTATAGGAAATAGCTCCCATGCGGATATTGTTTGCATCGATGGTTGCTTCATCCAGAATCTGCTGTGCCTGTCTATTGGCGTTGGCAATCGTTTCATTAGCCTGGGCATATGCCTGCTGCATCACTTCATGCTGACTTACCATTTCTTTTGTCTTAGCCTGGGCTTCTGCAATCAGGCTGTCAGCTTTCGCCTGTGCATCTGCCAGAATAGCATCTTTGTTGCTGATGATTTTCTGATATCTTTTAATTTCGTCCGGTGTCTTAAGACGCAGTTCTCTCAGAAGCTCTTCCAGCTCTTCTTTATTCACAACAATCTTGGTAGTAGACAGCGGCTGATACTTACAGCTTTCTACAAATTCCTCAATTTCTTCAATAATCTGCTCAATTCTGCTGCTCATGATTACACACTCCTTAAACATTACATTACTGGCTGCCCAGCTTTTTGTATACTTCTCTACTTACAAATTCAGGTACAAACTTGGATATATCTCCGCCGAATGTAGCCACTTCTTTCACAGTCGTGGAACTGAGATATGCAAATTCCAGACTTGTCGTCAGGAACATGGTATCAATATCCGGTGCAAGCACCCTGTTCGTCTGAGCCATCTGAAGTTCATATTCAAAATCAGTGATAGCCCGAAGGCCACGAATAATTACCTTTGCTCCACATTTTCTGGCAAATTCTACAGATAACCCGCTGAAAGCAACAATTTCTACATTATTCAGATGTGCAGTTGCCTCTTTCAGTATATTAACACGTTCTTCCACAGAAAACAACGGACTTTTTGCAGAATTGTGCAAAACGCCTACAATAACTTTGTCGAATAACTTCGATCCCCTCTCAATCACATCCAGGTGACCGTTGGTAACCGGATCAAAAGATCCCGGATAAACTGCTGTTGTCATCTTTCTCCTCCCTTTTTTAAAAACAGATGCTGGTTTGTTTTATATCGCTTTTCCTTCACAATCTCATAGCCCAGTTCTTCCACGGATTCCCATGTGGTTTCCAGCGATGCCTCAACCACGATCAGTGTATCCCGGTCTACAAGTGTTGTACCAATAAGCGCCTCCAGAACATCCAGCTCCAGTTTTTTATTATAAGGAGGATCCATAAAAATACAATGAAACGGTTTTCCTCCATCCAGCCGGCGTACAGCCGACACAGCATCCGTCATCATAACGACAGCCTGCTGATCCAGACGGGTAAAACGCAGATTCTCCCGTATACAGTCCACCGCCTTTTTCTGTTGCTCAACAAAAACGCAGGAATCCGCACCTCTGCTTAACGCTTCAATGCCAATCCCTCCGCTTCCCGCAAACAGATCCAGAAATCTGCTGTCAGCCAGATATGGCTGCAGCATATTAAACAGCGTTTCCTTGATTCTGTCGGTTGTTGGTCTTGTGTCCATACCTTCAATGGTTTTCAGACGTAAACTCCTTGCTTTTCCTGCTATTACTCTCATAAACTATCTAAACTGTTCTCTCCAATCCAAGTCACCACGGTCCAGTCCCAGAATCAAAGATTCCGCCGTAGCAATATTTGTCGCCACCGGTATATTATACTGGTCACAGCAGCTGGAAATCTGATATACATTTGGTTCCTTTGGATTCACCATGTTCGGATTATGAAAAAGAATCACCATATCCATGGCATTTCTTTCAATCATGGCCATAAACTGCTTGTCGCCTCCGACAGATCCTGCCAAAAACTTGTGTACATGCAGATTCGTCACTTCTTCAATTCTGCGTCCGGTAGTGCCAGTGGCATAAATTTCATGTTTTGCTAAAATCCCCTTATACGCTATACAGAAGTCCTCAATCAGACTTTTTTTACTGTTGTGCGCTATAATCCCAATATTCATGCTTAAACCGCCTTCTCCTGACATTTTGTTTTATTATAGCAAATATACAGATAAACTGCAATTGTTTTTGTATATTTTTACTTATTTGTTCTGGAAAATGGTTACAATTCATAATGGCTGCCTGAACTGTAACGGAAAATGTTTTTGCGGGGCTTTTTCGAACTTCTTTCTTGTATATACCCTGTTACCCTACATTATGTAATTACTTTTCTCATTAGTTTATGACAAAAACATAAAAACAGGTGCATAACCTAAGGAATAGTTATGCACCCGTCTGTTGTGGCGAATATATCACTGTCGTGAGTTCTGCCACATAGATCAGAAGATTACAGAATTACATCTGGCTCATTCCGCCCTGAGAACCCATGCCGCCCTGTCCGGCACTCATCTGTCTTTCCTGTGCTTCGATCATTTTCTTCACCATATATCCTCCAACAGAACCATTCTGTTTTGAGGTCAGGTTACCGTTGTATCCATCTGTAAGCGGAACACCCAGTTCATTGGCAATCTCAAACTTGAAACGATCCAGAGCACCTTTTGCTTCAGGTACAGCAGCAGTGTTGTTAGAAGATCTAGACATATGATTTCCTCCTTGTCTCCTGTTGTGTTGTAACTCTTGTTACAGTGATAGTATGTGGAGAAAATGCTATATTACACTAGAAGTTTCTTCTTGAAATGGAATAAAAAGTAATATTCAGAATTTTTAAAATCCGCCATTTTGATAAGCTCTTGCTATCACATAAGATGGCTCATAGAATGCACTGCAATTATAATTGTCAATCACTTCACATATCTCATCATTATAGATACGGATAATTCCATCCACATAGTCTTCTCCCGGCTGTAATGTATCAGAAATAAGTCTCTGATACACTTTTCCCATTTCTAACGATGTAGGAATTATCTCTGCCAGTTCTCTATCCACATTAGTAACGTCATAATCTCCTGCTTTAAGCTCATATTCATTAATCCAATCATCTTCCACCTGCAAGGGATTCTCACAATGAAGCACATTTGCTACACTAATAAGATGCACTAGTTCAGCCTTACCAATCGCATTGACTACATAACGATTTTTCTGATGAAGTTTACGCGCCACACGCTCAATCATATAACATATAAAATACAAGTCATTTGTCGTTATCTCTTCATCTTGGAAGTAAATATTAGTCATAAAGTCACACTCCCTTCAAACGTCAATGTGCTTAACGCTGCTTCTGAGCAAAATACAATTTGATGTGTAGGATATTTGAATTTAACCAATTCCCAGAAAGCAGCTTTACTAATCTTCCCTGTAACATAATCTTCTACATAATCCCAGATTTGGTCATCTGCCATTGGTCCTTCCACAATGTCAAAACCATGCTCTTTTCCTCCGCGACAAGTAACTACAAATTCCAGCCATTCCTCTGTCATTTCTTTAAAACAAAGCGTCTTGAGATTCTCATTTTCTGTGTAAGAATAATTATTTACTATAGATGCACCTTTTTTCGTCAATGCCCAACGTTTTGCCTGTTTTTCAAAATTAGTGCAATAAAATCCATACCCGAAATCTTTATAGTAACCATTGATCAGAATTTTGGGATTGGGTACTGCCACATTGCTACCATGATATATAATTGTTTTTCTCATGAACAAATTCTCCGTTTTCTTCATTTTTCTCAGTTACATTAGATTAAACTGACCGGAATAATCTTCCAGACTGTCCGGCTCATGGATCTCCACACCTTCTTCCAATGCTGCTTCAAGCCACGCCTTTTTCGCATCCAGTGTATTTGCTACCGCACTCTCCACTGTCTCCCCACAAGTAATGCAGCCAGGCAAATCCGGATAAGAAACCACAAATCCGCCTTCATCCTTGTCCTCCACAATTTCCATACGATAGGACATTGCCATATAATCATTCAGCGTCTTCATCATTCTTCGCCTCGCTTTCTACAATCTGCCTTACCATTTCCACATATACTTTCTTGATTGGTTCATGCTTCGGTATTGTGATCGGCATACAGCCCTGCTTTCTAAATGTATAATGACTGCTTCCGCTTCTCGGTGCATTCATTTCATATCCGTAGCTTTCCAATACCTTCCGCATTTCATCAAACCGGAGGTCCTTCGATAAATTGTATATACGTGTTATCAGTCAAAGATTCTCGTAATATCCTGATATCGGTTGACCACACGATAAATCCCTACATACTCGTTGCCTACCTTGTAGATAATCACATAATCTTCCCATATCGCATATTTATAGTCTGTTCGAAAGCTGACTCGTTTGGAAAGATCTGATCCCATTCCCGGAATCATCTGAAGATTCTCAAATTTACCGTAAATTTCCGTTATGGTCTTTGTCGCATATTCCTCGTTATCTTCAGCAATGTAATCCCGAATATTCTTCAGATCCTTTACAACAATCGGGTTAATCCGCAATTTTAACATCTTATTCCCCCACAAGTGCCTTCAGTTCATCCAAATCCAGCCAGCCTTCACCGTCTTTCACTGCTTCTTCGGCTTCCTGCAGCTTCATCAAAAGCTTCTTTTCCGCACGGTCACGCTCATAGTCTTCAAAATCCATAACCACAAAACGTCCTCTTCCATTCTTGGTAAGATATACAGGTTCGCCCTTGCGACAATTCTTCAAAACTTCGTTATAATTTCTCAAATCAGATACTGGTAAAATACTTGCCATATTCTTTCAGCTCCTTCCTTGATTATATATTGTTTCTGCTATTTATATTATACACAAAAAGCTGTAAAATTCAACGTAGATTTTTACAGCTTTTCATACTTATTTTTTCTATGTATATCCAGAATCCATACATCTATAATAATTTCTTCATTCTATTGCCGATTTTATAGAATATGATTCAAAACCATATCACCCTCGACAACATATCCTCCGTTGGTTTCTTCATACTCCACACCCATGTTTTCATCTTCTTTTGAAATTTTCGGAGCCATTTGACTTTGCGAATCATTATTATGTTGCAAATCTTGTACATTGCCACTGCTTTGTACAAGTGTTATGGCACTGCCATTTGTTTCATATGATCGAATGATAGTTATGTTCTCATCTGTCATCTCAGTCAATTCTACCTCCAATCTCAAGGGATTTTCCCTAATGGCGGAGGTAACTACAAATGGTAATTTTGCAGCAGCCATATCTGCTGAAATTCTCTCCTGCAATGTTTCTACATATGCCCTTGATGGCGTTCCATCTGAATTCCTTGAATCTTGAATTGTGTCTGTACCAGTCGAATTTGTTTCTTCAAATATTGTATGGTATGACGACTGAATGTCCATCGCTGCAATTCGAACCTCCACATCTTTTACAGTCACATGAACTGTTTTTTCTTCTGCTGTATCATTACTTGCATAAATACCTACTTGAAACCATGCTCCTTTCTCAACCTCCATTTTGGCAGGCATTCCCGGCGTCGCATACAAAGGCTCATCATAGGCATTTTCTTCCTTTACCTCAACACCCTTCAGTTGGATTGCTGTATCTCCGACATCCTGTCCTACTAAAAAGGAAACAATTTTCCCTTTCGGCGATATCTCCTCATCTGAAAAAACAAGTTGATTCTCGCACCCTGCCGGAATATGGAATGTTATTTCATATGTATTATTTTGGGGGCTTGTTAAGAATAATACAGAAGTCACCAAAATTGAAACAACAGCTACTGCAATAATCCAAATTGTAGGTTTTTTATAATTCAAAATAGATTTTATTCTATCTTTTACTCCAACTTCACCAAAAGCAAGCGGGCATGCCAATATATGCTTTTCAGATTCACTAAACGAAAGAAGAACTTTAGAATAAATCTTCTTCTGTTTTGCATCCATATCTTTAATCACTTTTTCATCACAAGCCAGCTCTATATCTCTGCACAAAAGAATACTTTTGTACGTATAGACAGTTTTACTCTTCTCCATATTTGCAAGCAGCTTCCCAAAGCGTATGCTGTCAGGATAACAATACCAACTAACCATATTATGCAAAGAATATGGAGCGGATATGTGTTCTTCTCTAATTGCTACCAACGTCCATAAGAAACATTTCATCCACCTTGGAGATTTATTAAGTATAACGCGAAGCAACAAAACTACAACTATAAGGATTGATGCCTGGATACTTAAATTAAGCAATTTTATAAATATACCTTCCATACCTACTCCTCCTCAAAGGAATCTATCATTTGCCTGATTTCAGCTATTTCAGCTTTGCTTAATTTTTTACGTGTTGTGAAAGCTGCCAAAAAAGCCGGCAAGGAACCCTCAAATCTGTCTTCCACAAATTTCTCACTTTGAGCAGCACCAAATTTTCACATACCTTAACAAGTTCGCCGGATGGAATAGGTTCATGGTTCCATATAATATCTGCAAACTGTGATTCAACGTTTCCAAGCTTCAATGCTTCCATAGTATCCTCCTTTGGTCTAACAGCATTAGACCATTTTGTCAAGCACAATTTATTCCTCAATGGATAAAATGCTCCGTCACAGAAAATCAGCGATATGCTTCTCGACGTATGAAAAGCAATGGAAAAAGGAAAAAATAAGCATAAGAAAACCTTACTGCTCGCACAAATCAGTAAGGTTTTCTTATGCTCATAAAGTAATCTTATTCATTGAATAAGGAAAAACTGTTGCCAAATCGTTGCCAATACTTAAACATATTTGTCATGTCCGCCACGGATAATCTGTTCGATTGCTTTTAGGATTTTCGTAAGGTCACCTGACACCGTGTATATATTACGTAAGGATGTCTAGCACCTGATATCACTGCCTAACACCTTGGTTTACTTCCTAGCACCTCTCGCATACCACTTTACAGCGCTTCCTGCAGAAGGCGATACCATAGGTCAGCACATCTGTCCTGCCATCATTGCGAAGTCTTTCGTCATATCGCTTTTCTCTAATCTGCTTCAGTGCTTCCTCACAGGCTTTCTCAAGCCCTGCAACGCTGGATGCATATTTTACCTCAATAACGATTCCGGCGTCAGGGTCTTCCGGTTCAATCAGGATATCACTGAAACCATCCCCGGATTCTGCATTGGACAAAATCAACCAGTTTATTTCACTCCGGAGTAACCCCAGCAGCAAACCGTGGTAAAAGTTCTCTTTTTTGTTATCCGGAGCCTTCGCATCCAAAACGCTGATCATCCGGTTCAGGATGATGTTAAGCCTTTTTTCTATCCTCTCCGGCTCTCCTTTTAAAAATGCCCGGCAGAACTCACGCATTGGCTTTTCATCATCTGCCATACGTTCCCGGAACCATTCCTGTATCTGTAAAATAAAAACTTCCCGCACCTCCCGGTTGGGAATCACCAGCTTGTAGACACCGTTTATCGCCCTGCCCGTCTTGGTCAGGTAGCCGGTGGTAAAAAGTACGCTCCACAGATTGTCAATACTGGAATCCAGCTCATTATAGGTCAAATCCAGACGAACCTTCTTCTCGATCGCCTCCCCTGCAATCAGGCGTTCGATCTCATTCTGGGTCGTTTTATCCGCCTTATCGATAAAACGTTTCACCAGGTCATTCCCACTGGTGTTGATCCAAAAAGCTTCCGGCTCTGCGTTAGGATCCGCCAGCAGTTTTTTTGTATACCTGATCACATCCCACGGGCAGTATATATCCGTATCGCCAAAGTGGTATCCGTCATACCATTCTTTTACAATACCTGCCTTTTCTTCCATGTCATAATCTTCCATAAGCTCCTGAACTTCCGCTTCAGTAAAACCAAAATGCTCATCATGCTCTACATCAACAATCGAATTAACATCAAAGTTATTCAGTCCTGTAAAAATGCTCTCCTTTGACACACGCAGACACCCTGTCAGGACAGCAAACAGTAAGCACTCATTGGTCTTCAGTACCTGTCCGAACAGCCCGCGAATCAGCGATACCATCTCTTCGTAATAGCCATGCTGAAATGCCTTATCCAATGGTACATCGTATTCGTCAATCAGCAGGATGACTTTCTCACTAAAACATTGATTCAACAGCGAAGAGAGCATTCGCAGACTATCCCGAACATCATCAAACGTGTCTTTCTCTTGAAGAATCCTGAGAAACAACTGCTTATCTTCATCAGCAATCTTTTCACTGCTAAGCAACATTCTGAAACGAGATGCCTCCGCCCTGATAATTCTCCGCAGTGCTCCACAGGCTTCCTCAAAATTCAATCCATCCACACCTTTTAGTGAGATGAAAATAACCGGGTATTTCCCCATATATCTTTCACACAGTGCCGTCTCTTTAGAGATCGTCAAACCATCAAACAGCGTCTTATCCGCTCCGATCTCGAAGAAGTTTTTCATCATACTCATATTCAGCGTCTTTCCGAAACGGCGAGGACGGGTGAATAGATTGACCTTTCCCCAATTATTCAACAAGTCGCGGATGAGACCTGTCTTATCTATATAATAGAAGCCTTCTGTGCGGATTTCTTCAAAATCCTCTATTCCAACAGGAAGTTTCTTTTTCAGCATTCGGCCCATCCTCCTTTCCTGGCTGGCACAGTTCTTCCTGCACCATTCCAACTTTATTGTACCTCAGAGGCCGGTGAATAGCAAGCCAATCTCAGAGACTTTTTTCGCTGTGTTATGCGTGGTTATGAAAAAAAGAAATATTCCATTTGGCATTTCTTGGCTCATATCCATTATTCAAACTCAACAATCACCTGCCGTATATAGTCTACATTCCCCGCCGACATGCTAAATTCATCCAGTCCCATCTTCAGCAGCACTTTGGCCGCTTCCACGTTTCCTGCCATTTCTCCGCACATTCCCACTTTGATCTGGTGGTTATGTCCGGCACGGATAATCTGTTCGATTGCTTTCAGTACGGCCGGATGCATGAAGTCGTACCGGTCAGATACTTTTTTATTTCCTCTGTCCACTGCCAGAAGGTACTGGGTCAGATCGTTGGTTCCGATGCTGAAGAAGTCTGCTTCTTTTGCAAATTCTTCGGCAAGGATTACGCTGGCCGGTGTTTCCATCATCATACCGATCTGGATGTTCTCATCAAAGTCCTGTCCGGCATTTCGCAGTTCTTCTTTGCATTCTTCTGTGACTGCTTTGGCTTCTCGAAGCTCTTCCAGGGAGATGATCATCGGGAACATGATACGAACGTTTCCAAATGCACTGGCACGGAGAATGGCACGTAGCTGTTCTTTAAACATGTCTTTCATTTCCAGAGAAATCCGGATCGCCCGCCATCCAAGGAATGGATTTTCCTCATGCTCAAATGTGAAATATGGAAGTTCTTTGTCACCACCGATATCCAGCGTGCGGATCGTCAGTTCCTGGGGACATAGTTCGGCAGCTTCTTTATACACCTCAAACTGTTCTTCCTCTGTGGGGAAATGGGTATTTTCCATATAAAGGAACTCACTGCGGAACAGTCCCACACCGTCAATGTTCATTTCCAGTGCCTGTCGGATGTCTTCCAGCTTCCCCACATTGGCACAAAGGCTGATACGTTTTCCTGCCCGGGTAATCGCCGGCCGGTTTCTCATTTTCATCAGAGTTTCTCTAACTTTCTCATACTGAGCCTTCTGGTCTTCATAGTAAGCTCTGGTCTGTTCATCGGGATTGATGACAATACTTCCCTTTTCTGCATCCATACAGACACAAATGCCTTCCGTCAACTCCGCAAGTATTCCTTTCACACCTACAAGAATCGGTATATTCATGCTTCTTGCCATGATTGACACATGGCTTGTCACGCCGCCTTCTTCTGTGATGATCCCTTTTACCAGATCCGGATTCATTTTTACGGTATCGGACGGATAAAGATCTCTGGCTGCCACAATAGATTCTTTTTCCATCTGTCCCAGATCGGGAAGTATGGTGCCTTTCAGAGCAGCCATCAGACGTTTGCCCACATCCTTCACATCAGCTGCACGTTCTTTCATATAAGCATCATCCATGCCGGAAAAAATAGCTGCAATTTCCTCTATGGTTTCCTGCAGTGCCATCTGTGCATTTTTCTTTTCCGCCCTGATTTTACCAAGAACACCTTCCTGAAGCATGAAATCGCCGGCAATTTCCTGATGAGCTGCGAATATTTCATTTTTTTCTGCCAGTTCCTTAAGATTGGTGATTACCTGGTTTCTGGCTTCTTCAAATCTGGTTTCTTCCAGGGGAATCTGTTCCTCACAGATTCCCCGACAATCCGGTGCAAGATCCGGTTCCTGATAGCAGTACACAGGCGCAATGGCAATGCCTCTTGATGCAGTTTTTTTCACCTGTATATTTTTCATACTCATTCTCCCAATCCGCTCTCAATCAGCTGAACCAGTTTTTTCAGATCTTCCTGTTCTGATTCGCCGTCACAGCACAGTTCGATTTCTGTTCCGCATTTGATTGCTGCCGCCATAATATTCAAAATACTTTTTGCCACGATTGTTTTTGTTCCGGTTTTAATAAGTACGTTGGATTTGCATTTTCCTGCTGCCTGTGCAAGGATACTTGCCGGTCTTGCATGAAGTCCTGACTGATTATTAATTACGATTTTCTGTGATACCATACTTACGCCCTCCTTACGCTTCTACATGAAAATGTTCAAACAGGATTTTTTCTGCTTCTACACTCCACAGGCCTCTGTTCTTTTTGCAGACTTCATCCAGTTTCTTGAATAACGGATCCGTTTTGCCCAGCTCTTCAAAGTCTTCAATGGCTGTCAGCGGCATATCGAACTGTGTATAAGTCAATTTCTTTCCTCCCGGAATCTTCGGAAGATTCAATGTGGCTTCAGCGATGGAATCAATTCCTCCCACATGAGTTACCATAACAGCCGGTTCAATCTTTCCTGCTGCAGCCAGCGTATTGGCCTCGATCAGGTCATCGTTATTGCCGCCGGTGGTTCCCATAATATGAGCACTGGTATAATGTACATTGTACATGTTTACTTCTGCCTTGAACTGATTGTCGGTGGGGCCTGCAAAGAAATTCATACATCCGTCAAATGCTAGAAGCTTGTCAGCCAGTTCCACTACATGTTTATTGGGAATATAGACAAATACATCATCATATCCGTGTCCGTCAGTAATGTCCATCAGTTCTTTTACCGGATCTGCCATTTTCGCCGTATTCACATACAGAAGTTCTACACCATTTTCTGCTGCTTTGCCTTCCGGAATAACTTCTTTCGCACGCTGGATTTTTTCGTCACTGATATCGGTCACAACGATGCGTTTTGGTTTGTTTTTATACTGGATACCATAGCTGACTGCACCAAGACCCATAGGTCCGCAGCCGCCGAGGATAATGATATTTCCGTTTTCTTTCGTTCCTACGGCAAGATCATGGTTTCTTTTGTTGGTATGATAATTTCCATGATATCCTCCGATAATACAGCTCATAGGCTCTCCCAGAGATGCCTCGAAGAAGCTGTCTCCCTCATAGGGCATCAAACATCCCAGTTCCATTACTTCATGAGGAATGATGCAGTAGGTGCAGGCTCCGCCAAAATATTCATAAGAGTATCCCGGAGATGCCAGGCTTCCTTTATAGTTCAAAGCCGGCTGCTGTGCAAATTTCTGGCCCGGTTTGAACTGGTCTTTCCATTTTTCTCCCACTTCCACGATCACACCGGCAAACTCATGGCCAATGATAACCGGGTTGGTATCAATGTTTTTCGGTGCTCTTTTATGATTCTTTCCCTGTTCTGCCAGTTTGTAAGTGGACATGCAGATACTGTCGCTCATAACTTTTACCAGAATCTCATCATCTTTGATTGCCGGCAATTCAAATTCTTCCAGACGTAAATCTCTTGTTCCATATAATCTTACTGCTTTTGTTTTCATATCTCTATTTCCCCATTTCTTCCATAACAACCTGTTTTTTTAATGTATCAACCAGATCTTTTGCCGGCGGTTTCGTTCCGATCGTAGTAACTGCCCCGGCAGATACTGCCATACACAGACGAATGATTTCTTTTTCCGGCAATTTTTCATCCCAGGCATAGGCAAGTGCTGCCACCATAGCATCTCCGGCTCCTACCGTAGAATGCGCTTTCACCGATAATGCCGGACACTTCACCTTTATATCTCCCATGACAAAGATTGCTCCGCTCTGTCCCATGGATACCGCAATTGTACGAATCCCTTTAGCCGCAAAATCTTCAGCTATGGCAAACAGTTCTTCCTCCGATGCCCGGTAATCCATTTTCGCATATTCTTCCAGTTCTACACGGTTGGGTTTTATCATATCAGGACCGGCCTGCAGGGCGTTTCTGAATAATTCTCCATCTGCATCCAGAAGTACTTTTGCTCCTTTTTTATGTACACGAGAAATAATCTCCGCATAGATTCCTTTGTCTACGCCTGCAGGAATACTGCCTGACAGTACAAATAATGTCTGT
>JALERM010000073.1 GCA_022764165.1 Eubacterium sp. | reverse complement strand
ACTGACACAGACGGAACGACTAACGATGAATTCCAGACCGAAACAGCCCAAATATGCCAGGAACAAAAATGTCATCATTATCGGTGGATCCGGATCCGGTAAAACACGATTCTATGTGAAGCCGAACCTGATGCAGATGCCAAAGAAAGTTTCTTACGTGGTCACGGATCCGAAGGGAACTATCTTGGTTGAATGTGGAAAAATGCTTTCTGATGAAGGATATCGTATCAAAGTGCTGAACACGATCAACTTCAAAAAGAGCATGCACTACAATCCCTTCCACTATATCCGAAGTGAAAAAGATATCCTGAAACTGGTAAATACCATCATTGCCAATACCAAAGGCGAAGGGGAAAAAGCCACCGAAGATTTCTGGGTCAAAGCAGAAAAGCTGCTCTATAGTGCCCTCATCGGATATATCTGGTATGAGGCTCCGGAAGAGGAACAGAATTTCTCCACACTGCTTGAATTTATCAATGCCAGTGAAACTCGTGAGGAAGATGAAGAATTCAAAAATGCGGTGGATGAGCTCTTTGAAGAACTGGAAGCAGAAAATCCGGAACACTTTGCAGTAAGGCAATATCGCAAGTACAAGCTTGCTGCCGGCAAAACTGCAAAATCGATTTTGATTTCCTGTGGTGCCAGACTCGCACCATTTGATATTCAGGAGCTAAGAGAAATCATGTCGTATGACGAAATGGAACTGGATATGATCGGTGATCAGAGAACAGCTATGTTTGTCATCATCAGTGATACCGATGACACATTCAACTTTGTGGTAGCGATTATGTACACCCAGCTCTTTAACCTGCTTTGTGATAAAGCGGATGATGGGCATGGAGGCAGACTTCCCTATCATGTACGGCTGCTTCTTGATGAGTTCAGCAATATCGGACAGATTCCAAAATTCGACAAATTGATTGCTACGATCCGAAGCAGGGAAATCTCCGCTTCTATCATTCTGCAGTCACAATCTCAGCTGAAAACCATCTATAAGGATGCTGCAGAGACGATCACAGGTAACTGTGACACTGTTCTTTTCCTTGGTGGAAAGGAAAGTTCCACACTGAAAGAAATATCAGAAACCCTGGGAAAGGAAACCATTGATCTTTACAACACATCAGACACCAGAGGCAGCAACCGGTCCTATGGGCTGAACTATCAAAAGACAGGAAAAGAACTGATGAGTAGAGATGAGCTGGCGGTCATGGATGGAAAAAAATGTATCTTACAGCTTCGAGGAGTCCGGCCGTTTTTAAGCAACAAATATGACATCACAAAGCACAAACGGTACAAAGAGCTTGCCGATTTCAATAAGAATAATGCGTTTGATGTCGAAAAATATCTGGAACACCGACTGGTGATGTCGGAAGATACAGAATTTGAAATGTATGAAGTAACCGTATCACAAGAAGATATATCAGCGATTGAAGCTGAGGAAGGTGAGGATTGATATGAAAGAAAAAATTCGAGCACCCTGCTATTTCAGGTAAGGATACAAAAAAGGTCTGAATAAAAGGGAAAGGAGTAGAGCCAAACGCTTACAGACCATAAGAAAAAGCGTTTGTTCACATATGATTATGGCTTTTTTTAGCAGTGCAATCAATATCCTTCAGACACTGGTCGTTGCAATCGGTGCCGGTCTTGGTGTCTGGGGCGTAATCAACCTGATGGAAGGTTATGGAAACGACAACCCGGGTGCAAAATCCCAGGGAATTAAGCAGCTGATGAGCGGTGGTGGTGTTATCCTGATCGGAACACAGCTGATCCCGCTTCTGAGTGGATTATTTGGTTAAGAGAAAGGAGTAGAGATCCAATGTTCAGTCAGATTTTTGATGCGATTGAGGAATGGATGAGGGAACTCTTAACCGGGATGATCACTTCCAACCTGGACACGATGTTTACTGATGTCAATCAAAAGACTGGTGAAATCGCTACCCAGGTTGGACAGACCCCGCAAGGGTGGAACGGCAGCATATTCAGTATGATCCGGAACTTATCGGATTCCGTGATCATGCCGATCGCAGGTATTATTATCACACTCGTACTCTGCTACGAATTGATTTCTATGCTGACCGAGCGCAACAACATGCATGATATTGATACCTGGATGTTTTTCAAGTACTTCGTAAAAATGTGGATCGCTGTATATCTGGTGAGTAACACATTTACGATCACAATGGCGGTATTCGATGTGGGCCAGCACGTAGTTAATTCTGCGGCCGGTGTTATCACAGGAAGTACCGCCATTGATATTTCTTCGGCATTGACGGATCTTTCCGCAACACTGGAAAGTATGGAAATCGGAGAACTTGTTGTATTGGCGCTGGAAACCCTTATCGCCGGCTTCTGTATGAGAATCCTGTCTGTACTGATCACAGTGATCATGTATGGACGTATGATAGAGATTTACCTATATACCTCAGTTGCGCCGATTCCATTCGCAACTATGAGTAACAGAGAATGGGGACAGATCGGCACGAATTATTTCAGAGGACTCTTTGCCCTGGCTTTCCAGGCATTTCTGATGATGGTATGCGTTGCAATCTATGCAGTGCTTGTTGCAGGTATCCAGTATTCAGATAATCTGAGTTCTTCATTATTTGGCGTTATGGCTTACACAGTGATCTTATGTTACAGCCTCTTTAAGACGGCATCCTTAAGTAAGTCGATATTTAACGCGCACTAATTTACAGGAAGGAGTGAAAATCATGGCATATGTCAGCGTACCGAAAGACTTAACGAAGGTAAAAAATAAAGTAGCATTTAACCTGACCAAAAGACAGCTGATCTGTATTGGGATTGGTGCTGCAATGGGAATTCCAAGCTATTTCCTCTTGCGTAATGTGATGGGAAACAGTAATGCGGCAACGGTCATGGTGCTTTTGATGTTACCGGCATTTTTATTTGCCATGTACGAAAAAGACGGGATGCACCTGGAAGATGTTCTGATGCATATGATCCGGGTGAAGTTTCTTCGTCCACCCGTCAGAAAATATGAAACTGAAAACTATTATGAAACAGATCCGGAACAGATCAGACAGTCTCCGGATGCAGGAAAACCGAAAGGAGGAAAAACGGTTGCGAAAAAAGAAAAATAAGAAAACTGTCGCAGATACCGGGTACAAAAAAGTAGACAGAAAAGAGAAAAAGAAAAAAGAAAAGCAGGAAGAAAAACGCAGGCAGAAAAAACTGTCCGTCCAGCAGTCAATCGCTTATAAGGAAATGGGAAAAGATGGGATCTGTAGGGTACAGGGAAAAACGTATTCTAAGTGTATTCGCTTCTATGATATCAACTACCAGCTGGCTCAGAACGAGGACAAAAATGCAATCTTTGAAAACTGGTGCGATTTCCTCAATTACTTTGATGCCAGTATCCATTTTCAGCTGAGTTTTATCAATCATAAAAGCAGCATGAAAGAATTTGAACAGGTCATCCGGATCCGTCCTCAGGAGGATGCTTTTGATGATGTTCGTATGGAATATGCCAAGATGCTGAAACAGCAGCTGGCGAAAGGAAATAATGGACTGGTGAAATCAAAATATATCACCTTCTCCATTGAAGCAGACAATATCCGGGAAGCAAAGCCAAAGCTGGAACGTATTGAATCAGATATCCTGAACAACTTCAAGATCCTTGGAGTTCCGGCTTATCCATTGAATGGGGTAGAAAGACTGCAGATTTTATATGAGACTTTCAATCCAGATAACATGACAGACTTCCAGTTTGATTATGGTTCCATGATCCGTACAGGACTCAATACCAAAGATTATGTGGCACCGACCAGTTTTGTATTCAAGGACAGAAATACATTCCGTATGGGAAATACCATCGGAGCAGTCTCTTATTTGCAGATCCTGGCACCGGAGCTTACAGATAAGATGCTGGCAGAATTTCTGGATATTGATAAGAATCTCATTGTCAATCTGCATGTCCAGTCTGTGGATCAGATGAAAGCAATCAAGCTTGTAAAAAGCAAGGTTACGGATATCAACAGAATGAAAATTGAAGAGCAGAAAAAGGCGGTAAGATCCGGATATGATATGGATATCATCCCATCGGATCTGAATACTTATGGCGGAGAAGCCAAACGTCTTTTGGAAGATCTGCAGTCACGAAATGAGCGTATGTTCCTTGTAACAGCGCTCTTTTTAAATACTGCAAAGACAAAACAGGCATTGGATAATGCCATCTTCCAGACGGCCGGTATCGCACAGAAATATAACTGTGTACTGAAACGTCTGGATTATCAGCAGGAAGAAGGATTGATGAGCAGTGTTCCGCTGGGAGTAAATCATATCCCGATCAAGCGGGCTCTTACGACTACCAGTACAGCGATCTTTGTTCCATTTACGACACAGGAACTTTTTATGGCAGGAGAATCCTTATATTACGGATTGAATGCACTCAGTAACAACATGATCATGGTGGATCGTAAAAAGCTGAAAAACCCGAATGGACTGATCCTTGGTACGCCTGGATCTGGTAAATCCTTTGCAGCAAAAAGAGAGATCACCAATGCGTTCTTTGTCACGAAGGATGACATTATCATCGGGGATCCGGAGGGCGAGTATTATCCACTGGTCCATGCACTTGGCGGACAGGTAGTACACATTTCACCGACCAGTAAGGATTATATCAATCCAATGGATATCAATATGGATTATTCCGATGATGACAATCCACTTGGTGTAAAATCCGATTTTGTCCTGTCCTTATGTGAGCTGATCATGGGAAGCAGGGATGGTATTGAAGCAGAGGAAAAATCAGTGATTGACCGTTGTCTTCCACTGGTGTATCAGAAGTACTTTGCAGATCCAAAACCGGAAAATATGCCGGTCCTTGGTGACCTGTATGATTGCCTCAGAAAGCAGAAAGAACCCCAGGCCCAGAGAATTGCAACAGCACTGGAAATCTATGTAAATGGATCACTGAAAGTATTCAACCATAGAACCAATGTGGAACTGAATAACCGTATTGTCTGCTTTGATATTAAGGAACTTGGAAAGCAGCTGAAGAAAATCGGAATGCTCATCGTCCAGGATCAGGTATGGAACAGAGTTACAATCAACCGTGGCATCAAATATACCAGGTACTATATCGATGAATTCCACCTTCTGCTCAAAGAAGAACAAACAGCAGCTTATTCCGTAGAAATCTGGAAGAGATTCAGAAAATGGGGAGGCGTACCGACTGGAATCACACAGAATATCAAAGATCTTCTTGCCAGCAGGGAAATTGAAAATATCTTTGGTGCGACACGTTGACGTACAAACATCGCTCTATGAGGGTAAAACTTCATGGACTTATGACCATGCGATGCTAAAATCGTCGGACTTACCTTCTTACGAGGTAAGTAACAACTGATAATTCGAAAGGTAGAATGATAGGGTAACGCCTTGAAATGCCTTCTCTGATACTTCGACCGGCTCCGACTGTAATGGTTGGGTCAGGAGCTCGATAAAGTCGGCGGAAGTCTGCCGAAACAGTGTAGAAATACAGCTGTCGAAAGTGCGGTAGAGGTACTGTATGCAGATGACACGTCGGGAGTCTATAAAATATCTATGGTGAGAATGTCCACGACGGACTGACGAAAACCGCGAATGTACGGGTCTAGATGTTTACCATATAGAAATGTATGGACACTTAATTGTGGGTCAGTGCGGTG
>JALERM010000042.1 GCA_022764165.1 Eubacterium sp. | reverse complement strand
TAACCAATAGACAGAGAAAGGATGAACCAGCATTGGTGAAGGAGAATCTTCGGAAAGGATGTTTAGAATTATCCTTCTGTCTATTCAAAAAAGAATAAGTCTGTAAGCTTTTTATTGCTTACAAACTTATTATACGAGGAGAATGAAAAATGTCAGATTACAAATTATGGAATGCACTGGAAGAAGCAAAAACATACAAATGGGTGGAGCTGTCACATTCACTGAATAATAAGAGCCCTTATTGGTCAGGAATTCCCAGCGGTTCGGTTGAGTTATCTAAAACGGTATGGGATTGGGGAAAGCCTGAGCTGGAATGTCTGATTCAGACGTTTAAGTTCCCGGGGCAGTTTGGTACTCATATTGATTTCCCGGGACATTTTGCCAAAGGTAAGGATTTGTCAGAAAAATATGATGTGAATGACCTGATTTTTCCGCTGGTAGTCATTGATATCACAGAAAAGGTAAAGGAAAACATCAGATATGCTGTTACAGTTGAAGATATTAAAGCCTATGAAGAAAAATATGGACCAATTCCTGATGGCGCATTTGTGGCTCTTCGTACTGACTGGTACAAAAGATGGCCGGATATTGACGCTTTATCAGGATTGAAAGAAGATGGAAGTGAAAATTTCCCGGGCTGGTCTCTTGAGGCATTGGAATATATTTATAAAGTCAGAAACGCAGCGGCAAATGGTCATGAGACACTGGATACGGACTCGTCTGCGGTGGCAGAAGCCCATGGTGATCTTGTATGCGAGAGATATGTATTGGAACAGGAAAAATTACAGGTTGAACTTTTAAAAAATCTGGATCAGGTTCAGCCGGCCGGTGCTGTAATTATTGTGTCCTATCCAAGGATTGAAGGTGCCACAGGACTTCCGGCGAGAGTGTGGGCAATTACGGAATAATCAGATATGAGAAAGACAATGAAGGCTGAACTTATAGTTCAGCCTTTTTGCTTGGTTCTTGCTTAACGACAATGCGTATGATAAGATAAAAAGAGATTTTGTTAATCATTATCGTGTTATAAGCAGAGAGATGATACTCTGTTAAGTTGGAAGGGAGAGAGTGGCACATATGGGAATATTTGTGAATTCAGATAACAGTGCATTTCAGACAATGCTAAATTCCAAAATATATGTTGATAAGACAGGACTTCTGAATTATACCAATGAAGCAATTGATACAGATGCCGCTTTTATTTGCAATAGCCGACCACGTCGATTTGGTAAGTCCACAACCGTTGATATGCTTATTGCTTATTATAGCAAGGGTTGTGATTCAGAAACAATATTTGAGAATCTTGAGATCGGTAAGAGTGGGACTTTTAAAGAGTATCTGAATAAATTTGATGTTATTCATTTTGATGTACAATGGTGTATAGAAGCGGCAGGTGGATCGGAAAGAGTTGTTTCTTTTATTACAAAAAGTGTGATTGACGAATTACGGGAATTATACCCCGAAGAGCTTCCGGAAAAAGTACAGTCACTTACAGATGCACTTTCACGGATCAATGCGGTTTTGAAGAAGAAATTTATCGTTATCGTTGATGAATGGGATGTGCTCATTCGTGATGAGTCTGCTAATCAGAAAGTGCAGGAGGAATATATTAATTTCCTTCGAGGTATATTTAAGGGAAATGTACCAAAACGTTATATTGCCCTGGCTTATTTGACAGGAATACTTCCTATTAAAAAACTGCGTACACAGTCAGCTTTAAATAATTTTGACGAATTTACCATGTTGGATGCAGGTGATCTGGCACCGTATATTGGCTTTACAGAAGATGAGGTGGAAGGTCTTTGTAAACGATACAACAGGGATTTCAATGAAGTAAAGCGATGGTATAACGGCTATTTGCTGGAAAATCATCAGGTGTATAATCCTAAAGCAGTGGTCGGCGTTATGACGAAAGGAAAATTTAAAAGTTATTGGTCTGAAACCGGAACATTCGAATCTATTGTCCCTTTGATTAATATGGATTTTGATGGGTTAAAAAATGCTATGATAGAGATGCTTTCTGGTTCGGTCGTGGAAGTTGATATATCTTCTTTTCAGAATGATATGGTCAGTTTTTCCAATAAAGACGATGTTCTTACTTGTCTGATTCATTTGGGATATTTGGGTTATGATCAGAACTGTAAAATGGCATTTGTACCCAATGAAGAAATTCGTCAGGAATTGACTGCCGCAATCAGAAGAAAAGAATGGGATGAGATGATTGATTTTCAGAGGAAATCGCTTGAAATGCTTGATGCAACACTGGAAATGGATGCAGAAGTAGTTGCTTCTGGGATTGAAAATATACATGACCAGTATGTCTCCACAATACAGTACAATGATGAAAATTCTCTCAGTAGTGTTTTGACAATTGCGTATTTGAGCTCTATGAGGTATTATTTCAAACCTATACGTGAATTACCGACAGGGAAAGGTTTTGCAGATTTTGTGTATATTCCTAAAATTGAGTATACGGGAGAGTACCCTGCATTAGTAGTTGAGTTAAAGTGGAATAAAAGTACAGTGTCAGCAATTCAACAAATAAAAGAGCGGGAATATCCCAAAGCATTATTGCAGTATATAGGAAATATTATTCTTGTTGCTATTAATTACGATAAAAAGACGAAAAAGCATCAGTGCATCATGGAAAGATTTGAAAAAAGATAAGTTTACAAGCGGCATTGCTCTATGGAGGTATTAAAATAGATGCTGTTAAAATCAAAGAATACTATTCTGCGAACCCTGTTACCTTTTGCTGTAATCGCATTATGTGGGTTATTCTGTTGCTGTAATAAAGCAGAAACTTCCTCCGAAACAGTGATAGGAACTGCTGAGACGGATATTTCCTGGGAAGATATTTCAGAAGATTATTTAAATGAATCAGAAGATAAATCGCAATCGGAAGAAACGGACCAGGGTTATGATCTGCCTGTCAATGAAAGTGAGAGAAAAGAAGCCGAAGAGGACTGCCGAAAAGTCATGGGTTATATTGAGAACATATATCTCCAGGCAGATAAAGGGGAAGCTTCTAATGTGGTTCTTGCAAATGAACCTCTGCTTCAGATGAAAACCACACTTGGGGAGACTGGTTGCCCGGTCACAGCAGTAGTGACGTACTCTGATATGGAAAATTATGAGGTGATGGATTCTTTCTTGAATTCCTGCAGGGAAGGAATAGAAGGTTCTGTGATATTGTACGAAGTGCGTTCCCACGGCGGCATCGGAAGAAAGAAATATCAATTTGATGGTAAAAATCTGTACGTGTTAAGTTCTGATGCTGCATGGAATGTCAAAAATCAGCCGGTCATTTCATATATTTCTTATACAAGACTTAAAAAATGGGACTATACAGAGAAAGGCTGGTTTTGTTATGAACTCTGTGTTCCCGAAGAATCGGAAGTCAGTGAAGTGGTGGATGGCAGCCACATGGTACGGGTGAAACCGTTGGGTGAGGAAAATCGCCGTATGTCTGAACTTTGTGTTGAAAAAGTGGGTTATCAGGGAAATAATCTGTTGTGTTCTGACTGGGACACAGAACATATGGACAAACTGGATTACAATGGAATTTATGAATATCTGTATCAGATGAAATATCAGAAAAAGTATTGCCCGGAGGAGAATCAAACCGGAATCCCTGCTGATGAATTTGAGAGTCTGCTCATGGAGTATCTTCCGGTAACGGCAGAGCAGATTCGCAGTTGGGCGGTTTATGACCCGGAAACAGAAAGTTACGGTTGGGCAGATCTTGGATTTGCCAATGGAGCACTCAGTTTCCTGGGAAATTCATTTCCTGAGGTGACGGATATTCAGGACAATGGTGAAGGGACGATTACCTTAATTGTAGATGCAGTCTGCGAGAAAGTACAATGCAATGAGGCTTTCATTACACATGAACTTACCGTTCGGTTCGCAGATGATGGAAGTTTTCAATACGTGGGTAATAAGGTACTTGGTAACGGATTGGATAAGATGCCGGAATATCAATACCGTATGGGGAATCAATCATAGAACCTTCCTATTGCTGTCTGCATGAGACTGAATTATAATGAACTTGTAAAAATGTATGCTTTTTTGTAATTCGTTTGGAGGGGGACGGAGAATCTCTGGTATTTTTCAGAAGCAGGCCGCTCCTCCTCAACTCTGCACTAAGCGCGACTAATTGACGCTCAGGAAAGCCTTTGCGCCAAAGTCTTGCTAAGTGCATATTTTCGGACTCGCTTTTCCCAATGCTTCTGAAAAATACCAGAGATTCTCCTGTTTCATTCCAAAAGAAACAAAGTACGCCCGAAAGGAATGTATGTTGAACTTTAATCACAATAATTACAATTTGGGAAACGGATATTCCTTGTGTAAAAGTACAACATCTATCTCTCCCGCACGCATTATGTTACATTTGGGAGAGAACAGGAAACTTCCTATCATTTTTTCAGAAGCATTGGGGAAAGTGAGTCCGAAGATCCGACGCTTACGGAGACTTCCTTGCTCAGGCTCTCCTGAGCAAGGATTTTAGTCGTAGTTAGCGGCTAGCTGAGGAGGAACGGCCTGCTTCTGAAAAAATGATAGGAAGTTTCCGTCCCCTTTCAAATTAACAAAAAAGTATACTTTCTACAGAATTTTAGCAGGAAATGAGGCGAGTGTATGACACCACAGGAATTAGTTGCCCGGGGTGGTATTTATTTTGAGAAGATTCAGAACGGTATGTCTGAGTATGCCTGGGAAAGCCAGTATTTCAGCCCACGGATGGCGGACAGGTACATCCGGGAATTGTGGAAAAAGAACGGGGATGAAGGTTCTTTTGTGGATTGTTATTATCCATTTCTGGAACAGGAGTCGAAGGATCGGATTTTGTCGGTTCTTCAGCCGCAGCAGCAGGAGTATCTGAAAAATCTGGAGGAAAAGGGATCTGAATTGCTGATTCCGCTGGATGAGGAGATTCTGGCTATTGCGTTGGAATTGATCGACAGAGAGATGCTTTTTTTTACATTTTATTTTTTGAAGGAGCCCTGTACCATCTGGGGTAATTATAAGCAGGAATATCTGATTTTTACTCCGGATATGTCAAAACAGCGACCGGAAGAGGAAACATGTTGTTTGGAGAATGAGAACAGGATGAAAATATTTGCACACAGAGGTTTCAGTGGAAAGTATCCGGAAAATACCATGCTGGCGTTTCAGAAAGCATATGAAACAGGATGTAACGGGATCGAGCTGGATGTACATCTGACAAAAGATGGAGTGCCTGTGATCATGCATGATGAATCGATTGACCGTACCACCAATGGTTCCGGATTTATCCGGGATTATACATATGAAGAACTCTGTAGATTTGATTGCTGGGGAGCATTTCCGGGGAAATATGAGTTCCAGAGAATCCCCACATTGGAGGAATACCTGGATTGGGTGAAAGATACAGATTTGATAACGGATATGGAACTGAAAAACAGCGTTTATTATTATCAGAATATGGAAGAAAAAGTGATTGAAATGATCCGACAATTTCATTTGGAGGATCGCATCCTGTTTTCATCTTTCAATCCGGTGTCCATGCTCAAGTGTAAAAAACTGATTCCAGAAATCCCTGCCGGCTTTCTGATGGAAACCCGTATGGATAACATGGGCGTATTGGCAAGTGAAAATGGAGTGGAATTTTACCATCCGGATATAAATTTCCTTACCGAAGAGCAGGTAAAAGAATGCCATGAAAAAGGAATCGGCGTCAATGTGTGGACCGTGAACAAGAAAAAACATATGAGACGAATGGCAGAGTGGGGAGTAGATGGAATCATCACCAACTTCCCAAACAAAGCCATGAAACTGCGAAGTAAGGGAAAAATATAACTATGTATCTGTCACTTAGCTATTCTTTGAGGAAGTGTATAACATACAATTCCCTTCCCGCATGCTTTGTTTCGTTTGGAACTGAACAGGAAACTTCTTATCATTTTTTCAGAAGCATTGGGAAAAGTGAGTCCGAAGATCCGACGCTTACGGAGACTTCCTTGCTCAGGCTCTCCTGAGCAAGGATTTTAGTCGTAGTTAGCGGCTAGCTGAGGAGGAACGGCCTGCTTCTGAAAAAATGATAAGAAGTTTCCGTCCGTTCTCAAACTATAAAAAAGTATCTTACTCTACAACGACACCTTTCTGCAGCATGATATTTGCATACAGTGCTTTTTCGCTGGTAGCGATAATTGCATATGCTGTCTTTGCTTCATCATAGAAAGCAAATCTTTCAATATTTCCGATGGCGTCTGCACCGCGGTTATCGTATTTGGCAACGATTTCTTTGTAAGTTTCCCAGATCGGGGTTTCTACGGTGTCACCAGGCATAACTTCCATCAGGTTTACCGGTTTTTCAACATAGGTATCCAGTGGAAATACTTTCAGGATGGCATCCAGAAGTTCCGGAACGCCGTGTCCGTCGCAGCGGATCACGATAGCATTTTTTCCCATGGACTCTGCCGGGAAATTGCCGTCAGAGATGACCAGACGATCGCTGTGTCCCATCTCACATAAAACTTTCAGTAATTCAGGGGATAAAATCTGAGGAATTCCTTTTAACATAGTATTGCTCCTTTCACGAACGGGTGCAGCATTGTATTTATTACTGCACAATTTTTATTTTTTTTAATCTTAAATCAAAATTTCTAGAAAAACAATAGATTTTTCTCTTAAAAATGGTAAAAATCTGCTATAATTAGAGAGTAAACACATGTATGATGAAAGAAAAAGGCAAGGGGGTTTATATGGAAAAGATTAATATGGAACCGATGGAACTGAGACTTATGGAACGTCTGGCGGAGCTGTATCCTACGATTGCCAAAGCATCTACAGAGATTATCAATTTGCAGGCAATCCTGAATCTTCCCAAAGGTACAGAACATTTCCTGACAGATATTCATGGAGAGTACGAGGCGTTTTCCCATGTGCTGAAGAATGGTTCCGGTTCGGTTAAGAAAAAAATTGAGGAAATTTTTGGACATACGCTGAGTACTAAGGACAAAAAAGCTTTGGCGACACTGATTTATTATCCGAAAGAGAAGATGAAGCTTGTCAGTAAAACAGAGCCTCATATGGATGAGTGGTATCGGATTACCTTATATCGTCTGATTGAGGTTTGTAAGCGTGTGGCATCTAAGTATACCAGATCAAAGGTGAGCAAGGCACTGCCTGCCGATTTTGCTTATGTGATCGATGAGTTGATTACGGAAAAGCCGGAGATTCTGGACAAGGAAGCATATTACGAACAGATTATTGATACGATTATTGAAGTAAGGCGTGCTGAGGAATTTATTATTGCCCTCAGTGAGCTGATTCAGAGACTGGTAGTGGATCATCTGCATATTCTGGGTGATATCTATGACAGGGGACCGGGACCGCATCTGATTATGGATAAGCTGATGGAGTATCATTCTGTGGATATTCAGTGGGGGAATCATGATATTCTGTGGATGGGTGCGGCTGCCGGGCAGAAAACATGTATAGCCAATGTTGTGAGAATCTGTGCTCGTTATTCGAATCTGGATATTCTGGAAGATGGTTATGGAATTAATCTGCTGCCGTTGGCTACTTTTGCTTTATCCACTTATGGCGATGATCCCTGTACCTGTTTTAAAATCAAGGGAAGCGGCGATCTGAATGCGATGGAGGCAGAGCTGAGCCGAATGATGCATAAAGCGATTTCTATCATCGCATACAAGCTGGAAGGAGAATTGGTAGAACGACATCCGGAATTTCATATGGATAATCGAAGAGTTCTGGAAGCAATTGATTATGAAAATGGAACCGTTGAGATTGAGGGAAAAACGTATCAGATGCTGGATACCAATTTCCCAACCATAGATCCCAATGATCCTTACCGTCTGTCTGCAGAAGAGGAAGAGGTTATTGAGAGGCTGGTAAACGCTTTCAACGGCTGCGAAAAACTGCAGAGACATATGCATTTCCTGCTGAAAAAGGGAAGCCTTTATAAAGTCTATAATGGCAACCTGCTGTATCATGGCTGTGTGCCATTGGAAGAAGATGGTTCCTTTAGTAAAGTAGAAGTATATGGAAAACAATATCAGGGAAGAGAATTGTATGATACACTGGAAAAATATGTCAGGAAAGCATTTTTTGCGGTTGACGAAGAAGAACGTCAAAAAGGCAGAGACATTCTCTGGTATATCTGGAGCGGTTCCAGTTCTCCTCTTTATGGCAAACATAAAATGGCAACTTTCGAGAGATGTTTCCTTGCGGAGGATGAACCTAAGGTAGAGTATAAGAACGCGTATTACAAATTCCTTGAAAATGAAGAAGTACTGGATCGGATTCTGGATGAATTCCAGGTAAAGGGAAATGACCGTCACATCATTAACGGACACGTTCCGGTTCACCATATGTCAGGTGAAAGTCCGGCCAAATGTAACGGTAAACTTTTGATTATTGATGGAGGTTTTTCAAAAGCTTATCAGAAAGAAACTGGTATTGCAGGTTATACGCTGATCAACAATTCCTGGGGGCTGGTATTAGCTGCACATGAACCGTTTACCTCTACAGAGGATGCAATCACGCAGGAGAGAGATATTCTGTCAAACAGTATGGTGGTGACCCGGGTGAAGAACCGTCAGTCTGTGGGAGACACCGATGCCGGTGAACAGATGCGGGAGAGGATTGCAGAATTACAGGAATTACTGAAAGCTTATCGAAGTGGATTATTGGTAGAAAAACTCTAAACTGAAAGAAAACTTCCCCGGGGATTTTTACATTTTCCCCGGGGAAATTTTAATAGATGAAGATCGGATATCCGGCATCGATGGTTTCATATATGATTTTTGCCTGATCCAGCGGCAGGTTGATACATCCATGGCTTCCGTTTGTCTTGTAAATCTGTCCGCCGAAGGCTTTTCTGGTTGACAAATCGTGAAGTCCCTGGCCGTATACGAATGGCATCCAGTAGTTGACGGGTACTTTGTATCCATAGATATCACTGGATAGAGTATATGGACTTTTCTTAAATGCAATTGTCCAGGCCCCTTTGTAAGTTTCAAATTCTGGTGTGGGTTTACCGGTTACCACATCAGTCTCAGTAATCAGTACTCCATTTTTGTAGAGCCACAGGTGCTGCTGACTGATACTGACTTCAATATAGGTGCCGCACAGGTCATCGGTTCCATTTCTCTGGAATCCGGTTTTGTTATAGACGGGTTCCCTTTCTGTAACGGTACCAGCTGCCAGTTCCTGAATCAGCTGCTGATATTCTGCTTCCTGGTCAATACGGTAGCCATATTCGTTGTGTTCCATTTTGACAGTCTGTCCGCCGGTGGTAGTAAAATTGCGGTCCTTATAAATGGTATTGTAGGTTGATGCCAGCTGTTTGATATAATCCCGGACGGATTCTTCTGACAGCTGTACCCCTGCGTCATTGACGGTAAGCCAGGTGCTGATCAAAGACCAGTCTATCACTTCCTTTGTGCTGCCGAATACATAAGTGATATTGGCCGAACGATACTGGCCAAGCAGTTGATTCTGACTGTTCATCTGATTCTGAAGTTCTGCCTGAGCAGAAGTTATAGAAGGCTGGACGTATACGGAAGAATCCAGAGTGATATAAAGTTTTTCTGAAATATCGTTGTCGCTAAATTCCTGATCCAAAATATTGCTGACCAGTGATTGAAACGCATCGTTCTGGATACTGTTGCCATAAATCTCAGGAACAATCACATAGGCACCCTGTTCTTCATCATACCGGATATAGGCATCAGTGGAATCTGTGCGTTCGCCGGAAAGTTTGTCAGATGTAAAGGCAGCAGCAAAAACATCATCAGAGCGATTGACAGGGTATGAAATGATATGGTTCTCAGGTTTTTCCATAAGGTGAAGTCCCGGTTTCTGATTACTGATAACCTGATTTAATTCTGCTTTTAAGGCATCGCGGTCAAGGGAATAACCGGCTTCTCCGTAGGTAAGGCTATACACTTCAGTGTCATTTTCCATAATATGTATTTGGTAGTTCTGAAACTCAGTGTCCATACGTTCCGCTGCTCCGGAAGCATTCAGACCGAAATAGCTTTTCCCATTAATCAGATCATGGTGACCGAAATGGGTCTGAAGCCGGCTGGATTCTGTGGCAAATATAATTGCAGCTATAATAAACAACAGTAGAAATAGCAGTCCCACTGATTTGTATACAATAGGAAGATATTTTTTTTCTTTTTTATTGGATACAGTACTTTTCTTTTTTTTGACTTTCTGCATTTCTTTTTTCTTCATAATTACTTATACAACCCCTTTTGTATGGCTAATGCTAACTCTTATACTCCCACAGCATATTCAAACACATGTTCAAAATTTTGTCAATTGATATTATCTTAAAAAAAACTTAAATATGTAGGATATTTTCGTAAGGTTTTTCATGTTTTTTTTGATACATCTTTGCAAACTCCGTCAATTTTGATACAATCAGGATATGGATTTTTCAGGAATTCAGAGAACAGAGAGTTTTTCGTGATTTTGGGGGCATGAAAAGCAGACAGGGAGGTATTGAGACGATGTATCGAGTATTGCTGGTGGATGATGAGATTCTTGTGCGTGATGCGATTAAGGCCCGTATTGACTGGAATTCATTGGGATATGAACTGGCAGGAGACTGTCAGAATGGAAAAGAGGCTATAGAATTTGTACAAAATCATCCGGTTGATGTGGTTTTGACGGATATTTGTATGCCATATGTGGATGGTATGGAACTGAGTCGCTTTCTGCATGTCAATTATCCGGAGATTCTTATTATCATATTCAGCGGTTTTGGTGAATTTGAATATGCAAAGAAAGCGATTCAGTATCATGTGAGCGAATATCTGCTCAAACCCATCACGGCAGTTGAATTGTCGGAAGTACTTTTGAATATGAAGAAGAAGTTGGAATCTGCAAAGCAGGAAGAACAGAAGATGAAGCGGCTGACAAAAGCATCCCAGGAATACAGGAAGAATGAACAGATGATCCGGTCACAGGCAATTTCTTCTCTGGTTACCTGTGTAAAGAATCCGGAAAAATGTGTTCATGATCTGGAAGCTATGGGGATTGTTCTGGACGCATCTTATTATCGTGTTGCTGTTCTCAGCATTGATTTATATTCGGAACTGCATGAGCAGAGTACGATGCAGCGTCAGGAAAGTGCGCTGATGGCATTTGTGGTATACAATATCAGTGACGAGATTGTGAGTGGGTATCAGGCGGGTATTGCTTATCAGGAGAACAATAATCGGACAGGAATTTTGCTTCAGACGAACCGTCCGAAAGAATTTTTGCAGACGGTGCAAAATATTTGTACGGAGATTCAGGAAAAAATATATGAGACGATGAAACTGCATGTGTCGATTGCAGTGGGGAATTATGTAAAAAATACGGAAGAGCTGCATTTGTCTTATGACAGTGCGTCAGAAGCATTGAGTTATCGCTATCTGTTGGGGGGAAGTCAGATTTTTGATCTGGAAATAGATAATAGTTTTGAAAACGAGATATCTCTATATAATGAGCTGTTTGAACTTGCGGATGCCGTAAGAAAAGGGCAGAGGAAGGTGAGAGATAAGATATTGGAAGAAATCAGAGTGAAAATTGTCGCAAGCCGTGTCAATAAAAGCCGTGCCTGTCTATATTTGCAGCAGGTGGTACGAACATTAGGTGATCTGATGGATAAAGTACATTCGGACACTGATCAGGTACGGGAGGAAAGAAGCCAGCTTCTCAGTAAAATGTCGGAGCAGAGAACCTTTGCCCAGGCATTTGAAGTGGTTTGTGGGTATGCGGAGAAAGTGGGGATGTATCTGGAATTGGAAAATAGTTCTTCCGGCAAGCGCCAGGCCATGGAGGCCGTTGATTATATCCGGGAAAACTATGCGGATCCGAATTTGAATTTGAGTGGAATCTGTATGCATCTGGGCATCAGTACCAGTTATTTCAGCTCTGTGTTTAAAGAGGAAACAGGGGAAACTTTTATGGAATTTCTGATCCGGACCAGAATGGAAAAAGCCAGGGAACTGTTGGAACATACGTCTTTGAAAAACTATGAGATTGCGGAAAGAGTAGGATTTGCAGACCCGCATTATTTTGGTATTTCGTTTAAGAAAATGACAGGGCAGACCCCGACAGAATATGCCAAGAGGAAGCGCCAATGAAAAAAGAAAAAAAACATTGGAATATCCTGGGAAAGTTTCGCAGTATTCAGAATACGATTTTTGTTCTGACGGCGTCATTGGTACTGTTTGCAGTTATCACTGTGACGGTTATATCTTTGAATTTTACAAGGTCTTCCATTTTTGAAAATACAGTAACGTATAACCGGCAGCTGACCGGGCAGGTGAACGCCGATATCGACTCCTATATCAGCTACATGGAAAATATATCTTCGATGCTGGCAGAAAATCTGGATGTAAAAAAGTATCTTTTTGGTGAGGGAGAGGAAGCAGATGAGGCAGGCGTGCAGCTTTTGTCTCAGTTTTCTACAGTTCTCAGCAGCCGGGAAGATATCTACAATCTGGGGATTCTACAGAAAAATGGGAAAGCACTTTTGAATGAAGGTAAAAGCAGACTCAATACCTATGTAGATATGGAGAAACAGGAATGGTATCGGAGAGCAGTGGAAAATAGGGACTCTTTTTATTTATCTTCCGCTCATGTACAGCATATGATTCAGGGAGAACGTCCATGGGTGATCACATTGAGCAGATATATTCCTGATCCCATGAATAAAGAAGGCGGAGTACTGTTTGTTGATCTGAATTATAGTGCAATCCGAAAACTGTGTGATGACAGCAGTGTGGGGAAAAAAGGTTACATATTTATATTGGATGAAGATGGAAATATTGTTTATCATCCACAGCAGCAGCAGTTATATAATGAGCTGCAGACGGAATATATTGATGAAGTTATGAACTGTCAGACGGATGTTTTGAATATGGGCGATGGGGATTCTGCCCGCCTTTACACAATTTCCAGGTCTGATACAACCGGATGGACCGTTGTGAGCTGCTCTTACATTTCAGAACTTTTGAAAAAAAGTGAGGAGGCACAGATAATTTATATGTTGATGGCTGTAGTTCTGGTAGCTATTGCTCTTCTGATCTCCAGTTTTATGGCAAAAAGCATTACTCAGCCGATTCTGAAACTGCAGTCTTCCATGGCATTGATTCAGGAAGGTGATTTTCGAGCCGGAAATGTGGAGGTTGAATCCCGCAATGAAATAGGAAGTCTTACAGAGACGTTTAATGTGATGACTCTGCGCATTCAGGAATTGATGGAGCAGAATATTAATGAGCAGAAAGCAAAAAGAAAGAGTGAGATGAAGGCACTGCAGTCACAGATCAACCCTCATTTCCTGTATAATACGCTGGATTCGATTATCTGGATGGCGGAAAGCGGAAAAAATGAAGAAGTGGTACTGATGACAGCATCCCTGGCAAGACTTCTGCGGCAGAATATCAGTAATGAAGAAGAAGAGATTTCTATTTTTGATGAAGTGGAATATTGCAGGAATTATCTGACGATTCAGAAAATGCGGTATAAAGACAAGCTGGAGTTCAGAATTGATGTGACACCGGAGATTACATCCTGTCAGATTATCAAACTTGTACTGCAGCCGCTGATTGAAAATGCCATTTATCATGGACTTAAATATAAGGAAAGTAAAGGTTTGCTTGAACTCATCGGTTATGCCGCCGGAGAGGATATCATATTTGAGATAAGAGATAACGGAGTGGGAATGGACGAGGAGACTCTGAATCATATTTTTGAGAGACACACCGTAAACTATCGTTCCAATGGAGTGGGCGTCTACAATGTAGAACGACGTATAAAGCTGACGTATGGTCAGGAATATGGAATTACCTATAAAAGCAGGCCGGGAGAAGGAACAGTTGCCCGTGTTTGCATACCGAAAGAACGGAGGGATTTACATGAAAAAGCATAAAAACTGGCTTCTTCTGATTCTGGTATGTGTATCTGCGGCTGTAATTGCGGAAGTCGTTCTGAGTATGATGAGAAAGACGGAAGACATTTCGCTGGTGTATATACCGAAAATTATAGATGAATCCAATGATTTCTGGACATCACTGATTGAGGGTGCTACCACGGCTGCGGAAGAGTACGGAGTAGAGCTTGAGGTTATGGCACCCAGTTCTGAGACAGATTATGAAGGGCAGAATGAGTATCTGGAACAAATACTTGAAAATACAAAGAAACCGGATGCACTGCTGATTTCTCCTGTGAGTTATACCCAGAGTACGGAGCTGCTTCATAAAATAAAAGATCAGGGAATTCGTCTGGTTATGATTGATTCCAACATTGATGCTGATATTGCGGATATCATTGTTTCAACAGACAATATGGAGGCCGGGAAAAAGCTGGGAGCATTTGCCGCACAGTTTTTGGAGGATGGAGAACAGGTGGCAGTCATTGGTCATGTGCAGGGTTCGTCCACTGCTATGGAAAGAGAAAAAGGTTTCCGGGAAGGCCTGGGAGATAAAGAGGATGCCTTTACTGAAGTGGTTTACTGTGGTTCTCGCTATGAAAAGGCTTATGAACTTGCTATGGAACTGATGGAAAAATACCCGAATCTGGGTGTGATTGCCGGTCTCAACGAGTATTCAGCAATCGGAGCTGCCCGTGCTGTGCGGGATGCCGGGGCACAGGATAAAATCAGTATGGTGGGAATTGACGGATCGCAGGAAGGCATCAATATGATGGAGCAGGGGATTTTTAAGGGAATAGTGATTCAGAAACCCTTTAAAATGGGTTATCTGGGAGTGAAGTATACCATAGAGATGCTGCAGGGGAAAAAGGCGAAGGGGATTGTAGATGCCGGCAGTGAACTGGTGACACTGGAAAATATGTACACCAGTGAGAATGAAAAGCTTCTGTTTCCGTTCAGGTGATGAAAGTGTCGAAAAAGAGGAAACATTATTAGATAATCTGTACAATAAAAAGGTTAAATAGTTACGATTACCGTAAATATTTAACCTTTTTTTATAAAATATTCCATTCAATTATTTGCAGATTGGACATATACTATTCACATAATCCGCAAAGGGGTCTGTCATCAGATGGACGGGGTAGCACCGGAAGAAATCAGTATAATGATTTTTTCGGGATGACAGAAGAACAAAGAAATAGTGACCGCAGTCAGATGATATTGCCGGGAAAAGAACAGGAGATCTTGACATCCTGGCCGGTACGGCATGTATGGTGTGTGTTGCGGTACTGAAAGAGTAGGAGGAAGGAAACGTGGAAAAAATTAAAAACAATGCGTTTGTCAAGAAAATCGGTTTTAACCGATTGGTGCTCATCGGAGTGCTGATACTGATGTATGTTGCGTTCGCTTTGCTTGAGCCGACATTTCTGAAGTACAATCGTATCCTGAGTGCCTTGAACTATGCTTATTTCCTTGGATTTTTGGCTTTGGGAGTAACATTTGTTATCGCAACAGGAGGAATTGATTTCTCCATCGGAACAGTAATGTTCTGTGCAGCATTGATCGGTGGTCAGCTGATAGTCAAGAACGGTTGGCCGGTTGCAGCAGCTATGCTGGTCAGTGTTGGAGTGGGAATGTTCTTTGGTATTCTGAATGGCTTCATGGTAGCGTATATGAAGATGCCTTCATTTATCACATCCATGGCAAGTATGCTTCTGTCCAAAGGACTTGGTTCAGTATTTACCGCAGCACAGTCTGTCAGCTGGCCGCAGGCAGCACAGGGTGGATGGTTCCGTAATCTGGTTAAGATGAGAGTTGGCGGTATGCAGATACCTACCGGTTTGCTCTGTCTGATCGTGGTATCTATTATCTGTACCATCATTTTGAACCAGACAAAAATCGGACGTTACATTCTTTGTCTGGGAAGCAACAAAGAAGCTGTTCGTCTTTCCGGTGTCAATGTGAAAAAATGGGAGTTCCTGGCATTTGCTATCTGCGGAACTCTGGCAGGTATCGCAGCTATCTTCTTTGTAGGTGCATACTCTACTGTACAGCCTGGTCTCGGCGATACATACAACAATGATGCGATTGCAAGCTGTGTTATGGGCGGAACATCCATGTCAGGTGGACTTGCATCCATCGGCGGAACCTTTATTGGTGTTATGATTATTTCTCTTCTTCAGGAAGGTATTCTGGCAATGGGCTTCCAGAAAGACTGGCAGTACGTAATTACCGGTCTGATCGTTATCGCTGCCGTATACGCAGACGTTAAGAGCCGTCAGAGAAGAAATTAATGCAGCATGATTCAGTTAACTTTTTAGGAAAGGATAGAAGGTGAAGACGTGGGTGAAGTAATTTTAACAATGAAAGGTATAGATAAGTCTTTCCCTGGTGTACACGCACTGGATCATGTGGATCTGGAAATCCGCAAAGGTGAAGTACATGCTCTGATGGGAGAGAATGGTGCAGGAAAATCAACCCTGATGAAAGTTCTGACTGGTATCTACAGCAAAGATTCAGGATCAATCACATTTGAGGGAAAAGAAGTAGAATTTGCTAATCCGAGAGAAGCTCAGGATGCGGGAATTGTTATTGTGCATCAGGAATTGAACATGATGAATCATCTGACCGTTGCCCAGAATATTTTCATCGGACGTGAGATGATGACAGGTAAACTGATCAACGATTCCAAGATGAACAAAGAAGCAACAAAATTGTTCAAAAAACTGAATATTGATATTGATCCTACAGAAAAAATGGGTAATCTTACCGTTGGTAAGCAGCAGATGTGTGAAATTGCCAAAGCGATTTCTCATGAAGCAAAAGTTATCATCTTTGATGAGCCTTCAGCAGCGCTGACCGAGTCTGAGATTGAAGAACTGTTTAAGATTATCCGCGATCTGAGAAAACAGGGTCTGGGTATCGTATACATTTCTCATCGTATGGACGAAATTAAAACCATTACAGATCGTGTAACTGTCATGCGTGATGGTGGCTATGTAGGAACTCTGATTACCAAGGATTCAACCAAGGATGATATCATCAAGATGATGGTTGGACGTGTTATTTACGAAGATCCGAAGACGGAAAGTAATGTACCGAAGAATGCGCCGGTCGTATTGAAAGTGGAACATCTGAATGCCGGCAAGATGGTTCGCAATGTGAGCTTTGAATTACATAAAGGAGAAATCCTTGGTTTCTCAGGTTTGATGGGTGCAGGCCGTACCGAGACTGCAAGAGCATTGTTTGGAGCGGATCCGAAAGACAGCGGAGATATCTATGTCAACGGAAAGAAAGTGGATATCAAGAATCCTATGGATGCGGTTAAATGTGGTATCGGTTATCTTTCCGAGGATCGTAAACGTTTTGGTATCGTAGTACAGAAGTCTGTTGCTGAGAATACCACAATGGCAGCTCTGGATGATTATATGAGCGGTGTCTTTATCAACAAGAAGAAAGAAAATGAAGTGGCAAAGAAATATGTTGCACAGCTCAGGACAAAGACTCCGAACGTAGAACAGCTGGTTGTAAACCTGTCCGGTGGTAACCAGCAGAAAGTCGTAATTGCAAAATGGCTGGTTCGAAACTGTGATATTCTGATTTTCGATGAGCCGACAAGAGGTATCGATGTTGGTGCTAAGAGTGAGATTTATCAGTTAATGAATGAACTGGTTGCAGAAGGAAAGTCAATCATTATGATTTCCTCTGAGATGACAGAAGTACTGCGAATGAGCGATCGTATTGTGGTTATGTGTGAGGGAAGAAAAACAGGAGAAATCGACATCTCTGAAGCAACCCAGGAAAATATCATGCATGCTGCAACGCTGAGAAATTAGGAGGAGATGGAAGAGATGGCAAATAATGAAAAAAAAGGAAATGCTTTTTCCAATAATCCTTTGGTAAAAGCTGTAGGTTCCCAGCAGATTGTAGTGCTGATGGCTGTAGTTGTACTGTTTCTGGTCTTCGGTATTGCCAGTAAGAACTTCCGGCAGTATACCACTCTGCTCAGCCTGTTAGACATTGTATACTATATCGCATTTATGGCAATTGGTGTAACGTTCTGCCTGATTACCGGTGGTGTTGACCTTTCCATCGGTACTGGTATGATCTGTTACTCTCTGATCGGTGCTTTCCTGGTTGTTCAGGTTGGTCTTCCGGTTTGGGTTGGTATCCTTGTATCCATCCTGTGTGGTGTGATCATGGGATGTTTCAATGGTTTCCTGGTAGCGGTTTTAAACCTGCCGCCATTTATTGCTACCTTGTGTAGTATGATGATTACCCGTGGTATGGGTTCTATTTTCACCGGTGGTCTTTCTATTGCATGGCCGAGTTCCAGCAGCCCACAGGGTGCATTCCGTAACATGTTTAAGCTTAATGTCGGCGGTGTGATTATTCCGATCGGTTTTATTCTTGTTCTGGCAGCAGTTATTGTAATGTCTACTTTCCTGAATAAGACAAGACCTGGCCGTTATATCATTGCAATCGGAAGTAACAAAGAAGCACTTCGCCTTTCCGGTGTAAATGTTGTGAAATGGCAGTGGCTGGCATACATCATTTCCGGTCTGTTTACCGGTTTTGCAGCAATTGCTTATGCAGGTGTTCTGGCATCATCTGTTGCTCCTGGTGCAGGTGCAGGTCTTGAGATGGATGCAATCTGTTCAGCAATCATCGGTGGTACTTCCATGAACGGTGGTTCCGGTACCGTAGTAGGAACAATCCTTGGTGTATTCGTAATGGCACTGCTGAAAGTTGGTCTTCCTTTCGTTGGGTTCCAGGCAAACATGCAGCAGATCATCACCGGTCTGGTATTGATTCTTGCCGTTTACATTGATGTTCTGAAAAACAGTGCAAGGTCATAATGTTTATATGCAATTTGTAAAGAAATAATAAATAATGATAGAATTGCATTGACAATTAGCGGATTACATGGTATTAATAGAAATATAGGGGATTTCAGTTACAGAAAGACTGAAAATTTAGCAAAACTGAAATATGCGGCTCAAGGGAGAGCATGACATATGAAATCAAAAGGAGGATTTAAGTATGAAGAAAAAAGTATTAAGCGTGTTACTGAGTACCGCAATGGTAGCAACCATGTTTGCAGGCTGCGGAAGCAAGAAAGATGAGGCTGCTTCTACAGATAGCACAAAAGATGATGCAGCAACGGAAGATACCGCAGATGAAGGTGACAAAGCAGAGGATTCCGGTGATGCAGCTCCGGCAGGTGATATGCACTTTGAAATCGTATCTAAAGGTTTCCAGCATGCATACTGGCAGGCAGTTAAAAAAGGTGCGGACAACAAAGCGAAAGAACTGGGCGTAACAATTAACTTTGTTGGACCGAATACAGAGTCTGATATCGCTGACCAGGTACAGATGCTGAACAACGCAATCAACGCTGCTCCGAGTGCAATCGGATTTGCAGCTCTGGATACACAGGCCGCTCTGGATGCTATTCAGACAGCTATGGATTCCGGTATTCCGATCATCGGTTTCGACTCTGGTGTATCAGGTGCTCCGGATGGCGCAGTTCTGGCAAATGCATCTACTGATAACTACGCAGCAGGTGAACTGGCAGCAGAGAAAACTTATGAAGCTATCAAAGATACTATCGCAAACGCTTCCGGTACTGTAAGAATCGGTGTTCTTTCTCAGGATGCTACTTCTGAATCTGTTGGAAACCGTGGTCTTGGATTCATCGACAAGATGGGTGAGCTTTGCATCGCTGCCGGCAAGACAGTAAATGTAGAAGGTAACCAGAAATTTATTGCTGACTCTAAAGTTGAGAAAACAGAAGGTGCAAATGTTATCATTGAAGTTGCAGTTCCTGCTACTGTAGATGCTTCTCTGTCCAAGACAGACTGTGAAACACTTCTGAACAAAGATGATACAATCGCCATCTATGGTTCCAACCAGCATTCTGGTGAAGCTATGGTAAGTGCAAATGAAACACTGCAGAAGTTCGGTACAGGAGAAGGCAAAGTAATCGGTGTTGCATTTGACTCTGGTGCAGTTATCAAAGGTGCTGTAGCTGACGGAACATTCCTTGGTGCTATTACTCAGGCTCCTGTAGCTATGGGTGAAAAACTGGTTGAACTGCTGGTGGCAGCTGCTAACGGCGAATCCGTAGCAGATACAGATACAGGATGCCAGTGGTATACAGCTGAAAACATGGACAGCGAAGAAATCGCTCAGAACCTGTATGACTAATCTGTGATTAGAGGAAGAAAGCATATTCAGGCATTAGCGTGAAAGGCTTAAATGAAAAGTTATAAAATTGAGAGGCAGCTCAAAGGAGCTGCCTTTCTTAAACAAGAGAGAAGGGGGTTTTCTCATGAATAAAAGAATATTAGCATTTGACTTTGGTGCATCCAGCGGCCGTGCCATGATTGGAACTTATAATGGCGAAACACTGGACCTGGAAGAGGTTCACCGTTTTTCTAATGATCCTGTAATCGTAAATGGAACCATGTATTGGGATACGCTGCGTCTGTTCTATGAAATCAAACAGGGCATTGTAAAGGCAAAACTGGCAGGGGGATTTGACAGTATCGGAATTGATACCTGGGGTGTTGACTTTGGTCTTCTGGATGAGGAAGGAAAACTTCTGGAAAATCCGATTCATTATCGTGATGACCGGACAAAAGGCATGGTTGAAAAAAGCTTTGAATACCTGACGAAAGAAAAATTCTATGAAATCACAGGACTTCAGTTTATGGAATTGAATACCGCATTTCAGCTGCTGGCACTGAAAGAACAGCGTCCTCATGTACTGGAACGGGCAGATAAACTGCTTCTTACGCCGGATTTGTTTGCCTATTTCCTGACCGGAGTAAAGAGCACAGAGTACTCGATTGCCTCCACAACACAGCTTCTGGATGCAAAGAATCGTACCTGGTCCAAGGAAGTGATGGAATCCCTGGGTATTCCGGAACGTATCTTCACTGATATCGTTCCCTGTGGTACAGTGATCGGTCAGTTATCTGACGAAATCTGTGAAGAACTGGGTGTGGATAAAGTTGATGTGGTTGCAGTGGCATCCCACGATACACAAAGTGCACTGATTGCTGTTCCTGCCAAAGAGAAAGATTTTATCTTCCTCAGCAGCGGAACCTGGTCCCTGTTGGGAACAGAGCTGGATGCACCGATTATTGATGCCAACTCAGAAAAATATAATATTACTAATGAAGGCGGATGTGAGTATAAAGCAAGCTTCCTGAAAAATATCATTGGCACATGGCTGATTCAGGAAAGTCGCCGTCAGTGGATCAGAGAAGGTCAGGAATACGGTTTTGGTGAGCTGGAAACCATGGCAAAACAGGTTCCTTATCTGCAGAACTTTATTGATCCGGATGCTCCGGAATTTGTTCCTGCCGGAAACATCCCGAGAAGAATTCGTGAGTACTGTGCAAAGAGTGGACAGCTGGTGCCGGAAACAATCGCTGATATCGTATGCTGTATTGATCAGAGCCTTGCACTCAAATACCGCATGGCACTGGAAGAAATCGAGACATGTACAGGTAAAAAATATGAGACCATTTACATTGTGGGCGGTGGAACACAGAGTAAGCTTCTCTGCCAGTTCACAGCCAATGCCTGCGGCAGAAAAGTTGTGACAGGACCGATTGAAGCAACTGTACTTGGTAACCTGGCTATGCAGTTGGTAGCAGCAGAAGATGTACCGGAAATTCATGATCTGCAGACTGCACGTGATCTGATTGGAAGATCCTCTGATATCTGTGTATATGAGCCGGAAAACACAGAAGCATGGACAGAAGCATATGAGAAATTTAAGAAAATAATTGGATAAGAGTGACTGGGGGACGGGTACATAGACACGAGTAGCGTCTATGTACCCGTCCCCCAGTCACCTTGAGCATATGGAAGCTGCAAAGACATTATTGTTCGTACCGGATTATTTCCATTATCTGCTGACCGGTCAGAAAGTGAATGAATATACCGAGGCGACGACAGGACAGATGGTGAGTCCGGTGACAAAAGACTGGGACTATGAGTTGATGGACATGCTTGGATATAACAAGGAAATGTTCTGTAAACTGGTGATGCCGGGAACTAATCTGGGCAGTCTCAGAGAAGAAGTTCAGAAAGAAGTAGGATTTAATCTGGACGTGGTGGTTCCTGCCACCCATGATACAGGTTCTGCAGTTCTGGCGGTACCTGCAAATGATGAGGATTTTATCTATATCAGTTCAGGTACATGGTCTCTGATGGGGCTGGAGAGAAAAGAGGCAGATTGCTCCAGAAGCAGCTGAAGCAAAGGATTTTCCTTCCCGTGTGTATGCCAATGACGAGAGATTTCTTGCACCGGAAAATATGACAGAAGAAGTGAAAGCAGCCTGTCGTGAAAGTGGTCAGCCTGTTCCGGAGACTCTTGGAGAAATTGCAACCATAATTTATACCAGTCTTGCAGAATGTTATGCAAAGACAGCAAAAGAACTGGAAGAAATGGCAGGCCGCACCTTCTCCAGAATACATATTGTGGGCGGTGGAGCCAATGCGGAATATCTGAATGAACTGACTGCTCAGGCGACAAAGAAAGAGATTCACGCAGGTCCTACAGAGGCTACCGCAATTGGTAATCTGACAGCCCAGATGCTGAAAGCAGGAGAATTTTCAAAGGTAGAAGAGGCACGTGATGTGATTCATGAGTCTTTTGATATAAAAGTGTATCAGGCGTAATCATGATGTGTAAAATGAAAGGAGATAATCATGACAAACAAAGAAAGATATGAAGCTGCGAAAGAAATGTATGCGGAAATCGGGGTAGATACCGATCAGGCGATGGAAGTTCTGAAACTGGTTCCGGGAACTAAAAAAATCAATGTTCATGCCTGCTACGCTATTTTTGGTGATGGAGAACGGGCAGACCGTGATGCTCTGGAACCAAAACATTTTGCTAAATGGGTAGAATTTGCGAAAGAAAGAGGAATGGGACTGGACTTTAATCCTACCTTCTTTTCTCATCCAAAGGCAAGTGAGTACACACTGACCAGCCCGGATGAAGAAATCCGCCAGTTCTGGATTCGTCATGGTCAGGCCTGTGTGAGAATTTCAGAATATTTTGCAGAGGAGACAGGAATTCCCTGCGTAATGAATGTATGGATTCCCGATGGATTTAAGGATATTCCGGCAGACAGACTGGGACCGAGAATGCGTTACAAAGATTCTCTGGATCAGATCCTCAGCATTGATTATGACAGATCTAAGGTATATGTATGTGTAGAATCTAAAGTATTTGGTATTGGTCTGGAAGCATATACAGCAGGCTCTGCTGAATTTGCTCAGAATTATGTGGCTAAGACACCGGGAACCATTCCGCTTATGGATAATGGTCATTATCATCCGACAGAAATGGTATCTGATAAAATTTCTTCCATGCTGCTGTTTAACGAAAAAGTGGCACTCCATGTAACCCGTCCGATGCGTTGGGACAGTGACCATGTCGTACTGCTTGATGATGAGACAAAAGAGATTGCAAAAGAAATCGTGAGAAATGATGCGATTGACCGCGTATTTATCGCACTGGATTACTTTGATGCCAGCATCAACCGTATTTCCGCATGGACAGTAGGTATGAGAAACATGCAGAAAGCATTACTTTCCGCTCTGCTCACTCCGAATGCGAAATTAAAAGAACTGCAGGATCAGTGCAGATTTACAGAACTGATGATGATACAGGAAGAACTCAAAACCTATCCTATGGGCGCTGTATGGGATTACTACTGCGAACAGGAAGGTGTTCCGGTACGTGCGGACTGGTATCAGGAAGTACAAAAATATGAAGAGACTGTCTTGGCAGCAAGATAATATGTTAAAGATTTCCCCGGGGATTTTTACATTTTCCCCGGGGAATTTTTTATATGTTCATATTTTTTTAAGATTTTCAGCCTTGTATGAGAAGAAAAAAATCGGTATAATAGAAAATATTCTATTGTTTTATCTGGATTGTCGCAACATGTTGTCGTAAGTGCGATGATAAAAAGAAATTGCAATATATATAATAGCAGTTCATTTATATTTAAAGAAACGGAGGAAATGCGATGGCAGGATTTAAACTGAAAGTTACACCGGAGATGGAAGCACTGACAAATATTTGTGTATCCAACAGTAAGATGGATATTTCCCTTTATGGAAAGTATGATGTAAAGAGAGGCCTTCGAGATATTAATGGAAAGGGTGTGCTGGCAGGCCTGACCCAGGTTTCTTCGATTTTTTCCACAGAGGAAGTGGATGGAAAGTCAGTTCCCTGTGATGGAAGACTGTATTATCGCGGATATGATATCCATGATCTTACCGATGGATTTCTAAAAGAGCAGAGATATGGTTTTGAAGAGGTGGCCTATCTGCTGTTGTTCGGTCAGCTTCCTACACCGGAGGAGTTGGGTGAATTTAAAAAGATACTGGCAGAACAGCGGTCTTTACCACGAAACTTTGTCCGTGATGTTGTTATGAAAGCTCCCAGCAAGGATATGATGAATACGCTTTCCAGAAGCGTTCTGACTCTGTATTCCTATGATGCGAATGCAGATGATACTTCCCTTCCCAATGTACTGCGGCAGTGTCTGAATCTGATCAGTGTATTCCCGATGCTTTCTGTGTATGGCTATCATGCGTATAATCACTATATCAAAGGAAAAAGTTTATACATCCATAACCCGGATCCGACTTTATCTGTGGCAGAGAATATTCTCCGTATGCTGAGGTCGGATAAGAAATATACGCATCTGGAGGCTCAGATTCTTGACCTGGCTCTGGTACTTCACATGGAGCATGGCGGTGGTAATAACTCTACTTTTACAACCCATGTAGTTACGTCTTCCGGTACAGATACGTATTCCGTGGTGGCTGCTGCCCTGGGTTCTCTGAAAGGACCGAAACATGGCGGTGCCAATATTAAGGTTGTCAAGATGTTTAATGATATGCGGAAGGAAGTCAAAGACTGGACGGATGAAGAAGAAGTCGGAAATTATCTGCGTCGGCTTCTGCACAAAGAAGCTTTCGATAAAAAAGGCTTGATTTATGGAATGGGACATGCCGTATATTCTATTTCCGATCCGCGTGCCGAGATATTTAAACGTTTTGTTCAGCAGCTGGCACATGAAAAGGGAAGGGATAAGGATTTTGCACTGTACAGCATGGTTGAACAGCTGGCACCGAAAATTATCGGCGAGGAACGTCATATCTATAAAGGAGTAAGTGCCAATGTAGACTTTTACAGCGGCTTTGTTTACAGTATGTTGGATCTGCCTGTAGAAATGTTTACACCGATGTTTGCCATTGCCAGAATCGTGGGATGGAGCGCTCATCGTCTGGAGGAGCTGATCAACATGGATAAGATCATTCGTCCTGCTTATAAGAGCGTAAAGGAAACAGAGGAATATAGCGGGTTGTACGAGCGATGATCGTATGCATCCGAATTGCTTAAAATATAGAAAGAAGATGGTTAGATGAAGCGAGCAGGCCTTGTTTTGGAGGGCGGTGCCAACAGAGGAATTTTCACCGCGGGAGTCCTTGATTATTTAATGGAGAGGGATTTTCATTTCCCTTATGTGGTGGGTACATCTGCAGGTGCATGTAATGCCACCGGATATGTATCAGGGCAGATTGGAAGAATGAAAAAATGTACCATTATCACAGAGAAAAAGAACAGCTATGTAACCATGAAGAATATGGTGAAGACACATACACTTCTGGATATGGATATGATTTTTGAAAAATATCCGGAAGAAATATTTCCCTTTGATTTTGATACGTTTTTCCAGTCTGATACACAGTGTGAAATGGTGGTCACTAATTGCATGACCGGAAAAGCCGAGTATTTGAGTGAACATGCTGACGGTAAGCGTCTGATGGAAATCTGCAGGGCCTCCAGCAGTATGCCTCTGGCTACAGAAATGGTGCCCATAGACGGTATTCCTTATCTGGACGGCGGAATTGCGGATTCCATTCCGATCGTGCGGTCTCTGAAGACAGGACATAAAAGAAATGTCATTATATTGACTAGGAATAAAGGGTACAGGAAAAAAGGAAGCAAAAGAGCCGACAGAATGTATGAACTGGTATATGGAAAGAACTATCCAAATCTGGTGTATGCACTGGAAAAACGTGCGAAAAATTATAACCGCATTCTGGACTATATTGAAAAATGGGAAAAAGAAGAGAAAGTATTTGTGATACGGCCGGAGATACCGCCGGTGGCACGTCTGGAGAGGGATGCCGGAAAACTGGAAGAATTCTATCAACATGGATATGACCTGATGGAAGAAGAATTTGAGCGGATGCAGTGGTTCCTGAACAGACCATGAGGGAGGAAATAAGATGCTTTTTGAAACATTCTATCCGGACTGTTGGATGGATTCCACATACGCTATAGATTTTGATGAACTTTATCGTGAGGGATACCGGGGGCTGATTTTTGATATAGACAATACCCTGGTGCCCCATGGTGCCCCGGCAGATGAAAGGGCGACTGCATTATTCCTGCATCTGAAAGAATTGGGATTTCAGTGTTGTCTGCTTTCCAATAATCAGCTGGAACGGGTAACGATGTTTAATAAAGATGTGAATGTACATTATATTGAAAATGCTCATAAGCCTTCGGTGAAAAATTATCGTAAGGCCATGGAGCTGATGCATACAACTCTGGAGAATACCATGTTTATCGGTGATCAGCTTTTTACGGATGTGTATGGGGCAAAACGCTGCGGCATGCACAATATTCTTGTAAAGCCCATACACCCAAAAGAAGAGATACAGATTGTATTTAAGCGATATCTGGAGAAAATTGTCCTCTATTTTTATCAGAAAAACAGGAAATCAGGGAGGATTTGAAAAAAATTAGTTGAAAAATCCCTGTAGGTATTATAGAATAAAGAGTAGCCATAATTAAGGAGGAATATTAATATGATTTCAGCAGGAGATTTCAGAAATGGTGTTACATTAGAGATCGATGGCAACGTTGTTCAGATTCTCGAATTTCAGCATGTAAAACCTGGTAAAGGTGCAGCTTTTGTTAGAACCAAATTGAAAAATGTAATCAACGGTGGTGTGGTTGAAAAAACTTTCAGACCTACTGAAAAATTCCCACAGGCACGTATCGACAGAGTTGATATGCAGTATCTGTACTCTGATGGTGAACTGTTCAATTTCATGAACATGGAAACCTATGATCAGATTGCAGTAGATCAGAATACAGTTGGCGATTCTCTTAAGTTTGTAAAAGAGAACGAAACCTGTAAAGTATGTTCCTATAACGGAAGCGTATTCGCTATCGAACCGCCTCTGTTCGTAGAACTGGAGATTACCGATACTGAGCCGGGATTCAAAGGTGATACCGCTCAGGGTGCTACCAAACCTGCAATCGTAGAAACAGGTGCTCAGGTAAACGTACCTCTGTTTGTAAACCAGGGAGACAAAATCAAAATCGACACAAGAACAGGAGAATATCTGTCCAGAGTATAAAAAATCGATACCAAAAGCTGTCAGACAAGTCGTGTCTGGCAGCTTTTTTGGGATTCCTTTAGAAATGTACGGAGAATCTCTGGCTGTTTTCAGAAGTTTCCGTCCCATTCCACGACGAAATACAAAAACTGTCGATAAGTTCTCCTTGCATTTTCACCACAAATAGGTTATTCTTAAGAAGCAGTACAGCTGTTTCGATTGCATTTCATTTTTTATTGCACGTTCGTGCGTTTTCCCCACAGAATATCCATATTTATAAAGGAGAATGAAAATTGGATTATTATACGTTTAAAATGGAATTTATGGAGCTTGTACAGAAGAAAATCAGTGGTGAGGTTCGTATTTCACTGGAGAAGATACCTAAGAATAATGGAATTTATATGGAAGGGATGGTTTTGAGTAAATCAGATGATCATGCCTCTCCGATTATTTATCTGGAGGAGCTTTACCGGATCTGGAAGAAAGGTGTCAGCATGGAACAACTGGTCGAGAAAGTTTTGTGGTGCTACAGGAATTTTGAACCGGAAATCAGTATTTCTGAAGATTTCTTTAGAGACTATGAAAAACTGAAATCACATATTTATTATAAGCTGGTCAACTATGAGAAGAACCGGGAATTGCTGAAAAAAATACCACATCGACGAATTCTTGATCTCGCTATGGTTTTTTATTATCAGGCGGAGGAAATCAGCGTTCCGGCTACGATTTTGATTCAGAACAGTCATTTGAATAGGTGGAAGATTACGGAAGAGGAATTGGAAGAAAATGCAAGGAAATATACCTGTCTGAGACTTCCGGCAGAATTTCTGACGATGGCATCTCTGGCAGGGGTTGGAGAAGAGGATATGGATGAACTGCTGGGAAAAGACCGGTGTCCCATGTATATTCTCACTAATAAACAACGCAGGTTTGGTGCCGGTGTAATCTTGTATCCTGGTATTATGGAGCAGGCCCAGAGCCTTCTGGGAGAGAACTTTTATATTTTGCCCAGCAGTGTTCATGAATGTATTCTAGCACCGGAAAGCAGTTACATGAGTCAGGAACAGCTTTCGCAAATGATCAGGGAAATTAATGAAGAGCATGTGGAGGTGCAGGAAGTGCTTTCGAATCAGGCATATTACTATATGGGAGAGGATGGGAGTATTAATATATAGTAATAGTGATTCAGGAAATATTGAAAGAGGTTCTTTACAAATCTCCCCAAATGTGCTATAGTCTTAAAGAGTGAGCAGGAGCTCACATATACGCATCTGTAGCTCAGGGGATAGAGCAATGGTTTCCGGTACCATGTGTCGGGGGTTCGAATCCCTCCAGATGCGTTTTCTGTTTTTTGGAATGTTGCAGACATTCCGCCCGTATTGGCAAAGGAGAAAAACGATATGGATGATTTTAGAGAATGGGTATCGGATAACTTACGTTACATGTTGCTGGGGCTTGCGATTATCATAGTACTGGTGTTGCTGTTCTTTGGAATTCGTTTCCTTACTTCTGTATTCGGAGGATCTGATGAACAGAAGAATGTACAGGAACAGCAGCAGGAAGATCCGGTAGAGGTAGTGGATCCGGAACCTACAGAAGAACCTGTGACAGAACCGACACAGGAGCCGGTAGAACAGCTGGAAAAGAATGCTTATCCGGAAGTAGTTGCTTTGATTCAGAATTACTATACCGCATTGGGCAGCAGGGATATCGAGGGTTTGAAAGGCATGGTTGATCAGCTGGATGCAGAGGATGAGAGTGCCATTGCGAATTCCCGGTATATCGCTGGTTACAGCAGCGTAGAGTGCTATACGAAAAAGGGTTTGACAGACACCAGCTATGTGGTACTGGCAAGTTACGGACATAAGTATGTGGGATATGACACCACCCTGCCTGGCGTGAGTTGTCTCTATGTAGACACAAAAGAAGATGGAAGCCTTTATATCGTGGCAGAACCATCACAGGAGCAGCAGGACCGTATCAATGCTGTCATAAGCGAAGCAGACAGTCAGGAATTTGTAAGTAAAAAGCAGCAGGAGTACAAAGAAGCTCTTGCATCAGATGCTGATCTGAAAAAGTATCTTGAAGAACTGGGAGTGGAAGGTTCAGCTGCCATGGATGCAGAAAATGGTTCTTCCATTATTACAAAGACAAATTGTAATGTGAGAGCAAATGCTTCTGCAGATTCTGATAAGATTGGAGAACTGACTGCAGGTCAGGAAGTGACCAAAACAGGCGAAGACGGTGACTGGATTCAGATTGATTTTGAAGGTCAGACCGGATATGTACGCGGAGATTTATTTTTATAATAGTGGTATAGGCTGTATTTAAGGAGTGCTGTGATTACAGCACTCCTGTTTTATAGGAGAGAAAGGCGTACTTGAACTTGAAAGGAGTATATGACGGATTGTGGAGCAGATTCGATTAAATAAGTTTTTAAGCGATGCAGGTGTTTGTTCTCGAAGAGAGGCGGATCGGCTGGCGGAGCAGGGATTGATTACGGTAGATGGTGAAACTGCTGTCGTAGGGATGAAGATTCATCCGGATGCCCAGGTGAAAGTCCGGGGGAAAAGGATAAAAAAAGAAGAGGAAAAGGTACTTTTGGCTTTCCATAAGCCGGCAGGGGTTGTCTGCACCGCAGAAAAACGGGAGAAAAATAATGTGATTGATTATCTGAATTATCCTCTTCGTATTTATCCGGTGGGGAGGCTTGATAAGGATTCTACGGGACTTCTCCTGCTGACCAACGATGGCGAACTGGTGAATAAAATCATGCGTGCCGGGAATTATCATGAAAAAGAATATATAGTGAGAGTGAATCGCCCTCTGACAGAAGAATTCTGCAGGAAGATGGCATCGGGAGTTCCCATTTTGGATACTGTCACAAGAACATGTCAGGTGGAACCTGTGGATGAGATGACATTTCGCATTGTTCTGACACAGGGGCTGAACCGCCAGATTCGCAGAATGTGTGAGGCACTGGGATATCGGGTTATTGCCCTGAAACGTGTGAGAATTATGAATATCAAGCTGGGAGATCTGAAAGAAGGTGCCTGGCGCAGGGTAGAAGGTAAAGAGCGAGAAAAGCTGAATCAGCTGCTTGCATCATCTTCGTCTCTTTCGGTAAAAGACAGAATGAAACAACATGGAAAATGAGGTGTGGAGATGGAAAACAGACAGGAAATCATGAAAAGAATGAAAGAACTTGTCGAGATTCTGGGACAGGCTTCCAGAGCTTATTATCAGGAAGACAGGGAAATTATGAGCAATCTGGAATATGATGCCCTATATGATGAACTTGTTGCTCTGGAACAGAAGACAGGTATTGTACTATCAACCAGTCCGACGGTTTCTGTCGGATATGAGGCAGTGGATGAGCTGCCGAAAGAAACCCATGAATCCCCCATGCTGTCTCTGGATAAAACAAAGGACAGAGAAGTACTTCGGAGTTTTATCGGTAATCACAAAACGTTGCTTTCCTGGAAAATGGATGGACTTACCATTGTTCTGACCTATCGAAATGGTGTGCTGGAGAAAGCGGTGACGAGAGGAAATGGTGTGGTTGGTGAGGTGGTTACCAACAATGCCAGAGTTTTTGATAATATTCCCCACAAAATTTCTTTTCAGGGGGAACTGATCCTTCGGGGAGAAGCTATCATCACCTATTCAGAATTTGAAAAAATTAATCGTGATATTGCGGATGTGGATGCCAGATATAAAAATCCCCGGAATCTCTGCAGTGGCTCGGTCCGCCAGTTGAATAATAAAATAACAGCCGGCCGGCATGTCCGTTTTTATGCGTTCAGCCTGGTGAAGGCTGATGGAGCAGACTTTCAGAATTCACGTCAGCGTCAGATGGAATGGCTGGAAGAGCAGGGATTTGAGACGGTGGAATACAGGGTTGTTACCGGGGAAACTCTGGATGAGGCGATGGAGTATTTTGCCGGAAAAGTGGCAGAAAATGATTTTCCGTCAGACGGTCTGGTTGCTCTGTATGATGATATTGCCTACGGAGATTCCCTTGGGAGAACTGCGAAGTTTCCGAGAAATGCATTTGCATTTAAATGGGCAGATGAGATGGCAGAGACCACACTGGAGGAGATTGAGTGGAGCCCTTCAAGAACAGGGCTGATCAATCCGGTTGCCATATTTACACCGGTAGAACTGGAAGGCTCCACGGTAAGCCGGGCCAGCGTACACAATATCAGCATTATGAGAAAGCTGGAACTGGGGATCGGTGACCGGATCCGGGTATATAAAGCCAACATGATCATTCCGCAGATTGGGGAAAATCTCACTCGAAGCGGCGTGAAAGATATACCGGAATGCTGCCCTGCCTGCCACGGCCCTGCAGTCATTGAAATGGTGAATGATGTGGAATCTCTGTACTGCAGAAATTCCCGCTGTCCGGCCAAGGCAATTAAAGGATTTACCCTTTTTGTCAGCAGAGACGCGATGAACATCGATGGACTGTCTGAGGCTACATTGGAAAAATTTATCGGGCATGGCCTGATCGGCCGGTTTGGAGATATTTTTGAACTGGAAAAGTACAGGGATGAGATCGTTCAGATGGAGGGGTTTGGCGAGAAATCCTGCCAGAATCTGCTGAACAGTATTGAAAAGGCAAGAAAGACAGAACTTCCCCGTTTGATCTATGCGCTGGGAATCCCCAATATCGGATTGTCGAATGCCAAGGTAATCTGTCAGAAATTTGGATATGATCTGAAGAAACTTCGCAGCCTTACACGGGAAGAACTGGCTGAGGCAGATGGAATCGGACCGGTCATAGCCGGAAGTTTTGTGGATTATTTTGCTGACGAGGATCGCAATCGTCAGCTGGATCACCTTCTTACCCATCTTGTCATTCAGGAAGCTCCCAGGGAGACAAATGAACAGATATTTGCCGGATTGAATTTTGTCATCACAGGAAACGTGGAGCATTTTGCTAATCGAAATGCCGTGAAGGCTGAGATTGAAAAACGGGGAGGCAAGGTGACCGGAAGCGTAACATCTAAAACAAATTATCTGATTAACAATGATGTGACATCCAATTCTTCTAAGAACAAGAAGGCAAAGGAGCTGCAGATTCCCATTATATCAGAAAATGATTTCATTCGTATGCTGGATGAGTTGACATTATTTCCCTGAATGAGTAAAATAATACCAGTGAGGCTACAAGAACATACAGAATTACAGAAATAGAAAAAAGGTGAAGTATGGGAAAAGTACAGGATATTAAGGAGTCTGTGCAGGAATCCGTACAGGAGATACGGGATTCCGAAACAGGTCAGCACATTGTAGAAAAAAGTAAAAAAGGTTTCTTTCATATCGTTTTCGGGAGAACTGGTATTATCATTCTGATGCTGCTGATTCAGCTGGGAATTTTATTTTTGCTGTTTGAAAAACTGCAGGGATATGCACTCTATGCCTACGGTGTATTTACATTGCTTTCGACAGCTACGGCAATCGTGATTATAAACAGGCCCGGCAATCCGGGATTTAAACTGGCGTGGATGGTGCCGATGATCATTGCACCGGTATTTGGTGTGATGCTTTATATTTTTGTGGAGACACAGGTTGGAGTACGAATTTTGAATGCGCGCCTGAATGAACTGTCCAAGCGAATGCGCCATTTTCTGAAACAGGATCCAAAGGTTTTGGAAAAGCTGAATCAGGAAGAACGTCAGGTGAGCAATCTTGCAACTTATGTAATGGACAAAGGAGGATTTCCTGCGTTTGATAATTGTGAAGTGAAATATTTCTCTCTGGGGGAGGAAAAGTTCGAAGCATTGGTTGAGGAGCTGGAAAAGGCTGAAAAATTTATTTTCATGGAATATTTTATTGTGGCGGAAGGTCGTATGTGGAATACGATTCATGAGATTCTTAAAAAGAAAGCCCGGGAGGGTGTGGAGGTGCGGTTCATGTACGACGGAACCTGCACGATATCATTGCTCCCTCACAGTTATCCCAAGAAGCTTCAGGCGGAGGGGATTCAGTGTAAAGAATTCAATCCCATAAAGCCCACTCTTTCCACCACCCAGAATAACCGTGACCACAGAAAAATAGCGGTTATCGATGGCAAAACGGCATTTACCGGCGGTATTAATCTGGCAGATGAATATATCAACGAAAAAGAACGTTTTGGCCACTGGAAGGATACGGCAGTGATGGTGAAAGGAGAAGCTGTCCGAAGCTTCACCTGGATGTTCCTTCAGCTGTGGGATTATAATGTAAAAAATGAAAATTACGAAAGGTACCTGGATATTGAACAGTCTGCATGTCCGGTTCCCAGCCGTGGATTTGTTATTCCTTACGGAGACAGTCCCCTGGATACGGAAAATGTAGGGGAGCTGGTGTATATGGATATCCTGAATACAGCCAGAGATTACGTACATATCATGACTCCTTATCTGATTCTGGATAATGAGATGATAACAGCTCTGACGTATGCAGCCAAGCGCGGTGTGGATGTGAAAATCATTATGCCGGGAATTCCGGATAAAACCTATGCATTTGCACTGGCAAAGACCTATTATCCGGAACTGTTGAGAGCCGGCGTGAAAATCTATCAGTATGAGCCGGGATTTGTACATGCGAAGGAATTTACCTCTGATGGCAATAAGGCAGTGGTAGGAACGATTAATCTGGATTACAGAAGCCTGTATCTGCATTTTGAATGTGCTGTGTATATGTATCAGGTGGATGAAATTGCCAGAATCGAGGATGATTTTCAGGCTACTTTGCAGGAGTGCAGAGAAATTACACTGGAAGAGTATAAAAAAGAAAAACTCAGTACACGTTTTTATGGAAGAATGCTGCGGCTGATAGCGCCGCTGATGTAATTGGAAAGGACGGGAAGAATATGCCGATTAAAATACAGAGTGATCTGCCGGTAAAAGAAATACTGGAACGAGAAAATATATTTGTGATGGATGAGACGCGGGCGATGCATCAGGATATCCGCCCGATTCAGATTCTTATCCTGAATCTGATGCCTCTGAAAGAAGAGACAGAATTGCAGCTTCTGCGTTCCCTTTCCAATACGCCGCTGCAGATCGATGTAACCTTCATGGCGGTAAGAAGCCATGAATCAAAGAATACCTCACGGAGTCATCTGAATAAATTCTATGTGGAATTTCCGCAGATAAAGAAAAAGAAATATGATGGAATGATTATTACCGGTGCTCCGGTGGAACAGATGGAATTTGAAGAAGTGGATTATTGGGAAGAACTGACGGAGATTATGGAATGGACCAAATCCCATGTAACATCAACGATTCATCTTTGCTGGGGTGCACAGGCGGGGTTATACTATCATTATGGACTGCAGAAGAAACCCCTTCCCCAGAAAATGTTCGGACTTTTCTGGCACAGGGTGAGAAACCGTAAGATCCCTCTGGTCAGAGGTTTTGATGATGCTTTTCTTGCTCCCCATTCACGTCACACGGAAGTGCCTGCGGAGGATATTCATAATTGCGAAGCTTTGACGGTGCTGGCGGAATCTGACGAAGCAGGTGTCTTCCTGTGTATGGCTAAGGATGGAAGACAGATTTTTGTGATGGGACATCCGGAATACGATCGAGTGACACTGGACGGTGAGTACAAGAGGGATAAAGGCAAGGGTCTGAATATTCAGATTCCTGAAAATTATTATCCGAAAAATGATCCGGAAAATAAACCATTGCTGATGTGGAGAGCACATGCGAATAACTTGTATACAAACTGGCTGAACTATTACGTGTATCAGACAACGCCGTATGATCTGGATGGGACACCATTTTAAATAATGCGTTGTGGTAAAGATAAAAGACAGATAAAGAATGGGAGTGATTATATGCCGTTAGTAAATGATGATATCAGAACAGAGAAAATAGATGGCGTGATTTATAACATGTCTCCGTCAGGCGGCTTTATGCATAGTCAGATTAATGGAAATATATATCATTCTTTGCGTCAGCAGCTAAAAAATAGTGTATGTGTCGTGTCAATAGAGAATTTGGATTTGTATTTGTCGTCTGATGAATATGTAATTCCAGATATTATGTTGATTTGTGACCGCAGTCAGATACAGAAGGATAAATATCGGGGGGTACCAAGGTTTATAGTAGAAACCTTAAGTCCCGCTACCGCCTTCAAAGATAAAACGACTAAGAAGGAAAAATACGCTCAGATCGGGGTGGATGAATATTGGATTGTCTCACCAAAAGAACGCTCTGTTGAAATTTATTATCTTGAAAACGGATATTATAAGCTGGTAAATATGTATATTCTGGAAGATGACGAAACTGATGAGCATTATAATGCAGATATTATGATAAACTTGCGGGCTATGCCAAATATTTCTGTTCAATTAAAGGAAATTTTTGAAAACATTGAATAAAAAGATGTGTAAAAACCTCTTGCAAAATTATAGAAATACGGTAAAATAGGTAAGGATTGTAGCTAACAGATAGATAGAAAAGGATTGAAGACATGATTGCAGCGAATAATGTAACATTACGAATTGGAAAAAAAGCGTTATTTGAAGATGTTAATATCAAATTTACTGAAGGGAACTGCTATGGTCTGATCGGAGCCAACGGAGCAGGAAAATCTACTTTCCTGAAAATATTGTCCGGGCAGCTGGAAACGACACATGGCGATGTGACCATTACTCCGGGACAGAGACTTTCTTTCCTGCAGCAGGATCATTTCAAGTATGATGCTTATCCGGTACTGGATACCGTTATCATGGGAAATGCCCGTCTGTATGAAATTATGAAAGAAAAAGAGCAGATTTATGCAAAGGAAGATTTTACAGACGAAGATGGCATGCGTGCCAGTGAGCTGGAAGCTGAATTTGCTGAGATGGATGGATGGAATGCCGAGTCCGATGCAGAACAGCTGCTGAATGGTCTGGGAATCGGCAATGAACTGCATTATGCTCAGATGGCTGACCTGAATGGTAGTGAAAAGGTGAAGGTTCTGCTGGCTCAGGCATTGTTTGGTAATCCGGACATCCTGCTTCTCGACGAGCCTACCAACCACTTGGATCTGGATGCGATTGCATGGCTGGAAGAGTTTTTGATTAACTTTGAAAATACTGTAATCGTGGTATCCCATGACCGTTATTTTCTGAATAAAGTATGTACCCATACAGCAGATATTGACTATGGAAAGATTCAGCTGTATGCAGGTAACTATGATTTCTGGTTTGAGTCCAGTCAGCTTCTGGTAAAACAGATGCGTGAGGCAAATAAGAAAAAAGAAGAGAAGATTAAAGAATTGCAGGAATTTATTTCCCGTTTCAGTGCCAATGCTTCCAAATCCAAGCAGGCAACTTCCCGTAAAAAAGCTCTGGAGAAGATTCAGCTGGAAGAGATTCGTCCGTCCAGCAGAAAATATCCGTATATTGATTTCCGTCCGAACCGTGAGATTGGAAATGAGGTTCTGATGGTAGAAAATCTTTCTAAAACCATTGACGGTGTAAAGATTCTGGACAATATTACCTTTACTCTGGGAAGAGAAGATAAAGTGGCATTTGTGGGCGGCAACGAGCTGGCAAAGACCACATTGTTCAAAATCCTGATGGGCGAGATGGAACCGGATGAAGGTAATTACAAATGGGGTGTTACCACATCTCAGGCTTACTTCCCGAAGGACAGCACACAGGAGTTTGACAACGACCTGACGATTGCAGACTGGCTGACTCAGTATTCTGAGATTAAGGACGTAACATATGTCCGTGGTTTCCTGGGAAGAATGTTATTTGCAGGAGAGGATGGGGTGAAGAAGGTGAAAGTACTTTCCGGTGGTGAAAAAGTACGCTGCCTTTTGTCAAAGATGATGATTTCAGGTGCAAACATCCTGATTCTGGATGAACCGACCAACCACCTGGATATGGAAAGTATCACCGCTCTGAACAATGGACTGATCAAGTTCCCGGGTGTACTGCTGTTTGCTTCTCATGACCACCAATTTGTGCAGACAACAGCAAATCGTATCATGGAAATCATGCCGAATGGTTCTATGATTGACAAGATTACCACTTATGATGAATATCTGGCCAGCGATGAGATGGCGAGAAAACGTCAGGTATATCTGATGCAGGAAGAGGATAATTAAATAGTGATAAACAGGGGACATAGCCTGACCGTAATGGAAGGGCATGTCCCTTGTGTGTTTTCAGATAAAATGAAAAAACGCTCATATGTTCATTTGACTATTTCATGATTTCGAGAGCACAAAGTGCGGAGAAATCCGTGTATCATAGGGGTCAAAATACCTTTTGCCCCCTACATCATTTAACAGAAGGAGATGGAAGATATGATTAATGATATTTTAAACAGCCTTGCAGAGCTGATTCAGCGATATCTCTGGGTGGCTCCGGTTTTGTCACTGGCTGCCGGAATTGTTACTTCATTTACCCCCTGTTCGCTGTCAAGTGTGCCGATGGTGATCGCATATATCGGCGGCTCTGCAAAGAAGGATACAAAAAAAGCATTTCGGCTTTCCCTGACTATGGCAGCAGGATTGGCACTGACATTCCTGGTGTTCGGTTCCCTGGCTTCGGTACTCGGACATTACATGCATGAAATTGGTGCCTGGTGGTATGGATTTCTGGGACTGGTGATGATTCTGATGGCTCTGCAGATCTGGGGGGTTATCCGGGTGATACCCAATCATCCCCATGACTACGGAAAAGGTGAAGCACATGATAAACATGGATGTGAGTGCCATGATCATAATCATCATCATGAGCATGAACATGGACATCATCATAAGCATCCGGTTGACTGTGAAGAATCCGGAGGACAATGCCATTGTGGACCAAGGGTGAGTAAAAAAGGTTATCTGGGGGCACTGCTTGCGGGAATGATGAGCGGAGCGGTAGCTTCCCACTGTTCCACACCGGTGATGATTGCCCTTCTGGCGATGGCGGCACAGTCCGAGAATGTACTGTGGAGTGTATTCCTTCTGGTGATGTTTGCGGTGGGACACAGCGTTTTGCTGGTTGCTGCAGGTACAAGCTACAGTGTAGTAGAACACTGGATGTATGACCCCAAATACGAAAAAATCAGCAGAATCCTGCGCACCATCATGGGTGTACTGATCCTGCTGATTGGAATTGTTCTGCTGTATATGGCATTCTGTCACGAAGGATAGAAGTGTTACTGTTCACTCCGTGACCAGTAACACGCTTTGCGATGCATAGAAATGGTATTATAATAAAGAAGCAGCATCTTCGTCCAGTACTACAGTGACATCCGGATGGAGCTGAAGGATGGAAGCGGGAACCTGTGGATCAATTGGTCCACAGAATGCTTTTTTCACAATTTCAGCTTTGTCTTTGCCGCTGGCGATTAACAGAATACGTTTTGCTTTGAAAATAGTGCCGATTCCCATGGTATAAGCCTGTGTGGGAACATCTTCGATTTTTTCAAAGAATCTTGCATTTGCCTTAATAGTACTTTCTGTCAGATCCACACAGTGGGTTACTTTTGCAAAATTGTCAGATGGTTCATTGAAACCGATATGTCCATTGTGTCCCAGTCCCAGAAGCTGCAGGTCAATACCGCCATATGATTTTACAATTTTTTCATAGTCGGCACATGCCTTTTCTGGATTCGGCTCTGTTCCGTCAGGTACATGGGTTCTGGACAGATCAATATTGACGTGTTTGAACAGATTGTTCATCATAAAATAGTAATAACTCTGGTCATTATCATGATCCAGCCCCTTGTATTCATCCAGGTTGACAGTGGACACTTCAGAAAAATCCAAATCCCCTTTATTGTACCATTCTACCAGCTGTTTGTAGGTTCCCACCGGAGTGGAACCTGTAGCAAGTCCCAGAACGCAATTAGGTTTGGTGATGATCTGAGCGGAAATAATATTTGCTGCTTTTCTGCTCATGTCATTATAGTCTTTGGTTACGATAAATCTCATGTAAAAACCCTCCTAATCTCTCTTATATGATAAAGGTAGCCTATTTGCAAACAAAATGCAAGAGAGAACAAAAAATTTCAGAAAACAGAAAGTTGTTACTGTTCACTCTGAAAGTGCCTTAATGGATGATGCATATTCGGAAGGTGTCATGCCGGTTATTTTCTTGAATTGTCTGGAAAAATAATGAATCGTGGAATACCCCAGGTAATCGGATATCTGGGTAAAATTATAGTGATCTTCACGAATCATTTGCTTTGCCTTTTCAATTTTCATATTTGAAAAATAATCAATGACCCCACATCCATGAGTATCGCGGAAAAGCTTAAGCAGCTGAGCACGGCCCACAAGATTTGCCCGGCAGATTTCTTCCAGTGTCAGTTTATCCTGCAGATGTTCCTCCAGATAGGAGAGTACTCTTGCCATCAAAAGAGCATCATTTTTCTTCTTAACAGATTTGACAGACGGATGGGGAAGCGGAGCGGTTCCCTGACGGCGCAAAAGTGTGATTAGTAATTGTTCCATATAAAGTTTGATCAGTTGCTCTGCACCGAAAGGAGCCTGCGGATCCCGTTCCATTCTGCAGGTGTAGGGATTATCCAGTGGCGTGAGGATACACTGTTTTGCTTCATGTATAATTCTTGCAAGAAGAGATTTTTCATTTTCACCGATGGAAGTGATCAGATGCTCAAAATGCTTCATACAGGGGGAGTCACAGTCAAAAGAAATGACCACAAGATTGGGGGCAATCTTTCCATTGGCAGTCACTGTATGAAATTCTCCCGGTCTGTGGAAAATCATCTGCCCTCTGGTCAGCGTATAGGACTCCTGGTCGGCACAGACAATCACCTCACCTTTATCCACACATAAAAATTCCCAGAAATCATGAGATTCCCCTGGAAAATGGTAAGTGCTTGTATATTCAAAATAATGAATCGTAATAATCCGGGTAATACTCAGTTCTTCTTTCAGGTACAGTCGTTCAAAATCCATGAGGAGCCTCCTTTACTTATTGTTTCCTGCCAGCTACTACAATGATATCAAGAAATAAACAATTATGCAAACAAAAGTGATTTTTGTGCAAATAAATATGCATAAAAACGTGGTAACCTATAGAAAACAGAGAGGCAGGGGCGATTGCTCAAGTGACTTCTGAATAGAATGAATAGTAATAAGGTGTAGTGGAAAGGATGGAAGATGAGTATGAATAAACCAGTATTAGTTATTATGGCAGCAGGAATGGGAAGCCGTTACGGTGGATTGAAGCAGATTGATCCGGTTGATGAACAGGGACATATCATTATGGACTTTTCCATTTTTGATGCGAAAAAGGCAGGATTTGAAGAAGTAATCTTTATTATAAAGAAAGAAAATGAGCAGGATTTCAAAGCAAGCATCGGCGACCGGATCAGCAAGATCATGAAGGTTTCTTATGTGTTCCAGGATATTAACAATCTTCCGGAAGGTTATCAGGTGCCGGAGGGAAGAGTGAAACCCTGGGGAACCGGTCATGCAGTGCTCAGCTGTCTGGGCACATTAGATGCACCTTTTGCGGTAATCAATGCGGATGATTATTATGGAAGTCATGCATTTCAGATGATTTATGATTTCCTGACTACTCATACCGATGATGAAAAATATCATTTCACAATGGTAGGATATAAGCTGGAAAATACACTGACAGAAAATGGTCATGTGGCCAGAGGTGTATGCGTGACTGATGAAAATGGATACCTGCAGGGAATCCATGAAAGAACACGTATTGAAAAACGTGGGGATGGAGCTGCTTATACAGAAGATGACGGTGCAACCTGGGTAACAATTCCTGAGGGAAGTACTGTTTCCATGAATATGTGGGGATTTTCAGCCGCTTTGTTAAAAGAACTGGAGGCAAGATTCCCGGCATTCCTGGACAAAGCACTGGCAGAAAACCCGATGAAGGGAGAGTATTTCCTTCCTTCCGTTGTGGGAGAACTTCTGGATGAGAATAAAGCTGATGTACAGGTTTTGAAATCTATGGACAAATGGTATGGGGTAACATATAAAGAGGATAAACCGGTAGTGGTCAATGCAATCCGTGCCATGAAAGCAGAAGGAAAGTATCCGGTGAGCCTTTGGGAAGAATAAGGATATGAATATATTTTCCAGAGAAAGATTATTTGAAATCGCCGGGAGATTTATGCTGGATGGAGAAATCCTGGATATAGCACCTTACGGAAGCGGTCACATCAATGATACTTTCCGGATGACAGTCAGCAATCAGGGTACAGAAAAAGATTATATTCTTCAGCGAATGAATGGAGATATTTTCAAAAACAGAGAAGAACTGATGGAAAATATTGTCCGTGTTACTTCATTCCTGAAAGAAAAAATCGTGGCACAGGGAGGAAATCCGGATCGAGAGACTCTGCAGATTATTCCGACCCGTGAAGGTGAGGATTATTATAAAGAAGGTGAGGACGGATGGAGAGTTTATCCATTCATAACCGATACGGTCAGCTATGATGTAGCGGAAACACCATGGAAGTTTAACCGCAGTGGCTACGCCTTCGGTAATTTCCAGTATCTGTTGGCAGATTTCCCTGCAGAGGATCTGCATGAGACTATTGTAAATTTCCACAATACGGCAGACCGTCTGGAAAAGTTCAAAAAAGCAGTGGAAGCTGATGTCATGGGGCGTGCCGCTGAAGTTGAAAAAGAAATCCATTTTATTCTGGAACGTCAGAGAGACTGCTATTTCTTTGGAGAAATGCTGGAAAGAAAAGAAGTGCCTCTCCGGGTAACTCACAATGACACCAAGCTGAATAATGTTTTGTTTGACAAACTGACCGAAGAAGCCATCTGTGTGATTGACCTGGATACCGTAATGCCGGGATTCGCTGCCCATGACTTTGGTGATGCGATTCGCTTTGGTGCGAGTACAGCAGCCGAGGACGAGAAAGACCTGGATAAAGTAAACTGCAGCATGGAACTGTTCGAAGCATACTTTGACGGTTTCATGGAGGGCTGCCGAGGCAGTCTTACCAAACGCGAGGTAGAAACCCTGCCCATGGGAGCAAAAATCATGACCTTCGAGTGCGGCATGCGTTTCCTGACAGACTATCTGGAAGGAGACGTATACTTCAAGACCCACTATCCCGGCCAGAACCTGGATCGGGCAAGGACACAGCTCAAACTGGTCAAAGACATGGAAGAAAAGTGGGAGACTATGCAGACCATCGTGAAGAAAGCGTAGTTGTAGTTTGTTTGAGATAGGACGGAAACTGCTTCTGAAAAACTCAGAAGAAGTTTCCGTCCTTATTCAAGCAAAAATAGGATAATCTTACATTTTTTTGTATTTTTCAAAAAACATCTCATGATTTTTGCTCAAAAAATAGACATGTTTTGGAAATCATGTTATAATAACTCACAAGAGTTAAATTATGCATTTTATATAATTTAATTTAATTTAAGGAGGAAACAAAAAATGGCAAGAAAAATGAAAACCATGGATGGTAATCATGCTGCCGCTCATGCATCCTATGCATATTCAGACGTAGCAGCCATTTACCCAATTACCCCATCATCCGTTATGGCTGAAGCTACCGATGAATGGGCTACTCAGGGAAGAAAGAACATTTTCGGACAGGAAGTTCAGGTAACTGAGATGCAGTCCGAAGCCGGTGCAGCAGGTGCAGTACACGGTTCCCTGGCAGCAGGTGCTCTGACAACTACTTATACAGCTTCTCAGGGTCTTCTGCTGATGATTCCAAACCTTTACAAAATTGCCGGCGAACAGCTTCCAGGCGTATTCAACGTATCCGCTCGTGCCCTGGCAAGCCACGCACTTTCTATTTTTGGTGATCACTCTGACGTATATGCATGCCGTCAGACTGGTGCAGCTATGCTGTGTGAATCTTCTGTACAGGAAGTTATGGACCTGACTCCGGTTGCACATCTTGCAGCTATCAAAGGAAAAATCCCGTTTATTAACTTCTTCGATGGTTTCCGTACTTCTCATGAGATTCAGAAAATCGAAACATGGGATTACGAAGATCTGAAAGATATGGCTGATATGGACGCAATCGATGCATTCCGTAAGAACGCACTGAATCCAAATCATCCATGCCAGAGAGGTTCAGCTCAGAACCCGGATATCTTCTTCCAGGCAAGAGAAGCATGTAACCCGTACTATGATGCTATGCCGGCTATCGTACAGGAATACATGGACAAAGTTAACGAGAAAATCGGAACAAACTACAAACTGTTCAACTACTATGGTGCTGAAGATGCAGAACACGTAATCGTAGCTATGGGTTCTGTAAATGATACCATCGAAGAAACCATCGATTACCTGGCAGCAGCAGGCAAAAAAGTCGGTGTTGTAAAAGTTCGTCTGTACAGACCATTCTGTGCACAGGCCCTGATCGATGCTATTCCTGAGACTGTAAAACAGATCACAGTTCTTGACAGAACAAAAGAGCCGGGTGCTATGGGCGAGCCTCTGTATCTGGACGTTGTTGCAGCTCTGAAAGGAACCAAGTTCAACGATACACCAATCTTTACCGGTCGTTATGGTCTGGGATCCAAAGACACCACACCGGCACAGATCGTAGCTATTTACGAAAACACAACCAAACAGAAATTTACTGTTGGTATCGTAGATGATGTTACCAATCTGTCTCTGGAAACAGGTGCTCCGATCGTTACTACTCCGGAAGGAACTATCAACTGTAAGTTCTGGGGTCTGGGAGCAGACGGTACTGTAGGTGCTAACAAGAACTCCATCAAGATCATCGGTGACAACACTGATATGTACGCTCAGGCATACTTTGATTATGACTCCAAAAAATCCGGTGGTGTAACAATGTCCCACCTGCGTTTTGGTAAGAAACCGATCAAATCCACATACCTGATCCGTAAAGCTAACTTTGTTGCCTGCCACAATCCGTCCTATGTTAACAAATATAACATGGTTCAGGAACTGGTTGACGGTGGTACATTCCTGCTGAACTGCCCATGGGATATGGAAGGTCTGGAAAAACATCTGCCAGGTCAGGTAAAAGCATTTATCGCTAACCACAACATCAAGTTCTATGTAATTGATGGTGTTAAAATCGGTATCGAAACCGGTATGGGACCAACCCGTATCAATACAATCCTGCAGTCCGCATTCTTCAAACTGGCTGCAATCATTCCGGAAGAACAGGCGATTGACCTGATGAAAGCTGCTGCTAAAGCTACATACGGACGTAAAGGTGACGATGTAGTTGCTAAGAACTGGGCTGCTATCGATGAAGGTGCAAAACAGGTTGTTGAAATTCAGGTTCCGGAAAGCTGGAAAGATGCAGAAGATGAAGGTCTGACCGTAATCAAAGCTACAAGCGGAAGAAAAGATGCTGTTGACTTCGTTAACAACATCCAGTCTGCAGTATCTGCTCAGGAAGGAAATAACCTGCCTGTATCTGCATTCAAAGCATACGTAGATGGTACTACACCATCCGGAACATCTGCATACGAAAAACGTGGTATCGCAGTTAACATTCCTGTATGGAATCCGGAAAACTGTATCCAGTGTAACCGTTGTTCCTATGTATGTCCTCATGCAGTTATCCGTCCGGTTGCCATGACAGCAGAAGAAGCTGAAAAAGCTCCTGCATCTCTGGAAATGACCGGAATGAAAGAATACAAATTTGCTATCGCAGTATCCGCTCTGGATTGTACCGGATGTGGTTCCTGTGCAAACGTTTGTCCTGGTAAGAAAGGTGCAAAAGCACTGGCTATGGAAAACCTGGAAGCTAACGTTGAATCTCAGAAATTCTTCGATTACGCTGTGACTCTGCCGGAAAAAGCAGACGTTATCGCTAAATTCAAAGAGAATACAGTAAAAGGTTCTCAGTTCAAACAGCCTCTGCTTGAGTTCTCCGGAGCATGTGCAGGTTGTGGTGAGACACCTTACGCAAAACTGATCACACAGCTGTTCGGTGACAGAATGTACATCGCTAACGCAACAGGATGTTCTTCTATCTGGGGTAACTCCTCACCGTCCACACCATACACTGTAAACGCTAAAGGACAGGGTCCTGCATGGGGCAACTCTCTGTTCGAAGACAACGCAGAGTTCGGTTATGGTATGCTGCTGGCTCAGAAAGCAATCCGTGAAGGTCTGAAAGCAAAAGTTGAAACTGTTGCTGCAAGTGAAGCTGCTTCTGAAGAAGTAAAAGCTGCTTGTCAGGAATGGCTGGATACCTACAGTGTAGGTGCTACAAACGGTGCTGCTACAGATAAACTGGTAGCTGCTCTGGAAGGATGCGAATGCGAGACCTGCAAAGACATCGTTAAGAATAAAGACTTCCTGGCTAAGAAATCCCAGTGGATCTTCGGTGGTGACGGATGGGCTTACGATATCGGATTCGGTGGTGTTGACCACGTACTTGCAAGTGGAAAAGATATCAACGTAATGGTATTCGATACCGAAGTTTACTCCAATACCGGTGGACAGGCATCAAAATCTACACCTACTGGAGCAATTGCTCAGTTCGCAGCAGGCGGAAAAGAAACCAAGAAGAAAGATATGGCTTCCATCGCTATGTCCTACGGCTATGTATACGTAGCTCAGATTTCCATGGGTGCTGACTTCAACCAGACAGTAAAAGCTATCACTGAAGCAGAAGCATATCCGGGACCATCCCTGATCATCGCTTATGCTCCATGTATCAACCATGGTATCAAGAAAGGTATGGCAAAAGCTCAGACCGAAGAAGAACTGGCAGTTAAATGTGGATACTGGCATAACTTCCGCTTCAATCCGGCTGCAGAGAACAAGTTCACTCTGGATTCCAAGGATCCTTCTGATGATTATCAGGCATTCCTGGATGGAGAAGTTCGTTACAACTCTCTGAAACGTTCTAATCCGGAAAAAGCTGCAAGACTGTTTGCTAAGAACGAATCCGAAGCAAAAGCAAGACTTGCTTACCTGAAGAAACTGGTTGCTCTTCACGGAAAAGAAGAATAATCATAGAGCAGTGATAATTGCTGAATAAATAAAAAGAAAACCTGCATCTCGGGGTTAACCCGGTGGTGCAGGTTTTTCTTTATTCTTTTTCAGGATAAACAGGCAAATCTTTGAACTCTGAAAGAATGGTGTCAGTAGTATATACATAAGAACCATCTAAATACAAATCATAAGAATCTCCCCGTTGTATGTAATAAGAATTTTCTTCGTTTAAATAGAAAACCGGTTGACCAGATTCGCTATAAGCAGGTTTATTGTATGCTTCAAAAACAAATGTAAAAGAAAAAATAAATAGAATACAAAAAACAATCGTGAATAAGGCTGATTTGCATCTGATATTTTCTGTGTTCGACATAAAATAAAATCTTTGAAGCAGACTTTTTTCGGAAGAAAAATCACACAATGTATTGGATGGAAATGATTTTCCCTGCTGAGCTAATGGATGCTTAATGGTTTTAACGATACAATTCAGATAACAGATTTTGTCCTGCTTCTGCGGAAAATGTACTAACACCAATTGATCCACCAGTAATTCTTGTATCTGGTGAAGCAGACGGGGCAAATAACGGAATACGATGATATTCCACCAATGCAGGGACAGCACGAAATCAGAGATCAGTTTGGCTATAAAGTCATGGTTTTTTATATGCAAAAGCTCGTGAATAAAGACAAAATAGAGTTCCTGATCTGTGTATTCGATATCGGGGAGTATAATCACCGGGTGCATTATTCCAAAGGAAGCCGGTGAATGGATATTGTTCAGTTTTAATACTTTTATTTTTTTTCGGCTGTTTGGCAATATTTCTTTTTTGGCTTCAGAAAGAATGCTACGGATATTCTGAGAAAGTACAAAAGGTATATCACGCAGCTTTTTTCTGGAAAGTAAATACCCCAGCAGTCTTTTGAAAAAAATCACACTGGCTACAGAAAACCATACGAAAAAAATGATATCTGCAAGCGAAACCGTGTATGTGGCAGTAGAGACTACCGAAGTATTTCCTGCCTTTTGCATAAATGGAATAACTTTTTCAGAAAGATAGGTATGAGTTAAATGGATATAGTAAAAATCAAATGGCAAACAGGCACGTATAATAATCAATAAACTCAAAAGATAAACTGTAAAAATCCCCGCTTTTGATATAAAAGCATTTACTTTCAGAAAAAGATATAAAATACATGTTAACAATGTCAATGAGATCGAACAGGCAATGATAGATGAATAAGATAGAATCATATCAGGTATCCTCCGTCATAATCTGATCAATGATTTTTTCCAGTTCATCGACAACTTTTGGATCCACATTGTTCTGGCACGCCAATAAATTACAAAAATTTAAAATACCGGATTGTATATTAGAACTTTGAATCACATCCTGAATGAGCGCTTTTTGCTGTTCATATTCTTTTTTAGTAATAATAGGGGCGTAAGCCCGCCCGGTTCGGGTGGCGGTTTTGACAATAGAATCAACAACGAGATATTTCTTTTCTTCTAAAATCAATAGAACTTTTTTGATTGTATTGCGCTTGATTTCGGGATGCGCTTTAACAATATCTGAAATGACACAAGGGTGTCCAATTTCCCATATTGCATACATGATTTCCTCTTCTTTGGGATAAAGTAACTGCATAAAAACTCCTTTGCTTGAAAATATACTTTTGATAAATGACCTGTGATTTCAAATAAATATTATTACATATTGTATAAAAAATCAATAGTAAATACAAAAAAAATAATGCATAATCCATAAAGATAATTATAATATACATTGACAGAATGCGAATAATAATATATTATTAATATACAAATAAAATGTAGAAATGCAAGATTACAAATGAGAGGTGAATTCTTGTTTTTATGAAAAGAAAATACATAACGTTAACTTTTCTTGTGTGTTGCAGTACCTTTTTGATTTCCTGTAATCATGAATCTGCATCATCATTTCATGTGGATGATGTAGAAAGGGAAACCACGAACCTCTTTCCTGATTGGGTTTCAGATGGAGATGTGTGTTACACAGCAGTACCTACGTATCATGGTACTGTTATTTACCGAATGGATGGGAGGGATTATCAGCTGATACCGAATTGTGGTGACTTGTTGTGTAAGCATGATAATCCATCCTGTAGTGCCTATGTGGGTGGTTCGGAAGATATAGCCGCAATGCATCGGGACGGTGATCAGGTGTATTATGTGGGAAATCGTGTTTACCGGATTGAAAAGAATAAAAAGACTTCACTGGGAAATCTGCCCCGGCGTTATGGACCGGATGTACTTTTTTATCCCTATCTGGCGTATTTTGAGGAACAGGATACGTTGGTGGTAAAACATTTGGAGACTGAGGAAGAAGTACGTAGGTTTGAGCACATTACAGGATATACTCAGGGGAATTTCTTTTACAAAGACAGCCTGTATTATGTGACGGCAGAGCTTCAGCTGGTCAGGCTGGATATGAATACGGGTGAGAAGGAAATTCTGGAAAAGAAGGGAGCAACCAGAGCCAGTGTATATCAGGATCAGATCTACTATATTAAGGTGCCGGAAAATGAAAGTGAAGGTAACCGTCTGATTCGAATGGACCCGGAAACAAAGGAAAAAGAAGAACTTGTACAGGGTGTGTTCTACTATAATATGCAGGATGAATGGCTGTATTATTCCACGTATCCGGAACGAAAGTATTATCGCTGTCATATGGATGGAAGTGGGGAAATGGAGATACCCATAGAAGAAGATCTTCAGGCCGGATGTATCTGGACATTGCCGGAATTGGGTAAAGTGATAGTGGAATTTGATGATTATTATACCGCATATGTTGTTGACACAGAAAATGGCAGTATTGATTTTGAACACCCAATTTGTAAACCGCATGAGGAGGGAGCATATTGAAACTGGAACTTCGTCATTTGCAGAAACATTATAAGCAGCTTCATGTACTAAAAGATATTAATCTGAAGTTTAGGGAAGGGGTTTACGGCCTGGTAGGTCCTAATGGAGCAGGGAAAAGTACCATGATGCGTTTGCTGGTGGCTGCGGAATTTCCGGAATCTGGTGAAATTCTGTGGGAAGGAAAAAATATCAGGGAGCATAGGAATGATTATAAGCTGCGAATTGGCTATCTGCCCCAGGAGTTTGGCTTTTATAAGGAATTTACCGGCAGGGAGATGCTCCATTATACAGGTCTAATAAAAACTGTTCTTCCTATGGAAGAAATCAGGGAACAAAGCAGTCGATTGCTGGAATTACTGGATCTTATGGAGAAAGCGGATGTTTCTGTTGGAAAATATTCAGGGGGAATGAAACAGCGTCTCGGTATAGCTCAGGCATTTTTGGGATATCCGGATCTGGTGATTCTGGATGAAGCAACTGTGGGGCTGGATCCTATGCAGCGAATCCGTTTGAAAAAATTCCTGAAAGAATATGGAAAAGAAAAGACGGTGATTTTATCCACACATATTTTGTCGGATTTAAAAGACATTGCGGATTTTCTTATTTTTATGGATAAAGGAAATATTATCTATAATGGTATGATGGATCGGGAGAAGAATCCGGATGAACTTTATATGGAATATTTTCATCAGGGGGAGGGATTTTGTGAAAAGGAACTTTCTGTTCATAGGTTATGAATTGAAATATCTGTTTCGTCAGAGATTTTTACAATTTCTGGTTCTCATGATTTGTCTGTTTACCATCTATGGTACTCCTACAGGAGTTTACCCGAAAGACTGGGATTACGGAATTTATGATCGGTATGAAAAACAGCAGTCTTATGATAATATGACAGAAAACCAGATGACTGCCATCGAATTTGCAAAAATGCGGATAGAGGACATTCTGAGTCAGCGGAATCGTATTTATGAAACGGCGGTGGAACAGAAAAAAAATCTGGAACATCAGGAAGGATATGAATGGGAGTATCTTACGAAAGCAGAAGAAGTCTACGGAAAAGAAATCTCTTTAAAGCCACGGGACTACAGGGGATGGGAAAGTTATTTTGCTTCTAAGGTTATGATGCTGCAACACAGTAAAATGGCATTATTTACCCTGATGATACTGGTGAGTGCGGGATTGTTTCTTCTGTCGAAAGACAGGACAAACCGAACATTGTTCTGGGCTTCCTATACAGGAAAAGGAGCTGCATGGTCGTCCTACAGTATGAAGCTTCTGGCGATTTTTCTGTATGGATTTTGTGTACAATTGATTCAGATTGTCGTTCAGATTCTCACTCTTGTATTCATCAGTAAATATGATATGCGTCAGTGGTTGGAACCGATTCAGAATATCTCGGCTTTTGGAAACTGCTGTTTTTCATTGAATATGATAGAATTACTTCTATTACATATTGCTCTTTTAAATATTGCGGCACTGTTTGTTATTCTTTTTACAATGTTATTGATACGTATCCTGAAGAGAGATCTGCTTTTGATTGTATGTGGAATGGGTGTTACCGGAATTTTATATGCCCATGTGTACGCCTGTGATAAAAGCCAGATTTTTGATTTTTTCTGGAAAATCAATCCTCTTTCGGTCGTACAGATGGATCAGGTGTTACAGTATGGTGCGTGGAATCTGGCCGGCCATGCCGTTATCGTGCAGGCGGGGGTGGTCTGTATCTGGGTGATGATGTTGGCTGCTCTTTACGTTGGTGCATATCAGATGTGGAGGCGATATCTGAATGAAACAGGAGTATAAACAATTACTACGTTATGAATATAAAAGGCTATTCCCTGTCTCTGCCTGGATTTGTATTGTTTTGTTTACCGCAGCATTTTTTCTTCTCTCATGGAAAACCTATGGAGAAACAGAAGAAGATCGCTGCTATCGGGAAGTGGTTCAGGAATACCGTGGTATTGCCACTTCAGAAAAAATAGAAGAAATCATTGAAAGAGCAGAACATTACCAGACGGTTCTGGATACTCATTATCAGACGGCTGAGGAATATGCCAGAGGCAAAGTAAGTGATGATGAGTTTCAGAAATTTATGGATGATTACTATTATGCCAAAGAATACATATCCGGCTGGAGTAAACTGAAAGAACGTGCTCTTCGGTATCAGGAACAGGAGCAGAAGACTTATTTTCTGTATGATACTGCATGGGAGAAACTATTTGAAAATAAAGTGGACATCCTGTTTGTTTTTCTGATGATTCTCTGCTTTATCCCTTATTTTTATAAGGATGTGGACGTGAGATGGAAGTCCATCGGAGAAAGTTACAAGGGTTACCGGGAGTTAAAAAAACAGAGACTTTTCCTTACCATCTTTCTGGTATTGGTAATGCAGGCATTGTGGTGTATGGGAGAGTTGGGAATCTTGCTTATAACAGATGCGATTCCGGATTCCCATGCTTCCATGTGTAGTCTTCTGGCGGGAGCCGGCATGCGGGAAAGTGTGTCCTTACGGGAAGTTTATATCATCAGAACGGTGCTGTTATTGGCAAAGCGGGTCCTTGATCTTTGCGTTTTGAACTTCATGGCAGAACATGGAGAGAATAAAATGATGGGCGCGGCAGTAATCGTGGTGTATCTTTTGGTTACAGATGGTACCTTGCATTTTATGTTTTTACATGCTAGTACAGCATTGCATTAATTTTTGAGCAATATTTATGTGAAAAATTTTTTCAATATATGGCATTATTAAAAGAAAACGCAAGGAGATCATTCATATGCCATTTGTTGCTGCCCCTGTTAAAATACCAGAAGACATCCGCCACGTTCTATCCAAATTTGCCAAAAGCAGGACATTTCCAGCACGCCAGGTACAGCGTGCCAGGATAATCCTGCTGGCTGCTGACGGTCTAAATAATATGCAGATATCGACCCAGGTGGGTCTTGGACAGGATTCTGTCAGCAAGTGGAGGGGACGTTTCATCAAAAATCTTCCTCTTTTGCAGGAGATTGCTGAAAAAGACCCTTCCCATTTGGAAGAAGCTGTTTCTTCTTTCCTTAATGACTGCCCGCGTCCAGGACAGCCCTCACATTATACGGATGAGCAGATCATCAAAATCCTTGAGATTGCCTGCCGTGATCCGCAGGAATTCGGATATGAGGTCAGCCACTGGAGTCTCAACCTGCTTATGAAAGCTGTCATAAAGGAAGGAATTGTGGAGTCCATATCTGCCAAAACGATAAGCCGTTTTTTAAAATATGGGAGAAATCCACCCGCATCTCATCCGTTACTGGCTTCATTCCTCCGAGAAAATAGATTCTCCGGAAACTTTTACAGAGAAAGTGAATGAAATCTGCGCTGTTTATCACGAGGCAGAGACTGTCCATGAAAATGGCGGCCATACCATCTCTGTAGAGGAGATGACAGGCATTCAGGCATTGGAGCACAAATCCCGGATAAGCCGGTGATTCCGGGAAAAACAGCCCGTATGGAATTTGAATATATCCGCCATGGGACAACCAGTCTCATTGGATTTTTTGATGTTGCCACGGGTCGTATGGAAAAGCCATATTTAAATTCTACACGTACAGAAGAGGATTTCGTTGAAGCCATGCGTGCATTAGTAGCAACGGATCCTGAAGCACCATGGACATTCGTCTGTGACGGCTTAAATACGCACAAGTCAGAAAGCCTGGTACGGTTTGTTGCGGAACAGTGTGGCTTATCGGAAGACCTTGGATGTAAAGGAAAGTCAGGCATACTGAAAAATCAGGAAAGCCGTGCGGAATTTCTCCATCAGAAAGATCACAGAATACTTATCGTATATACACCAAAACATTGCTCATGGATGAACCAGATTGAAATCTGGTTCGGCATTATAAACCGACGTCTGCTGAAAAGGAAAAGCTATCAGTCTATAGATGAACTGAAAGAGAGCATCCTGCGTTTTATAGAGCAATACAACATCACGGCAAAGTCATTCAAATGGACATATAAAGGTGTACCTTTGACGGCTTAAAATTACTTAATTATTAATGCGATGCTGTACTAGTTTCAATAGTTTGGTAGGAAAACTTCTTCGGGAAGGCGATCGCAAGATAAAAGAGAAATTTGAAGCATTGCTTCAGGGTCAGGTGATACAGACAACTATTGACGAGCAGATTGTATATAACCAGCTGGATAATGATGAGTCTGCAATCTGGAGTCTTCTTCTGGCCAGTGGTTATCTGAAAGTTCTGTCTTATGACAGGGAAGAGCTTCTGGAATACGGTGAGGAAGCGAAGTATACATTAACGCTTACCAACGATGAGGTGGAGCGTATGTTTTATCAAAATAAACGCAGAATACCCCTTCCTCTGCAGGTAGGGGATGAATGCGAAAAAAACTTGACAAAAGAACATATGTTCTGGTAGAATGGATACATGTAGTAAACAACTTAAGTTTTCAATCTTCGAAGAAAGGAGGAAGCACAGCATGTATCTGACTATAAAACAGCAGGTAAAACATCTGTCCAGGGATGATTACAAAACCTTAAAGGAACTTTGTCATACTGCGAAAAATCTATCGAACCAGGCGATCTATAA
>JALERM010000024.1 GCA_022764165.1 Eubacterium sp. | reverse complement strand
ACATACTCTCCGAAACCTCTATCAAATGTCCATCCGGGTCAAATATATGAATTCTTCTTTGAAGCCAGGAAAACGTTTTCGGCTCATGAAGTCTTTCCACCTGGGGATAAGAATCTAACAACTGCATAAACCCACCAAAATCTTCTGTTTCAAAATACAACTCCACGGTATTGGCTCGAAATTTCATTGTACTGGCATCAAATCCGGCTATATGTTCCAATCCCTGCTGCAATGCCAATCCACAAGTCAAATTCTTATTTGTACCTAAATAATAACTTGCTAATTCTCACTCCTTCTCCTTTGCCTATATTCACTCGGAGAACTTTTATATCTTTCTTTGAATACTCTATTAAATGTTCTTTGGCTCTTAAAACCACTATCTAAATAAATATCCGTTATAGTGTCATTTGTATCTTCCAGGCGTCCAATCGCATATCCAATTCTTGCATCATTTAGATACTGGTTAAAATTACAATGGAATGTTTTTGAAAAAATTCTCGAAACAACATACTTACTCACACCAAGTTCTCTTGCCATGTCTTCAAGTGAAAACGGTTTTCTGAAATTTGCAGAAACAAATGCCACCGTACGATAAATTAAGTCATCACTACCTACGCTACTTTTATCTATCAGGTTCATCTTTTTTATGCATCTAGCCAATATAATTTGAATATATGCCTGCACGACCATTGATTCTGATTCATTTGTTTTCATAATGGAATCAATAGCATGATACACTTCCGATTCTATGTTTTCTGCTTTTATGACCGGATATTCAGGAGCATACTTTTGTATTTCCTCTGCAAACAAGGCTGCATACGATGGGGGAACCAATATATAATCCACCTCATTATTCCCATCATCAAACACCTGATAATGATGAATAATATCCGAAAAAACAAATCCCAAATCGTCTTTTTCCATATGATACAGTTCTTGTCCGACCCCTAATTCCAGTGTCCCCTCCCTTACATGCACAATCTCTAATGCATTATGCAAATGCGGCGACACATGTTTTGCAGTTTTTGACACCCTATAAATATCATCTCTGTTTTTTTTTACTGTTAAATGCATCCCACCACCCCTTTTCTTTGTCTTTCTTATTTCCTCAAAAAATGCTGCAATATTTGTCTATATCTTGTAATAATTTGGCATGCATTCCGCCAAAACATATCCTATAATGAAGCTACAAACAAAAGAAAGGAGGAAAAACAAATGAAGAATTTCAAAATCTATATGAACAACCTTTTAGCTTTTTATGAAGCATATTTCAATCATGTATATCATGCATAATCAGCTAAAAGGGACTATTTCCCCAATCTTTCCATTCGGATGTGCTCCGCACGCATTGAAATATCGAAGTGAAACGAAACGTAAATTATGTGCTTTTGATGTCCACTTAAACATCTTTTCCATGGAAAGCTTTGTTTCTCCATAACAGTTAGTCGGAAGCGTTCTGTCTGTCTCAAGAATAGGAATACTTTCCGGTTCTCCATACGTTGCAGCCGTGGATGAGAACACAATCTTATCAATACCATGTGCAACCATGCTTTCCAAAAGAACCTCTGTGCCACAAAGATTATTGCTGTAATACTTAAGTGGATTCTTCATACTCTCGCCAACCTGAAAGCTTGCAGCAAAATGAATTACTCCATCAATATCTTCCTTTTTCAAATACGGCAACTTCCTTCTGCACTCTCTCATTTTCTCGAATAAAATGAATTGTCCTAAGAACGCCTCTGTCTCCAGCCAGTTCTCTTAATTTTGAAATATTATCAAGGATATCATCTATCGAAAGGCCAAGAAGTACTTCCTTTCCAAAGAAAGCAGCAACCTTCTTCATCTCTTCCGGAATCGATGCATAGTCTGCTGTCAAATCCGCGTGAGAACCTTTTGTATCCGTAATACACAAACTGTATCCATATCTATTAAGGTCAAAAGCTACCTTTTCAACCTTTGGTTCCCTCGGATTTGCAAAATCAACATGAACCAGATTTCCCACAGAGCAAGCCATTTGATCCATCAACCCACATGGCTTTCCAAAATAAACATTCTCTGCAAACTGACCAATGATTGCAATTTCTTCTGCCGAAACACTCATATCGTTATATAAGCCGGACAAAATATTTCCAATAAGAGTCTCATACGCTGCTGAGGAAGAAAGTCCAGCTCCAATCAGTACATCACTTGTGATATATGCCTTAAATCCTCCGATTTTATATCCATGATTTACAAATCCTGCAAGCACTCCCTTTATTAGTGCGATTGTTGTCTCTTTTTCTTCCTCCTGCATCTCAAGGTTATCTAGTGAAATAGTAATCAATGTATATCCCTTGGAAAGGATAGTTACTTTATTATCCGTTGTCTTTTTCACAATACCAATGGCATCCAGATTAATTGACGCTGCGAGGATTTCTCCATTCTGATGATCGGTATGGTTTCCACCTACCTCACTTCTTCCCGGTGCACTGTAGATTTCAACATCATCAGAGCCAAACTCTTCCATATAATTTCTCAATGCACTGACATATCGTTGTTTCTGGTAATTAAGCTTATTATCATCCACATATATGTCCATAAGTCTTTCATCATATGTTCCGGAACTAAATTGACACATTAATTCATCTATAATCATATAATCCACCTTCCTCCTGTATTTACAAAGAGCATTGTCTATTCAATTATGACAATGCCCTTTGCTGTAAGTCACTGCCCTTTTACTGTGCAGTTTGTGTTGTTATTCCTTTTTCTTTTTTTATTTTTGCATTTGCTTCTTCAACATTCATCTTAGAAAGAATAAACCAAATCAATACATCGAATATGAGTGGTAACCACAAATACATGAACTGCATCATATTAAGTGCTGACTGAGGTTGAACTGCATTTGTTCCTACATAGCCGCTAAGCTCTAACATCCAGCCTACAACAGCAGTTCCGATACCACCGCCAAGCTTAATTCCAAGAGATGTGCAAGAATACATTGTACCATCTACACGCTTGCCCTGTGTAAGATACGTATATTCAGAACATGAAGCGATTACCGCATTCATATCGCCCTGCCATGGTCCCTGACCTAATGCTGCAACAGCTGTAAATGCCATCATTAAAGGAATGCTTCCCATATATCCTGCTACCACAACTAATGCTCTGCCAATTACTGCAAGTAAATAACCTCTCTTATTAAGCTTGTACATACCTTTCCACTTACCCACTAATGTTGGGGTGAAGATAAGTGCAATAATAAGAGGGATGTTTACCGCCCATGCAAACTGTCCAAACAGATTTTTATTCTTTAATACCCATGTCATATAGTAAATACCTGCACCAATCATCGCACTATATAACTGTTGTAAAATGTATGTGCCACAGATCATTAAGTAGAATTTGTTCTTAACAAGCAACTTAAACGCCTGCACAAGTCCATACTTTTCTTCCTCACCGGTTGACTTTCCTTCATTTAACTCTTCCTCTGGAAGCTCTTTAACAGACAATGTAGAAATTGTGTTTGAAATCAAACCAATCACTGCATAAATAATTGCTACAAGTCTCCAGGCAGCTGCATCTCCACCACAGAAATCTACAAATCCAACTGTAATCGCCTGAATCAAAAGGCTTGTTGAAAATGCAAAGATAAAACGGTAGGAACCCATCTGCACACGTTCCTTACTGTTCTTTGTAATTAATGATGTAAGTGCAGAATATGCAATATTATTTGCTGTATAAAATACACCATTTAAAAGTGTGTATGCGATAAAGAACCATGCATACTGTGCTGTTTTTCCAAGACTGGTTGGAATTGCAAAACAGGCTATCAGCGTAATTGCACATCCTACGTATCCATATAACATCCAAGGTCTTGCTTTTCCAAGTTTGCTGTGTGTCTTATCAATCATGGATCCGAAAAAGATGTCCGTAAAACCATCAAACAACTTGGAAAATGCTATCAATGTTCCCACAATTCCGGATGCCAATCCAACTGTGTCAGTCAAATATACCATGATAAACGATGTTAAAAATGCATATACTACATTTCCTGCAATGTCACCGGAACCATACCCCACTTTGTTATACCACTTTAAATATTTCTTTTCTTCCATAAGAATCTCTCCTTTGTTAATCATATTACTCCTTTACAAACGGAACCATTTCAAACTGGAACCGGAATAATGCTTCACTAAATCGGTATGCATCCAACACAACCGGTCCGCAACTATTAGAACCAATTCCATTCATTGCATAATCAATACAAAGAACTGTGCTGTCTGATTCTGTCAGTTCATAATTATGTGCTGCTTTTTCAAGTTCTTCCTGCGTATATCCAGAAGCATTGAATGAGAACGCTTTTTCGGCTACTACTGTAAGACCAAACTGGCTATTCGCAAGTTCAACATAATCACAATCAAAATGGCTTCCATTTTCCTGCGGCTTAATATAATCCTCATGCATATCAGAGACCTTCGAACGATATAATCCATGACTGGCAGACTGATGTTTGTCTCGGTAGCTTTCCTGCGGTCCCATTCCAAAATAACGTACCTCATCTAATTTCTTATCAAGGAACAATCTTACTCCAAACCTTGGAAGATCCGGAAATTCATCATCCTTCTTTACCGCAATGGACGCGGCAATCTTACCACATTCTGTAATCTTCCATGTTAATTCAATATCTAATATCTTCTGAACCGTATCAGCAACCACTGCTAAATGTTCCATAATAAAGACACCGTGCTGGTTTTGAAGAACCTCTGTTGTATATGCTCTTGTATATGCTGCATCATAATGAGCTTTTTTCCAGTCCAGCTTAATATACATATCGTTATCTGTAGGTGCTCTCCATATATTTAATTCCATTGGGTGATTCAGATAATTTCTACCTGCAAACTGAATACTGTTAAACAATCCTGTTCTCTTATCCAGAGTGTATGAAAATTTCTTTGCCTGTATAATAATTTCAGTGTCATTTTCCTTCACTGTGATATTATCACCAATAGCTTTTTCTCTTTCTAACCACTCTAAAACCTTACGATTTCTACCATCTTCATTGCACAGCTTTATTTCATCAAATCCTAATACGTGCCCTTTTTCTAAAAGAGGAATTTCCTTTTTTAAACGATATATAATCTTCAAATATGCTTTTCCCTCTGATGGTATCTGTAACTTAAGTTTTACCTTTCCATCTTCATGAGGATTTACAAATACGTTGGAAAGTTTGCCTTTATCTACCGTCAAACCATCATTCGTCATTTCATAAAAAATCTCTACATACTCCTTCAAATTATCAAAATCCATATAATTATGAAGAACAAGCTCTCCACTTTCTTGATCATAAGAAACAACTCTTACAGGTCGATACACATTTTTGTATTCCAATAATCCGGTATGAGGTCTGCGATCCGGATATACCAGTCCATCCATACAGAAATTGCTATCGTGAACTATTTCTCCATGGTCCCCACCATAATGATAAATCGTCTTTCCGTTATCTGCCTCCCCATGTGCAATAGCATGATCGCACCACTCCCAGACAAATCCTCCACACATTCTGTCATCCTTATGAATCATCTGGAAATAATCCTCAAAATCTCCGGGGCCATTTCCCATACTATGACAATATTCTACTAGTAAAAACGGCTTACTTCCGTCTTTTTCTAAATACTCTTCTATCTCTGACAATGCCGGATACATACGACTGTATAAATCTAAATCATCATAATTATATGTGATATCATAATTACGATATCTTGCACTCTCGTACTGCGTGATACGCTCCGGATCAAAGGACTTTGTCCACTTCAAGGCTTTCTCAAAATTACAACCATAAGCACTTTCATTCCCCATCGACCACATCACTATACATGGACGATTTTTGTCTCTTTCTACCATCAGTTGCACTCGATCTACAATAGCACCTTCCCATGCCGGATCATCTGCTATCTTCTCATTCCAGCGACGGAAACGATTCTGATCAGTATCTTCTTTTCGATAAAGCATAAATGGTCCGTGTGCTTCTATATCAGCTTCATCAATGACCATAAATCCATACTCATCGCACATCTGATAAAAATATGGTGCATTTGGATAATGGCTGGAACGAATTGCATTAAAATTATGTTGTTTCATTAAAGTAAGATCTGTCTTAATCTGATTAACACTGGTAACAAAACCTGTTATAGGATCCGAATCATGTCTGTTTACACCACGAAACTTTATCTTTTCTCCATTGATATAAATTACTGCATCCTTTATCGTAATTGTCCTGAATCCAATTCGATCCACAATAACCTCATCCGGTGTTGTAAAAATCACCTTATAAAGATATGGGTTTTCTGTATTCCACAATATTGGATTTACAACCGTAAATTCTATTACTCCATCCTTTACAGTTTCTCCATTAGCAACTATTGCTCCATATTTATCTTCTATCTGAATTTTTGTTTCAACCGGGTCCGTAAACTGGATATCCATTTTCACGGTTGCAATATCATTCGTCACTTGGGTTGTGATATGATAGTCCCTAATTGTTTTTTCCGGTCTCTTTAACAAATAAATATCTCGAAAAATTCCACTCATACGGAACTTATCCTGATCCTCTAAATAAGAACCATCGCACCACTTGAGCACCAAAACTGCAATTGTGTTATCTCCATCCTTTAGTACAGGTGTAACATCAAACTCGCTTGTGGCATGCGACACCTGACTATATCCTACATATGCTCCATTGATCCATACATAAAAGCAACTATCTACGCCTTCAAAGTTCAAGAAGGCTTTTGGTGCATTTTCATCTTTGTGATAAACAAAGGTATGTGCATATGCTCCACATGGAATATCCTGCGGTACGTACGGTGGATCGAATGGGAACGGATACCGGATGTTTGTATACTGATGTGTGTCATATCCTGCCATCTGCCATACACTCGGAACCTGAATCTCATCAAAATTTTCTGTATCATAATCTTTCTCAAAGAAAGGGTCCTGAACATCATAGATGCTGTTAAAATACTGGAACTTCCAAGTTCCGTTCAATAACTGCATTCGGTCTGACTCTTCCCTGTGCTCCACCAGGTTATCCATTCTTTTGGATGCCGGAATATAATAGGCTCTGGCTGGCATTGTATTTTCATGCAGTACGCTTAAATCCTCATAATAACGTGGTACAATCATAAATAACTCTCCTTTAATACATATACATTTTTTTGCACTTTGTTTTCCCACAGCAAACCTTGTTCTTTACTTTTATGTTTATGTTTCTTTGTTTTGCTATATATAGTTTATCCTAATCTGCAAAATATGTCTATGAATTGGATTAGACAAAATATGCACTAAATGATACAATAACAAGAAAAAAGAAAAGAGGTTCTGCCATATGTATATGAATACCGGTTATTTAAACCACTCCCATATGGATTTCAAAGACAAAAGTCGCCCACTGGTTGTAGGAAGCTGCGGTACTTACCGCCTTTCCAGCCATCCAAAGTTACCAACCTACCGTCCAAGGGGACGCCTGGATTATCAGATTATCTATATCACTGCTGGTTGTGGGCATTTTCATTTTGACAATGTGGATAACGAAACGATTGTCCCCGCCGGTAATATTGTACTGTACAGACCGAAGGAACTTCAGAAATATGAATATTATGGGAAAGATAAGACCGAAGTATACTGGATTCATTTTACAGGCAGCAATGTAAAAAATATCCTACGGCAATATGGATTCCCGGATAAAGAGCGTGTATTTCAGGTCGGAACCTCTATGGAATACGAACAGATTTTCAAGCGCATTATCATCGAGCTTCAGCGTTGCCAGGATAATTATGAAGAAATGCTTGTCCTTCTGCTCCGTCATCTTCTTATCATCTTTCATCGGGAACTGACCAGGGAACATATCTTAAAAAATGAATATCTGGATCACGAGATGGATAACGCCGTTACCTTTTTCAGTGAAAATTATAACCAGAATATTAGCATAGATGATTATGCTGCCTCACGAGGAATGAGTGTCAGCTGGTTTATCCGGAATTTCAAAAAATACACCGGTTCCACACCAATGCAATTCATCGTTGGAATCCGAATCAACAATGCTCAGATGTTACTTGAAACAACAACCTATTCCATCAATGAAATCTCTAAAATCGTCGGATATGATAACCAGCTGTATTTCAGTCGGCTTTTCCACAAGCTGAAAGGATATTCACCGAGAGAATACCGAAAGCTGAGAAACAAACTCTGAAATCCATAAAGAGGATACCACGGAATCATCAGGTCAATGATTTCGTGGCATCCTCTTCTCTCTTTTCTATTCTATTCTTATTTTATGAACTCAACCGAATAATAATACATATACTCATTATCTGTATCTATATACTCACCTCTAATATCCTGTATCGGCAACGAGCTCACTCCTTGTTCGCCATAGATCAGTGCTGCCAATCCTTGCTCTGTTCCGTACTCTATCGTGCTTTTATTCTCTATAGATGTTGCAGATCTGCCATAATATTCTCTGTTTGCAACACCTTCCAGAAGGAACACAAGGTGTCAGGTACCTGTGAATACATACTGTCGCAAACTGCCTTGTTGTCACCAACTACTGGATCATAACCCAGAGGCGGGATATGGCAATACGGAAAGCCTTTGGCTGGTCGAACAGGCAATTGATTCATATGATTTTTTCCGAAATGGCTGGGACTCTGGGAATCAGTTTCCTTCTCAGTTTGGGACTCCTTGCTATATTAAGTACCGCTGCCCCGAAGCTGTTTTCCATTGAAGTGACACCTTTTTTGGTTCTTGGTACCTGTGTTTTATTACTGTTTACACTGTGCATTGCTGTGTCCATCCCGATTATTCGCATACTGAAAATTCGTCCTGCGGAGGTGGTTTCATAATGAAAACAGTATTAAAAATAGCTATGATTGAAATCAGAAAAAAGAAACTCTTCACCTTATTGACCTTTATCGTGTGCCTTCTTGCCATGTATATGGTTGTAAGTTCAATCACAACCGTGACAAGTTCAGCATATCAAAAGAAGATTTTTGAAGACAATTTGGGATGGGATATGACAAAGGTACTGCATCTGAATTATCAGAAGAACGAGGAAACAGCAGAATTTGTAGATGTACTTGCACAATACAAGGATTATATTGCGAGGCTTCCCGGTGTTCAAAGCGTAGGACAATTCGATGCAACAGGAATGTATTTTTCGGAGTTAAAATCATCGAAAGAATATCGTTCGGTAAATGAAGAAATCGTAAAAGGCGGAAGGTATGCGGATCATACGGATATTACACAGCTTTTGAGAGTAGACGAAAATTTGCTTTCTCTTATGAAAGGCGGTATCTCAGAATACCCGGAAACATCAACAGGCAATTTGCCGATTTATGCAAGTGCCGTCTTTCAGGATGTTCTGACGACAGGTACACTTCTTACAGATGAACAGACAAACGAGGTATATGAAGTGGCAGGATACTTTGAAAAAGGAAGTAAGTGGGTGGATGAAAATGACCTGATTCGCTTTCCGCTTGATTCTCTTGACGGCAGATTCATAGCCCCTTGGTCTGACGAAAGCAAAAAAGATCTTATGACACAACTTTCCACCCTGCACAATACTTATGTACTGATTAAAAATGATGCAGATGTTGAGTTTCTGAAACAACAAATACACGACTATTCTTTACAGCACGGATTTGAAGCATCCGCCGTTACACTGAAAGAGGAATACAAAGAATACAGTGACGAAACAGCGGTATTTACAAGACGGCATATCGGTCTTGCCGTGTTCTTGTCTGCAATGGCAATCAATTCCATTATTGCTGTGTTCACAACGAATGCTTTGTTGAAACGCAGGCAGTACGGAATTTTCATTGCAAACGGACTGACTTTAAAGGATGTAGTTTCGTGTATTGCAACCGAAATTTCAATGATCATTTTTTGCTCAATGGTAATTGCGTGGCTGACGAAATTGATGGAATTTCTGACGGGAAAAGACATATTCCGTGATATTCTGCTGATAGCACATATCCAATTCACTTTGCCGATTTGCCTTGCAATCGGTGTGCTGTTGGTGATTATCGCAACAACCATCCCGGCAATTAAAATCTTTCAGTATCAGCCATGCGA
>JALERM010000152.1 GCA_022764165.1 Eubacterium sp. | reverse complement strand
TTGTGGATATCGGTCCCGGTGCCGGTGAACATGGTGGAAAAGTGGTGGCTGTGGGCACGGCGGAAGAGATTATGAAATGTGAGGAGTCAATTACCGGTGCTTATTTAAGCGGCCGGAAGAAGATTCCGGTGCCGTCAGAGCGGAGAAAACCCACCGGCTGGCTGACGGTGCGGGGCGCGGCGGAGAATAACTTAAAAAATATTGACGTGGATTTTCCGCTGGGTGTGATGACCTGCGTCACCGGTGTGTCCGGATCGGGAAAGAGCTCGCTGGTGAATGAGATTCTCTATAAGACACTGGCAAAAAAGCTGAATCGGGCCCATACGATTCCCGGAAAACATAAGACGATAGAAGGGATTGAGCAGTTGGACAAGGTAATTGCCATCGACCAGTCGCCTATCGGAAGAACGCCCCGATCCAATCCGGCTACCTATACGGGAGTGTTTGACCTGATTCGTGATTTGTTTGCCGCTTCTCCCGATGCCAAGGCCAGGGGTTACAATAAGGGACGTTTCAGCTTCAATGTGAAGGGAGGCCGGTGTGAGGCCTGTTCCGGTGACGGTATTATCAAGATTGAGATGCATTTCCTTCCCGATGTCTATGTTCCGTGTGAAGTATGTCAGGGAAAACGATATAACCGTGAAACTCTGGAAGTCAAGTATAAAGGAAAGAGCATTTATGATGTGCTGAATATGACGGTGGAAGAGGCAGTAAAGTTCTTTGAAAATGTTCCTTCCATCCGGAGAAAAATAGAGACCCTGAATGACGTGGGATTGTCTTATATTCGTCTGGGACAGCCCTCAACAACGCTTTCGGGAGGCGAGGCACAGAGAGTCAAGCTGGCCACAGAACTGTCCCGAAGAAGTACTGGAAAGACAGTGTATATTCTTGATGAGCCGACGACCGGTCTGCATTTTGCGGATGTTCACAAGCTGATCGACATTCTGCGGCGGCTGGCAGAAGGAGGCAATACGGTTATTGTTATCGAACATAACCTGGATGTGATCAAGACTGCAGATTATATCATTGATATCGGCCCGGAGGGCGGAGACCGGGGCGGAACGGTCATAGCACAGGGAACTCCGGAGGAAGTAGCCAAAAATCCGGTATCTTACACCGGAAAGTATGTCGAAAAATACCTCTAAAAAACGCTTTCCATTTCAGCATCTATTGTTTATAATGTCTTTGTATGTAGTAACTGTTTTGAACAGTTACGAATGAAGTTTGTTACTGGTTCGGAGTGAACAGTAACTGAAGTTTGAAAGGGGAATCATATGGCATCAGCAGATATAGGAATCGATCTGGGAACTTCAAGTATTCTTGTTTATACAAAAGAAAAAGGAATCGTTTTAAAAGAACCTTCCGTAGTTGCCTATGATAAAGATGCGGACAAGGTAAAAGCGATTGGAGAGGAAGCCAGACAGATGATCGGGAGAACGCCGGGCAATATTATGGCGATTCGTCCGCTGCGTCAGGGCGTCATTTCTGATTATATGATAACAGAGAAAATGCTGAAGCATTTTATACAGAAAGCAATGGGAAGAAAAGCATTTCGCAAACCGAGAATCAGCATCTGCGTGCCAAGCGGCGTGACGGAGGTTGAACGAAAGGCTGTGGAAGAAGCAACTTATCAGGCCGGTGCAAGGGAAGTCCATATTATCGAAGAACCTGTAGCCGCAGCTATCGGAGCCGGTATTGATATAACCAAACCCTTTGGAAACCTGATTGTAGATATCGGAGGCGGTACTACGGATATTGCGGTTATTTCTCTGGGCGGTGTTGTGGTTTCTGCATCTATCAAAATTGCCGGTAATGATTTCGATGAGGCAATCGTCCGTCATGTTCGTAAGACCCATAATCTGTTTATCGGTGAACAGACGGCAGAAGCAGTGAAAATCAAGATAGGTACAGCCTGCAAACGCCCGCAGATTACGACGATGGAAGTGAAGGGAAGAAATGTCATTACCGGGCTTCCGAAAACGGTTACTCTCACTTCTGAGGAAATCCGGGGAGCTCTCCATGAATCTGTGGTGAAGATTGTGGAGGCTGTCCACGGTGTTCTGGAGAAAACACCGCCGGAACTGGCAGCTGATATTGTGGAGAGAGGAATTATACTTACCGGTGGAGGAGCACTGCTGGATGGTCTGGAAGAAATATTGACAGAACGAACCGGAATCAATACCATAACAGCAGAGAATCCGGCTTGTGCAGTTGCAGAGGGAACAGGGAAGTATGCAGAAATGATGGCAAAACTGGGAAGATAAGGATAGCGTACATGCAGAATACAGTGGAGGGATATGTAGATCATATCATTTTTCGCAATGAAGATAACGGGTATACAGTTCTGAACTTGATGGTAAATGGTTCAGAACTGACCTGTGTGGGAATATTTGAATACATTGGCGAGGGAGAACTTCTGGAACTGACAGGAACGTATGTGGAGCATTCCACCTATGGACAGCAGTTTAAGGTAGAGTCCTATGAGACGAAGATACCGGAAGATACCATCGCTATTGAAAGATATCTTGGCTCCGGCGCAATTAAAGGCGTGGGAGCTGCTTTAGCCGCAAGGATTGTTCGAAGATTCGGTGAGGATACCATGCGGATTCTGGATGAAGAACCGGAACGGCTGGCAGAGGTGAAGGGAATCAGTGAACGGAAAGCCAGAGAAATCGCACAGCAGGCAGCTGAAAAGTCAGAGATGCGCAGTGCAATGATGTTTCTGCAAAAATATGGGATTTCGGTGGCTCTGGGTGTTAAAATTTATGGAAAATACGGTTCCAGGGTATACAGTGTGCTGAAGGAAAATCCATACCAGCTGGCAGATGATATCCAGGGAATCGGATTCCGGATTGCTGATGAGATTGCGGGGCGGATTGGAATTCATACAGATTCTGATTATCGGATTAAAAGTGGACTGTTTTATACTTTGTCTCTCGCAGCATCGGAAGGGCATGTGTTTCTTCCGCAGAATCTTTTATTGTCCAGGGCATCGGAGCTTCTGGGAGTGGAACCGTCCTGTATGGAAAAACACATTATGGATCTGGCTATGGATCGAAAAGTAGTGATTCGTGAGACAGAAGATGGAGAAAAACGGATCTACGCCAGTCAGTTTTTTTATCTGGAACTGGATACTGCCAGACGGCTTTGCGAACTTGCAGTGACCAATCAGGAATCCGAAGAGAATATCCGAAAAAGACTGGAATTTATTGAAAAAAAGAATGAGATTCAGCTGGAAGAACTGCAGAGGCAGGCAGTCATCGAGGCTGTAAAGAATGGTCTTCTGGTAATTACAGGTGGACCGGGCACAGGAAAAACCACAACGATCAATGCCATTATACAGTATTTTGAACTGGAAGGTCTGGATATTTATCTTGCGGCTCCCACGGGGAGGGCGGCTAAACGGATGACCGAGGCTACCGGATATGAGGCGTCCACCATCCACCGGCTTCTGGAACTGAGCGGTATGATGGAAGAATCTTCAGCAGCAGCTCATTTTGAAAGAAATGAAGAAAATCCTTTGGAGGCAGATGTGATCATTATTGATGAAATGTCCATGGTGGATATTTCTCTGATGCATGCACTGCTGTGTGCTGTGCAGGTAGGTACACGTCTTATTCTTGTAGGGGATGTGAATCAGCTTCCCAGTGTGGGACCTGGAAGTGTACTGAAAGATATTATTGATTCACAGGCATTTTGTGTGGTTGAACTGAACAAGATTTTCCGCCAGGCGACAGAGAGTGATATTGTTGTCAATGCCCATAGAATTAATGCAGGTCTGGATGTTGCTACAGACAACAAAAGTAAAGATTTCTTCTTCCTTAAGCGATATGATGCGGATGTAATCGTAGCTTCTATCGTGTATCTGGTACAGAAGAAGCTGCCTCCCTATGTACAGGCAAAACCGCTGGATATTCAGGTGTTGACGCCTATGCGGAAAGGATTGCTGGGCGTAGAAAGGCTGAATGAAGTTCTCCAGAAGTATTTGAATCCGCCGGATCAGAAAAAGAAGGAAAAAGAATATGGAAACGGATTGTTCCGCGAGGGTGATAAAGTCATGCAGATCCGCAATGACTATCAGCTGGAATGGGAGATTCGCGGTAAATATGGTATTCCTGTAGAGAAGGGAATTGGTGTATTCAACGGAGATATGGGAATCGTGAAAGAGATTAATACGTTTGCCGAGACGATGACCGTAGTTTATGAAGAAAACCGATATGTGGAATATACGTTCAAACAGCTGGAGGAACTGGAACTGGCCTATGCTGTGACGATTCACAAATCTCAGGGAAGTGAGTATCCGGCAGTGATTCTGCCGCTTCTGGGAGGCCCCAGGATGCTTCTGAGCCGAAATCTTCTGTATACTGCGGTGACCAGGGCAAGAAAATGTGTAACCGTTGTGGGAAGTGAAGTGACTTTTCATGAGATGATACATAATAAGCAGGAGAAAAGTCGCTACACCAGCCTGAATGAACGAATTCAGGAAATACAGGAGAGTTGATGGAGAGAGTAAAGAATATTGGGAAAAAGCTTCTGGACTGGCTGTACCCGGCACGCTGTGTATTCTGCGACTGTCTGCTGGAAAAAAGAGAAAAATATCTTTGCAGCCAGTGCAGAAGACACATGCCGGAACCTATCCGGGAGCCCAGGTGTAAAAAGTGCAGTAAACCACTGGAATCTGAGGAAAAAGAGTATTGTTATGACTGCACAGAATATCATCACAGCTACGACAGAGGTCTGGCTGTGTTTGCTTATCGGGATCCCATGAAAGAAGCTTTGATGCGGTTCAAATTTCACGGGCGTAAAGAATATGGTGAATTCCTGGGGAAATTGCTCTGTATGTATGGGAAAACATTTCTTCAGCAGACAAAACCTCAGGTCATTATTCCGGTTCCTGTTCACAGGAAAAAGAAAAACCGGCGGGGATATAATCAGGCGGAGGTTCTTGCCGCAGCTGTCAGCAGAGGGTTTTCTATACCCATTCGCACCGATCTGGTGCTGCGCAGAAAGTTCACAAAGGCACAAAAAGAATTAAATAGAAAAGAAAGAAAACGGAATCTGAAGCAGGCTTTTTATGTCAAAGATGAGGTGAAAAATTACAGGACCGTTCTGATCGTGGATGATATTTATACAACGGGAAGTACAGTAAATGCTATTGCGGAAAAACTGAAAAGCCGTGGAGTACAAAGGGTTTATTTTCTAGTTTTATGTATTGGCAAAGGATTTTAAAAACTGCTTTCAATAAAACAAATTTTATGGTAAAATAAAATATGTATGCAATGATATTGAAAGGGTTGTAAATCAGGTGAAATTATGCTGAATGAAAAGAAAATCCGATTAATGACTGAACTGGCTCGTTATGAAGAAAATGAAGGTAAAGAGGCACTCCGGATTACGAAGTATTTCAGAAGTGATTATGTAGGGACGGCTATGTTTAGGAATTTTTTCCTTGCCACTCTTGGGTATGTGGTGATTTTATTGTTGATAGCTTCATATTTTCTGGAGTATTTGCTGGACAATGTACACACGATGAATCTGGTTTTGTTGGCGACTGTGGTGATTGGCGGTTATATTGTGGTTCTTACGCTATATTCTGTAGTGACTTATACGGTTTATTCTCTCCGATATTCCAGGGCCAGCCGCAGTGTGCAGGAATATGATCAAAAGCTGGAAAAACTGGACAAGTTTTATGAAAAAGAAGAAAAAACCCGTACCCGGAAAGTGGAAGACAGGAGGAAGCACAAATGACAGTTTTATTGGAAATAAAAGAAAAGATGAAACAAATTTATGCGGAATATGGAACATTCCTGTTTCCGATTCTTAAATTTGTGCTGGCGTTTATTGTATTTAAGAGTATTAATTCCATCCTGCCCTTTTCAGAGGTGTTGAACAGTATTTTTATACTTCTGATATTGGCATTGTTCTGTGCTATTCTTCCATTGAATGTAATGGTTTTATTAGGAATGGTGCTGATTGTGGGTCAGTGTTATGAGATTGGAATTGAGGTTGCTGCATTTGCACTGGCGTTGATCCTGGTTATGTTTATTCTTTATATCCGCTTTACACCCGGCGATGCATTGATTCTGATACTTACACCGATTGCCTGTTATATGAAAGTGCCCTGTGTGATACCGATTGGATGTGGTCTCACCAGATCACCTGCTTCTGCGGTTTCTGCTGGATTTGGTGTGGTGATTTATTATTTTATGGAACTGGTAAAACAAAAAGTGGCAATCCTGCAGGGAGCTGAAACAAAGGAAATCGCACAGAATCTGAAATTGCTTTTGGATGGTCTCTTAAAGAATCAGAATATGTTTATGAGCATTATTGCCTTTGTGGCAGTATTATTGATTGTCTATGTAATTCACAGATTGTCGATAGATTATGCATGGCAAATTGCTATTCTTTCCGGTGCAATCTCTTATATTGTGATTATGATTGCAGGAGGACTGTTCATAGATGTGAAAAGTCAGATCTTGTCTCTGATTTTTGGGACTGTCGGTTCAGTGATTCTGGCAGAGGGTCTGGAGTTTTTCCTGTTTAATGTGGATTATACCAGAGCAGAAACACTGCAGTATGAAGATGATGAATATTACTATTATGTGAAAGCAGTTCCTAAAATGAGTATTGCAGAAAAAAATGTGACAATCAAGACGATTCAGGCAGAAGAAGAGGATGATGTCAGAACATATGAGTCTCCGATTCATCCCTATCAGCCGGGACCGGTGCCGCAGGAAACGATAGCATTTGAAGGAATTTCAGGCGCTGCTGCACAACCGCAGGATGAGAGGCAGCCACAGAATTCGGAAGATATTTCCATAGAAAATATTGATTTTGAAGAAAAACTGGAACAGTCATTGAAAGAACTGTAGAAGAATCGCAGGGAGGGGAGCAAAAACGTGGAAAATGTGATACAATATCTGAAATTTCGGCTTATGAAGTTTTCATTGCCTGTATCCATTAGCGTGATTGATATCATACAGATTCTGTTGATAGCAGTATTTGTTTATTATCTGATGGTATGGGTGAAGAGTACAAGGGCGTACACATTGCTGAAAGGTGTACTTCTGGTTATTTTGTTCCTGATTGTGGCAGGGATCCTCCATATGGATGTTATTTTGTGGATCTGCGGACAGTTAAGTGTGGTTGCCATTACAGGCGTAATTGTTATCTTTCAGCCTGAACTTCGCCGTGCATTGGAACAATTGGGAGAAAAACAAATGCTTGCTACCCTGATTCCTTTTGACAGCAATAAGGCATCTGAAGAAAAAATCAGTGACCGGACCATTGGGGAACTGATTCACGCAGCTTATGCTATGGGAGAAGTTAAGACCGGCGCACTTATTGTTATTGAACAGAATATTATTCTGAAAGAATATGAGAAGACCGGTATTCCTCTGGATTCAGTGATCAGCAGCCAGCTGCTGATTAACATCTTTGAGCATAATACCCCGCTGCATGATGGTGCGGTGATTATTCGTGACAATCGGATTGTAGCCGCAACCTGTTATCTGCCGCTTTCAGACAATCTGGATCTGAACAAAAGTCTGGGAACCCGTCACAGGGCTGGTGTGGGAATCAGTGAGGTCAGTGATTCTCTTACGATTATTGTGTCAGAAGAGACGGGAAAAGTTTCCTATGCAATGGGCGGCAGTATTTTTACCGGGGTAACGCCGGGAGTTCTAAGAGAACAGCTTAACAAGCTGAAAATGAAGTCCAATGTCAAAGAAGAAGCAGGAAAGTTCAGAATCTGGAAGGGAAGGGGTAAAGATGAAGGAAAAACTCATGAATAATATTCCCCTTAAAATCGTTTCCATTCTGATTGCGGTACTGATCTGGCTGTTTGCCAGCAATGCCAGTGACCCGGTGGACATTAAGGGGTATTCTGTAAAAGTAAATGTAGTGAATGATGATTATATTTACCGATCTGGACAGACTTATCAGATTGCGGATGCAGACCGGACTGTTATGGTATATATCACGGGGAAAAAATCTGTTATTACAAATCGGAATGATATTGTAGTGGAAGCAGATATGACCCAGATCGTTGATAAGAATACTTCGCCGGCATACGTTCCGGTGCAGTTTAAGACGGTTTCAGGAATTTCTGCAGAGAATGTCAATATTATTCCGAAGACCATTCCTGTGCAGATTGAAAATGTAAAGCGCAAGGATTTTGTAATTACGGTCAATACGGATGGCAAACCGGGAACCGGCTATGAAGTAGGTGAATGTATACCATCACTGGAGAAAATATCCATTGAAGGACCTGAGTCTACAATCAATAAAATCAAAAGTGTGATGGTAAAGATTGGTGTTTCCGGCATGAATGCTGATGATAAGAGACGCGGAAAACTTCAGGTTTTAGATCAGAATGGTGCTAATCTGACAGATGATGCACTGGAATACCTGACATTTTATAACATCAGTCAGGAGCGTATGGTGGATGTATCGGTCAAGCTTTGGAGGATTGTAGATAATATCAAAGTAACAGCAGATTATAGCGGAACACCGGCATATGGTTATCAGGTGGATAAAATTACCACCACACCGGAGACCATATCTGTTGCCGGTAGTGAGGAAGCACTCCGAAAGCTGAAAGAGAATAATAACACCATTGAGATTCCGGCCAGCCAGATGAATGTGGAAGGCCTGAAACAGGATCTGGAGAATAATATCAAGCTGAGTTCTCTTTTGAAAGAAGAGGATGGCTATAAGATACCGGAAGATTCGACCCAGTCTGTGATGGTTAAAGTAAGTATTCTTCCATATGGCAGCAAGGAGTTTGCTGTGAGCACAGATGATATAAAAGTCATTGGACTGGCTGATAATCTTCGACTCAGTTTCAGTCAGGATACGGTAACTGTCCGGGTCAAAGCGAATGCTTCAGAACTTGAGGCGTTGACAGAAAGCCAGATTCAGACATCCGTGGATCTTACGGATCGATTGGAAGGGGAGCATACGCTGCCTGTGAATATCGTACTTCCTGACGGATATGAGCTTGTGGAAAGTACTGTGGCAACAGTTCAGCTGTCCAAAGTGGAAAATACCACTAGATTAGAGGATTAAGAGTAGTATTATGGTGAAGCAGAAAGTAAAAATTAAAAATCCCACCGGTCTGCATCTGAGGCCGGCAGGGGTATTATGTAAAGAGGCGATGCAGTTCAAATCAAAGATTGCATTTGAATTTGATGGAACTGTATCGAATGCCAAAAGTGTTCTCAGTGTTCTGGGAGCGTGCGTAAAAAGCGGCAATGAAATCCAGTTGATCTGTGAGGGGGAAGATGAAGAAGCAGCAATGGAGAGAATGCTGGAAATCATCAATGATGGACTGGGTGAATAAGACGAAAAAAGGACATTTACCAGATATTGAATTTGGAACAATGTCCTTTTAAATTTGAAAGGATATCACAATGGAAAAATGTTCATATGCCAAAAAATGTGGCGGCTGCCAGTACCAGGGAATTGCATACGAAGAGCAGTTAAAGGAAAAAGAGAAGAAAGTAAGAAAATTGATGAAAGATTTTGGAAAGCCGGAACCAATCATTGGTATGGAGAATCCTTATTATTATCGCAATAAAGTCCATGCGGTTTATCATCATCAGAGAAATGGAGAAATAATCTCCGGAATTTATCAGGAAGGAACCCATAAAGTTGTTCCTGTGGAAGAGTGTCAGATCGAGAATCAGGAAGCAGACCGGGTGATACAGACAATCCGAAGGCTTGCAGTATCTTTTAAAATAAAAATTTACAATGAAGACAGTGGGTATGGTCTTCTTCGTCATGTTCTGGTGAGAACAGGAAGAAAAACCGGAGAAATGATGGTGGTTCTTGTGACGGCATCTCCTGTTTTTCCATCGAAAAACAATTTTGTCAAGGCACTGCGGAAAGAACATCCGAAGATAACCACAGTTATTCAGAATATTAATGATAAAAATACGAATATGATTCTGGGTGAGCGCAATGTAGTACTCTATGGAAAGGGATACATTGAAGATGAGCTTTGTGGCTGCCGTTTTCGTATCTCGCCTAATTCCTTCTATCAGGTGAATCCGATACAGACAGAAAAACTGTATCAGAAGGCGATTGAACTGGCAGGTCTTACAGGAAAAGAACGTGTGATTGATGCTTACTGCGGAATCGGAACTATTGGACTGATTGCCGCACCACATGCAGGGGAAGTGATCGGTGTGGAGCTGAACCGGGATGCGGTAAGAGATGCTGTGGGAAATGCCAAAAGAAATGGTATTAAGAATGCCCGTTTCTACCAGGGAGATGCAGGAAAATTTATGGTGGCAATGGCGGAGGAAGGAGAGAAAGCCGATGTGGTATTTATGGATCCGCCCCGCTCAGGGAGCGATGAAGCATTTATGAATTCTGTAGTAACGATGCAGCCGGAAAAAATCGTGTATATTTCCTGTAACCCGGAGACACAGGTAAGAGATCTGAAATATCTGACGAAAAAAGGATATCGTGTGGTGAGAATCTGTCCGGCGGACATGTTCCCTTTCACGGTGCATTGCGAGTGCATAGTGTCGATGACAAAAGTTTAGTGGGCAGGGGATAGTTTAAGACTGTTTGTCCGCCCAACAGATGAAATGATTATAGTAAATCAAAAAAAGGAGCAGGTGAATCGATGGAAAATCAGCATAAACGGCGTGTGCGTTATTCCGGCACGCATCCAAAGAATTATAAAGAAAAATACAAGGAACACAATCCGGAAAAATATGCGGATACCATTGAAAAGGTAATCCGAAAGGGAAGCACTCCCGCGGGTATGCATATCTCCATAATGGTCCAAGAAATTCTGGATTTTCTTCAAATTCAGCCGGGGCAGACAGGACTCGATGCTACTCTGGGATATGGCGGTCATACGAAAGAAATGCTGAAATGCCTTCAGGGTCAGGGGCATATTTATGGTCTGGACGTGGATCCTATTGAATCAGCAAAGACGAAGGAGCGTCTGGCAAAGCAGGGATTTGGTGAGGAAATTTTGACTGTCAGATTACAGAATTTTGCGGATATTGACCAGGTTTCCCGGGATGTGGGAAAAAAGTTTGATTTCATTCTGGCAGATTTAGGCGTGTCTTCCATGCAGATTGATAATCCGGACCGGGGATTTTCTTACAAAATAGAAGGTCCTCTTGATTTGCGCATGAATCCGGAAAAAGGAATAAGTGCTGCAGAACGGTTAAAGATGGTTTCAAGAGAGGAACTGCAGGGAATGTTGGTAGAAAATGCAGATGAGCCCTATGCAGAGGAAATTACAAATACGATATTGAAATGGAGAAAACGTGGAAAACCGATCACCACCACCACGCAGTTAAAGGAAGCAATTGAAGAAACCCTTCATTTTCTGCCGGAGAAAGAACGCAAAGAGGCAGTGAAGAAATCCTGCCAGCGGACTTTTCAGGCACTTCGTATTGATATCAACAGTGAATTTGAAGTTCTCTATACATTTCTGGAAAAACTCCCGGAAGTTCTGGCACCGAATGGTAGGGTTGCTATCCTCACTTTTCATTCCGGCGAGGACCGGTTGGTAAAAAAGTCATTGAAAGAATATCAGCGTGAAGGGCTGTACCGTGAGATTTCCAGAGATGTGATTCGTCCTTCAGCAGAGGAGTGCGCCAGAAATGGTCGGGCTAAATCTACGAAAATGCGCTGGGCAATTCGGGCATGATTGCTTTTATGGCATCTGCTCTATTCAAATTATTACGGATGATGATGCATGGACAGTTTCATTCTCTGCAGAAATATTTCAACGAAAGAGATATGAATATTCATTATGATAACAGTATAGGGAACTGTCCCCTGTACTTAAAACATAAGCGGCAAGTGGACTTTGACCACTTGCCGCTATTTTTGCAGAATTAATATCTGCTGTCTTTTCAATCCACAGTTATTTTCATTCATTTAAGAAATAAATAACTGAACACTTCTAATATTAAGGGAAACATTAAAATATGTCAAATAAGATTTTCATTAGTTGATTTAATTTTTAATAATTCGACAGTAGATATTAATATTGACAGATATCAAATTCAGTGTTATAGTGATTCCAAGGAAGTGAGAATCTTATGAATAATTTTGCTGCACACATCCGTGAAAATTGCGGAGAAATTGAAGTTCAGACAGTGTCAGAGCACTGTAAGGGAGTCGCTGTATTAGCGGAGAAATATGCGAAGAATATGGATGTATCTGCTATTGCCAAATTACAGGGCATAATCCATGATTTAGGAAAGCTATGCAGAGATTTTGATGATTATATTCGTGGAAGGAATGATTTCCGTAGAGGCATGATTGATCATTGCTATGCAGGAGCCAGGTATATCAAAGAGTTTGCACAGCAGACAAAAGATCCGCAATTGATTGAGACTGCCGAATTCATTGCCCATACTGTAATTTCTCATCATGGACTGCATGACTGGCTGGATGAGAATGGAAAGAGTTATTTCCTTAGAAGAATCGGTAAAGATGAAAGATATGGCGAAATCAAGGGGAATATCCGTTGCATGATGCCGGATGAAGAGCTGATGAAACTACTTATGAGAGCTCGGGATGAGTATGCACAGATAAGGTTTAAAATTCGTCAAATGTGCGGTAAGGACAAAATGAAGTTTGCATTTTATATGGGACAGTTCGAACGTCTGATGCAGTCAGTTCTTATCGATGCAGATCGGACCGATACTGCAGGATTTCAGCTGGGAATGGAAATGGAGTTAGAGGTTGACAGTGACATTTGGAATCAGTGTTACGAGAACATAGAAGCAAAAAGGAAAGAGTTTGGAAAAAGAACAGATTCGATATCAAAACTCAGAACCAATATATCTGACAGATGCAAGGATTTTGCCGAACGTGAGACTGGTATATGCAGACTGATTGTGCCTACCGGAGGCGGAAAAACGCTCAGTGGATTAAGATTTGCCATTAATTACTGTAAGAAACATGGAAAGGAACGTATATTTTATATTTCGCCCTATATGTCTATCCTGGAGCAAAACAGTGATGTCTTAAAGGATATTGTTGGTGAAAAGCATCTTCTTGAACATCACTCAGATATTGCGGCAGAGATGGATAACGAGGAGGAAATAGCAGAATATGAGCTTCGCTCAGATAAATGGGATATGCCGATCATAGCCACGACACTGGTGAAGTTTATGAATACATTGTTTTCGGATCGTCTGGATTCCGTGCGCCGGATGCATAGATTATGCAATTCTGTGATTATCATCGATGAAGTGCAGTCTGTACCAACCAGGTGTGTATCGCTATTTAATCTGGGGATGAACTTCATATCGACAGTCGGAAAGTCTTGCGTTGTTTTGTGTTCTGCTACACAGCCAACTTTTGAAAAAACAAAATATCCCCTGCAGATTGGGAAGAATAGCAGTATCACCGGTGATTATTCCGGAGATTTTCTGGCATTTAAAAGAAATGAAGTGATTCCAATGATGCGGCGCGGGGGATACAGTTACGAGGAAGCGGCAGATTTTTGTGTGAATAAATATAGTAAAGAGGGTAATGTTCTTTTTGTTGTGAATACCAAGACAGCGGCGTTCCGGATTTTTCAGGAAATAAAACTGAGAATGACGGATGACACGAAAATTATACATATAAGCACCAATATGTGTCCGGAACACAGGAGAAAGATTATCAGAAATTTAAAAGAATTGCTGGAAGCCCAACGGAAAGTAATCTGTGTTACCACACAATTGATTGAGGCTGGCGTGGATATTTCCTTTCCATGTGTGATTCGCTCACTGGCAGGGCTGGATCATGCGGCACAGGCCGCAGGGCGCTGTAACCGGAGCGGTGAGTATAGAAAATGCTGCAAAGTGTATCTTTTGAATCTGAATGAAGAACGACTGGGAACCTTAAAGGAAATCAGAGCCGGGCAGAATATAACAGGACAGATGATTCAGAATGGCAATTATCCTGATTTGCAGTCAGTGGAAACACTGAGAGATTATTTCGATAAGTATTATCAGGAACAAAAAGAAGAACTTGAGTACAATGTGGAGGATATGGGAGTTCAGACGGATCTGATTCGATTGTTATCGATTAATAAAGACAGAAGTGATCCGCAACTGAACCGGGACAGAAATTTTTATACCGGACAGGCATTTCTGACTGCCGGAAAGAAATTTAAAGTGATTGATGATTGTTCTGTGTCTGTGATTGTTCCCTATGATGAAGATGCAAAGGAAATGATAACACGGTTACGATCGGATATATGGAGTGGTGAAATAGTTAAAATCCTGAGGAAAACTCAAAAATATACAGTAGAGTTATTTGAACAGGCAGTAAGAAAACTGAATGAAGAACATGCCCTGGAAATGCTTTCGTGTGGTGTATATGTGTTGGATGAAAGGTTCTATGACTGTGATTCGGGGGTTACACTGGATGGAAAGCCAATGGATTTACTAATGTTTTGATAAAATAAAGAAAGGATCAGCAGTATGAGTAAAGAAATCTATCGGAATACAGTCGAATTTCAGGTGTCAGGAGAATATGCACTTTTTTCTGATATCCTGACACGACCAGGAGGGGAGAAAATGTCATATCCGATTCCGACATACGAGGCACTGAAGGGAATACTCAGCAGTGTTTACTGGAAGCCTACGTTCGTCTGGGTTGTTGACAGTGTGCGTGTGATGAATAGGATACGAATGGTGCGTAAAGGAATCCGCCCTTTGAAATATGGAGGGGGAAATGATTTGTCATTTTACTCCTATTTAAATAATGTATGTTATCAGGTAAGAGCCCATTTCGAATGGAATATGAACAGACCAGAACTGGAGCAGGACAGGAATGAGAACAAACATCATAACATTGCAAAGCGTATGATAGAACGTGGTGGGAGAAGAGATATTTTTTTGGGAACAAGAGAGTGTCAGGGATATGTGGAACCATGTTGTTTTGGAGAGGGGCAGGGATATTATGATAAGACCGGAGAAATTCCATACAGCATTATGTATCATGGGATTACCTATGCAGATGAAGCAAAGCTTAAGGAAGATAGGGGAAAGATGACGGTGCGTTTGTGGTCGCCGATGATGAAGAATGGATTCATTGACTTTATCAGACCGGAAGAATGTGAGATAAAACGTCATATTAAGGAAATGCCCATAAAGCTATTTGGTGAAGACATTGGCAATTTTACTGGGATAAATGAATTCGGAAAGGGGGAGAAAATTGAGCTGGACGAATGAACTATATCAGGTTTATGAAAATAATTGTGGAAAAGATGATGAAAAAAATGTTCTCCTGCCAGTTTCGCATTCCACAGCAAATGCACAGATTGAAGTGACATTGTCAAAAAATGGGGAATTTGTTACCGCAGCGAGGCTGGAAGATAAAAAAGATTCTGTGACGATTATTCCTGTTACAGAGAATTCCGGTACCAGAAGTTCGGGTATTGCTCCTCATCCATTTGCAGATAAACTGGTATATATTGCCGGGGATTACGGTAAGTATGTGACGGGAAAACGATCGGACAATGGAAAGTATTATGAAGCTTATGTGAAACAGCTTCAGACATGGAAAGATTCAAAGTATACACATCCGGCAGTGGAGATTGTTTATGCATACTTGACAAAGGGGAGGCTAATGCAGGATCTGGCAGAAACACATTGTCTGATACTGGATGAGACAACGGGAAAGCTGAAAGAAAAAGAAAAAATACTTGGGATTGCTCAGGAAGATGCATTTGTAAGATTCCGAATTCAGTATGCTAGTTTATTTGCGGAAAGCAGAACATGGAGAGATATATCATTATATGACAGTTTCAGTAAATATTGTTCAGAAACAGTAGGAAGTGTGCAGGTATGTTATGCGACGGGTAAAACATGTCCATGTACATACAAACATCCGTCTAAAATACGAAATGCCGGTGATAAGGCGAAATTAATTTCAACAAATGATGAGAGCGGATTTACCTATAGGGGGCGGTTTGATACAAAAGAGCAGGCAATTTCTGTCAGTTATGATTTTTCTCAGAAAATACACAACGCATTGAAATGGCTGATAGAAAAGCAGGGTGTTCCCATTGGTTCTATGGTATTTTTGGCATGGTCCAGTAATTTACAGCCACTGCCGGAGGTTATAGGACATCTGGAAAATGACGTTTCTGTTTCCCAAAAAGATGTATGGGGTGATGACTGGGGCGATTCTGTCGAAGATAACAGTGAAGCAGGAAGTCCGTTACTATCGGATACTATGCCGGCTTACAGGGAGCATTTACGAAAAACAATCTGGGGAAAAGCAGGGAATGAAGCATTGGAACAAGGTCAGAATGTAAAGGTAATGATCATGGTACTGGACGCAGCAACAACGGGCAGATTGTCTATGAATATGTATGCAGAAATGCCTGTTTCTGAGCTCTATGAAAATGTAGGAAAGTGGAATTATGATACGGGATGGCTCAGATTCAACGGCAAACAGAGAAAAAATGAAATTCATTCATGCTCTCTGTATGAAATTGCGGATTACGCTTACGGAACAGAGCAGGGTGATTTTGTAAAGTGCAAACCAGAAGTAAGAAATGACATTATTTTGAAATTAATTCCCTGTGTTGTAGAGGGAAGAAATATTCCTTCTGATATTGTGGGAAATCTGGTTCATAAAGCCTGCCGTCCCACGTCTTATAAAAACAACTATAACTGGCGTAAAGTATTGGAAACAGCGTGTGCCTTGATTCGAAAGAGAATTATTGAAGAAAAAGAAAAAAGAAAAGAAAAGGGGGAATATGAAGTGTCACTGGATTATTCGTGCAGAAAACGGGATTATCTGTATGGGCGATTACTTGCTATTGCGGAGGTTGCGGAGGCTTCTACTTATGAGAAAGATGAAGCACGTATTACAAATGCAAGCCGTTACTTTGAAACATTTTCTAATAAGCCCTATCAGACCTGGGGAGTTATTTATAACCGTTTAGTTCCATATCTGAATAAAATGGGAACAGAGAAGCGAAGATATTATGAAAATCTGCTGGGAAAAGTTATGGAACAATTTGAAACTGAAGATTTCGAAGATAATTCCAAACTGAAACCTATATTTTTACTGGCATATCATTGCCAGTTAAATCAGCTGTCGGGGAAAAAGAATGTCTCAAAGGAGGAAAAATAAATGAGTATTTTAGCAAATAAAATTGATTTCGCGTTAATTATTTCCGCAACAAATGCAAATCCAAATGGAGATCCATTGAATGGTAACAGGCCGAGAGAAAATTTTGATGGATACGGTGAAATATCAGATGTCTGCATTAAGAGAAAAATCAGAAACAGGCTCCAGGATATGGGAGAAAAAGTATTTGTTCAGTCTGATGACAGATGTGATGATGGATGCGACAGTCTACGAAGCCGTGCTGCAAATAGTGAAGCGCTGAAGAAATTTTCGTCGGGTAAAAATACAAATCGTGATGAATATGCAAATGCAGCATGTGCAGAATGGATTGATGTGAGAAGTTTTGGACAGGTATTTGCATTTAAAGGAGATAGTGTGTCTGTTGGTGTGCGAGGACCTGTGTCCGTTCATCAGGCGGTAAGCCTGTCTCCTGTGGACATTGTCAGTATGCAGATTACAAAAAGTGTCAACAGTGAAGGCGGAAAAGAAGGAAAGAGTTCTGATACGATGGGAATGAAGCATCGTGTGGAATTTGGACTGTATCTGGTGAAAGGAAGTATCAATTGTCAGTTGGCAGAGAAAACAGGTTTTTCTGATGAGGATGCGGAAAAAATCAAACAGGCACTGTTGACACTGTTTGAGAACGACAGTTCCTCTGCCAGACCGGACGGAAGTATGGAAGTATGCAGATTATACTGGTGGAAACATAACTGCAAAATGCCTGCAGTTTCAACAGCAAAAGTTCATCGTTCCCTGAAAATTAAAGAAAATGATCCACAAAAGAAACCTTTAAGTTTTGAAGATTATACCGTTACTTTGGATGAAATTCCGGGTGGACCTGTTCCTGAAATATATGACTTAAGATAAATGTGAGAGGCAGGCTGATGGGGGAATGAAAAGATATTCGGAAGATGAATATTTGATGTTGTCCGGAATCCAGCATTTTGTTTTTTGCCGTCGCCAATGGGCACTGATACATATTGAACAGCAGTGGGAGGAAAATTATCGCACTGTGGATGGAAATATTATGCATAATCGTGCACATGATGATACATTTCATGAAAAAAGAGGAAATCTGATTATTGCCCGTGGGATGGCGGTATCTTCGCCATATCTTGGAATATCCGGAGAGTGTGATGTTGTGGAGTTCAGACAAAACGACAATGGAATTTCATTGTATGGGCAGGATAGAAAATTTTCTGTGACCCCTGTGGAATATAAAAGAGGATCACCGAAAATAGATCAAAGTGATAAGCTTCAGCTTGCGGCACAGGCAATGTGCCTTGAGGAAATGCTTTGTTGTGAAATTCCGGAAGGATATTTGTATTATAGAGAAACGCGGCACAGAACAAAGGTGGAGATTAATGAAGAATTACGTGAGAAGACTCAATTGATTTTACAGGAAATGCATGATTTATTCCGGAAAGGGCATACGCCAAAGGTAAAACGGACAAAATCCTGTAATGCCTGTTCGCTGAAAAATATCTGTTTGCCTGTTTTGTGTGGAAGAAAAACGGCTTCTGCGTATATAGACATGCATTTAGCTGAGGGGGACAGTGATGAAAAAACTACTTAATACACTTTATGTAACAATACCGGAAACATATTTGTCGCTGGACGGAGAAAATGTAGTTGTTTTAAAAGAAAAACAGGAGCTTGGCCGTATCCCTATGCATAATATTGAAAGAATTATGACATTTGGATATATGGGAGTTAGTCCGGCATTAATGGGAAAATGTGTTGAGCTCGGAATTGAACTGGTTTTTATGACACCGTATGGAAAGTTCCTTGCAAGAGTGGAGGGCGGTATCAATGGAAATGTACTACTTCGCAGGGAACAATTCCGAATTGCGGATGATAAAAACAGAAGTCTGGCAATCGCCAGAAATATGATAATCGGAAAAATATATAATAGCAGACAAGTGATTCTTCGTGTGCTTCGAGATCATGAACTGAGGGTGGATCAGGCTTTATTTCGGAAAAAAGCAGATTTTTTGCAGGAAGCTTTGCAAAAGTGCAAGAATGTCAGAGACATTGATGGTCTGAGAGGAATTGAAGGAGAATGTGCGTCAGTTTATTTTTCAATTTTTGACCATATGATTTTACAGCAAAAAAAGGAATTTTACTTTTCAACAAGAAGTAAGCGGCCGCCGCTGGATAATGTAAATGCACTGTTATCATTTAGTTATTCGCTTTGTACAAGTATGTGTACGTCTGCACTGGAGGCTGTGGGATTGGATCCTTATGTTGGATTTATGCATACAGACCGTCCAGGCAGACGATCACTGGCACTTGATCTGGTAGAAGAATTCCGTGCATGGTTTTGCGATCGTTTTGTACTTATGTTGATCAATAAAAGAATAATAAGTGCGGATGACTTTGAAAAGAGAGAAGATGGAGCTGTCATATTAAACGAAAAAGGGCGTAAAGAGGTTCTTGCGGCATGGCAGAAGAGGAAAAATGAAGTAATCAAACATCCATTTTTAGAAGAAAAAATAGAGTGGGGTATGCTACCGTATGTACAGGCATTGCTTTTAGCCCGGTATATCAGAGGCGATTTAGACGCATATCCAGTCTTTATGTGGAAGTGATTAAAATGTTAGTATTAATAACGTATGATGTAAATACAGAAACTGCGGCAGGAAAGGCAAGACTGCGGAAAGTGGCAAAGCAATGTGTGAATTATGGAACGCGAGTTCAAAACTCGGTATTTGAATGTCTTATGGATGCCGCAAAATGTCGTGAAGTCAAGCAAATTCTGGAAGATATAATTGATAAAGAAAAAGACAGCCTGAGGTTTTATTATCTTGGTGACAAATACAAGACCAAGGTAGAACATATAGGTGCAAAAATTACTAGAAAACTTGATGAACCACTGATATTCTAAGCAGAATAAGATTACTGTTCATTTTGTAACCAGTAACACTATCTGTGATACGTAGAAATGATGCATTCTGCATCATTCTGTGCCGTGTGTATTGGGATTTTCATGCTTACAGCACGAAAACATCTCGTGAAAAAATGGCAAGTGAACAGTAACTAAAGTGCGAATGCGAAGAGAACATGAAATAGCTGTGAGATTCGCACCGTGATTTATGCTAATATAGCGAATATTTATTTTGACTTATGCTATATTGGCATGGAAAATTAGTGAAAATATATAAGAAATAATTCGAAATTCGTGTATGTATTATATAGTTTTGCAGTCACACCCTTTATGGGTGTGTGGATTGAAATAGGATATATTCCTGCATTTGGATGGGAAATGGGTCCGTCACACCCTTTATGGGTGTGTGGATTGAAATTGACTCAGTGAAAAACAATCATCATAATTGTGTAGTCACACCCTTTATGGGTGTGTGGATTGAAATTTGTTAAGTTCGAATCGCCGGCCGGTGCGGACAAGCGTCACACCCTTTATGGGTGTGTGGATTGAAATAGAAGAAGAATTGAAAGAACTTCTGGATGAAGAAGTCACACCCTTTATGGGTGTGTGGATTGAAATCCTTCGATGGTATAGACTTTTGTCGCTGTGACCTTTGTCACACCCTTTATGGGTGTGTGGATTGAAATATTCTTGATGCACCCGCAAAGATATGCTGCATACAAGTCACACCCTTTATGGGTGTGTGGATTGAAATAAAATATCTCTCGGATTTCGTGCGGTACGATAAAGTCACACCCTTTATGGGTGTGTGGATTGAAATTTGATATCTCTGCTCTGGATCCGGCCTACATTACGTCACACCCTTTATGGGTGTGTGGATTGAAATCCTTTTATCTGGCGGTTGCTACAAAGGAAAAGATACGTCACACCCTTTATGGGTGTGTGGATTGAAATGAAACAGCAAAGAGGATGATCGACCGGATAGCTGCGTCACACCCTTTATGGGTGTGTGGATTGAAATACGACAAGCCAGAATACACCACAGACGATTTTAGTCACACCCTTTATGGGTGTGTGGATTGAAATTTCTGATAATTTTGCCGCTGTCTCAGATGCTGCAGCGTCACACCCTTTATGGGTGTGTGGATTGAAATCTTATCTGTAGCTACCTGTTCCGCCATCTTCGTGGTCACACCCTTTATGGGTGTGTGGATTGAAATAGCTGCTTCCCAACCTGATTCACATATGTACTCAGTCACACCCTTTATGGGTGTGTGGATTGATATATCAGTGCCGTCCAAGTTTTGGTTCCAACAGTACGTCACACCC
>JALERM010000137.1 GCA_022764165.1 Eubacterium sp. | reverse complement strand
CCGGATAGCAAAGAATACTATCATGCTGTATTTTCGTATGATAGTATTGATGCTTATAGGACTGTTCACATCGAGAGTCATATTGAAGGCGCTCGGCGTGGAGGATTATGGCATAAATAGTGTCATAGCCGGGTTCCTGAGCATGTTTGGAATCATTACCAGCTCAATGAGCGGCGCTATCAGTCGCTTTATTACTGTTGAGCTTGGTAAAGGTGACACATCGAGATTAAAGCAGGTATTTTCGACATCCATATCTGTACAGCTTTTCATGGGAATCCTTGTCGTAGTTCTTGTGGAATCGTTCGGAATGTGGTTCGTAAGTACAAGGATGCAAATTCCGGAAGGAAGGGAACTTGCTGCGAAATGGTGCCTTCACTGCGCAGCACTGACAACTTTCATTTCCTTGATGGATGTGCCATTCAACTCTGCTATAGTGGCGCACGAAAAGATGTCCGCTTTTGCATACATGACGATATTGGATGCGGTTCTCAAACTCCTGATATGCTATATTCTATATATTTCCCCGATAGACAAGCTCATAAGCTACGCTATTCTCGGTGTATTGGTTTCCATTATCATCACATCCATTTACTGGATATATTGTTTGCGTAAGTTTGAAGAGACATCTTTCTCTTTTCGCTTTGACCGTAAACTGTTTAAGGAGATATGGGGTTTTGCCGGATGGAATTTGTTCGGTCAGGCGGCGTGGATATTGAACACACAGGGCATCAATATGCTTATGAATATTTTCTTCGGCGTCGTTGTTAATGCAGCAAGGGGCGTCGCCGGTCAGGTTAATGGTGTTATCCAAGGCTTCGTGAACAACTTTATGGTTGCTTTGAATCCGCAGATAACCAAATCCTACGCAGTCGGTGACAAGAATGCTGCCTTTAAGCTTGCCTGCCGTGGATGCCGTTTCTCATTTTACATAATGTATGTTTTGGCTCTACCTATTATGATAGAGTCTCGTATGATACTGAAACTTTGGCTGGGGACGCCACCTGAGAATTCGGATATATTCGTGGTATGGACGATTCTATCAACATTGGCAATTCTTTTGGGGAATACTCTCGTAACCTTGCAGATGGCCCATGGGAATATCCGCCATTACCAGTTGTGGATTACCTTTTTCGGGTGTTTTCCATTCCCGTTGACATGGCTGGCATTTCATTTCGGAGCATCTCCGCTTGTTTCTTATTATATATTTTTTGCTGTCTATTGGGGGCTCATATTTGTCCGTTACTATCTGGTTCACGGAATGACAGGATTGCCGGCAAAAATGTATTTGGGGGGAGTCGTAGCCAGAACTCATGTGGTGGCATTGATTTCTGCGATTTTGCCGATAATCATATTCCTGCTTATGCCGGAAGGAATCGCGCGACTTATATCAGTTTGTGTCTCAAGTGTACTTTCCTCTTGCATTGTGATTTATGCCATAGGACTTGATAAGACAGAAAAAGAATTCATAATAAATAAGTTGAGCGTTGTAGTCTCAACTGTATTTCATCGTTAGAATATGGGATTAAAAAGCAAATTGAAACATATAGTCTCCTTTTTATTGCATGGAGAGACCAGGCCTGTAGTCGCACATATAACATATTTACAGGCGGATAGACAACTTGATGGCAAAAAGATTATCATTACAGGAGGTGGAAAGGGGATAGGATATGCAATGGCAAAGAAGTTCAAGGCAGCAGGAGCTGATGTCCTGATTTCTGGACGTGACGAGGCAAAACTCAAAGTAGCGGCCAATGAAATAGGGTGTTCATATCTGACTCTTGATGTGCGTGACACAGAATCATTCGAGTCTTTCATAGACGATGCAAATCGAATCTTGGGCGGTGCCAATTGTCTTGTAAACAATGCCGGGATATCACTCCATGAGAACGGTTTCCTGAATGTTCAGGAGGAACAGTTTGATGCTCAGTTCGATACCAATTTAAAGGGGGCCTTCTTTCTTACCCAATCATTTCTAAAGAAAAGATTGGAGACTAAACAGGATGAGATCAATAAAGTACTTTTTATTTCGTCTGAAACTGGAATGACTGCCGATGAACGGCCTTATGGCTTGACAAAGGCTGCATTGAATTCCTTGGTACAGGGAATTGCGTATCGGTATGTAAATGAAGGATTCAGAATCAATGCGCTTGCACCCGGAGTCACGGTGACCGATATGGTAGATAAGCAGGATGATGGAAACTTGTATTGTAGTTACGGCATTACAAAGCGCTATTATCTACCCGGTGAAGTCGCTGAGGTCGCCAGCTTTCTTCTCTCCGATGCGTCTAATTGCATAAACGGTCAAATCATAAATTGTAATGAGGGTAAAACGATAAATGCCCGATGGAAATAATACAATAAAGATGGACTCAATATTCCACTACACGGATGAACGGAATGTTCAGATTGTCATTGCATTGCTTAAAGCACATGGCATACGGCGCGTCATTGCGTCTCCCGGAACAACAAATATGACTTTTGTGGTTAGTGTTCAGAATGACCCCTGGTTTCAACTTTGGTCGTCAGTAGATGAACGTAGTGCAGCATATCTTGCGTGCGGGATGGCCGCAGAGACCGGGGAGCCAGTGGTAATAAGTTGTACAGGCGCAACCGCCTCCAGGAACTATCTTCCGGGACTGACAGAAGCATATTATCGCAAATTGCCCGTTCTGGCTATTACCTCGACTCGTGGCAATCACAAAATAGGTCATCTTATTGATCAGCAGATAGACAGAAGGAACATTCCGAATGATGTCTCCATGGAATCAGTGACGTTACCAATGGTTAAAGATTCGGAGGATGAGCATAGTTGTGAGATTGAAGCGAACAAAGCTATACTGGCTCTCTTCCTGAATGGCGGGGGGCCGGCACATATCAATCTGTATACCAGATATAGCAAAAATTTTTCTGTGAAGGAACTTCCTGCTGCTACCCCAATCTTCCGCCATACCGCGCATGATAATCTTCCTCCTATTCCAATGGATGGCCGTATTGGAATCTACGTTGGTTCCCATTCTGATTTTTCAGAGAAGTTACGTGCAGCTGTCGACCGCTTCTGCGCCACCTATGATGCAGCTGTCTTTTGTGATCACACAAGTGGTTATCGTGGAAGATACGAGGTGCACTATCAACTGAGTGCCGGCCAGCACCGCTGGTCTTCGGAATTGAAACGTGTCAATTTGATGATTCATATTGGAGAAGTGAGTGGTGATCAGTTTCTTCCAGAGTTCAACTATGTATGGAGGGTAAGTCCGGATGGACAGATTCGTGATACCTGGGGAAAGTTGCGTCGTGTCTTTATGATGCCGGAAGAGGTTTTCTTTGACTATTATTCTGATATATCGGAATCTCATACAGAGTATGTCGATGCTCTCAATGCAGAGATAACCTGGCTTAATCAACAGATACCGGAGTTGCCATTCGGCAATCTGTGGATTGCTCAGCAGTTGTGCCCGAACCTTCCGTCTTCCTGTGAGTTGCATTTAGGCATATATAATTCATTACGGTCATGGAATTTTTTCAAGCTGCCAGAAGGAGTGCGCTCTAAATGTAATGTCGGTGGATTTGGAATTGATGGAGGAGTGTCCACGATGATGGGTGCCTCGTTGTCCAATCCAGAAAAACTGTTCTTCGGCATATTTGGGGACTTGGCATTCTTTTATGATATGAATGTCATAGG
>JALERM010000123.1 GCA_022764165.1 Eubacterium sp. | reverse complement strand
TGTGGTAAATGGAATCACGCATACTCTCTCCATCCAGTACCCGCCGTCTCTCCTCATATATAATCTCTCTCTGCTCATTCATAACCTGATCATATTCTAACAGATTCTTACGAATACCAAAGTTATTACTTTCTATCTTCTGCTGTGCTTTCTCAATTGCACTCGTCAGCATCTTATGCTCAATCTGTTCACCGTCTTCCACACCTAATGTATTAAATACATTCATCAATTTCTCAGATCCAAACAGACGCATCAGATCATCTTCCAGAGAAATATAGAAACGGGACTCACCCGGATCTCCCTGACGTCCGGAACGACCGCGCAGCTGGTTATCAATACGTCTGGATTCATGACGCTCTGTACCGATAATCTTCAGACCACCGGCCGCTCTTGCCTCATCATCCAGCTTAATATCCGTACCACGGCCAGCCATGTTGGTAGCAATCGTTACCGCTCCTGCCACACCGGCCTGTGCTACGATCTCAGCTTCCATTTCATGGAACTTGGCATTCAATACATTGTGCTGAATCCCTTCTCTGCGAAGCATATTGCTGAGAAGTTCCGATGTCTCAATGGTAATCGTACCCACCAGTACCGGCTGATTCTTGGCATGTGCCTCTTTGATTTCATTGACAACCGCACGGAACTTTTCCTTTTTGGTCATGTATACAGCGTCATCATTATCAATACGCTGTACCGGACGATTGGTAGGAATTTCAATAACATCCATACCATAAATCTCGCGAAACTCCTGCTCTTCTGTCAGTGCCGTACCGGTCATACCTGCCTTCTTCTTATATTTATTGAAGAAGTTCTGGAAAGTGATCGTTGCCAGAGTCTTGCTTTCACGACGGACTTTCACATGCTCCTTCGCCTCAATGGCCTGATGCAGGCCATCCGAGTATCTTCTTCCCGGCATGATACGTCCGGTAAATTCATCTACGATCAATACCTGATCATCTTTCACTACATAGTCCTGATCACGGAACATCAGATTATGTGCACGAAGAGCCAGAATGATATTATGCTGAATCTCCAGATTTTCCGGATCTGCCAGGTTCTCGATATTGAAGAACTTCTCTACCTTCTTCACACCTTCCTCTGTCAGATTGACTACCTTATCTTTTTCATTGACAATGAAATCACCGGTCTCAATGATTTCCTCACCCATAATGGCAGTCATCTTAGTCATCTCGCCGCTGGCCTCACCACGTTCCAGCTGCTTTGCCAGAATGTCACAAACTTCATACAGTTTGGTGGATTTACCACTCTGGCCGGAAATGATCAGAGGGGTACGTGCCTCGTCAATCAATACAGAGTCCACCTCATCAATGATGGCGTAGTTCAGTTCTCTCTGTACCAGCTGTTCTTTATAAATAACCATGTTATCACGAAGATAATCAAAACCATCCTCGTTATTTGTCACGTAAGTAATATCACAGGCATACTGCTCCCGTCTTTCATCGTTTTTCATGGAGTTCAGAACCACACCGACAGTCAGCCCCAGAAACTCATGAACCTTTCCCATCCACTCTGCATCACGCTTTGCCAGATAGTCATTGACAGTTACAATATGAACTCCCTTTCCTTCCAACGCATTCAAATATGCCGGACAAGTAGAAACAAGAGTCTTACCTTCACCGGTTCTCATCTCCGCAATACGACCCTGATGCAGAATAATACCACCGATCAGCTGTACCCGGTAATGCTCCATATCCAATACTCGCTTTGCAGCTTCACGAACCGTCGCAAAAGCTTCCGGAAGCAAATCATCCAGAGTTTCTCCTTTGGCCAGCCTTTCTTTAAACTTTCTGGTCTGATCCTTCAGTTCATCATCTGACATTGCCTGCATGGTTGGACGAAGATCTTCAATCTTATCTACCAGGGGCATGATTCTCTTCAGTTCTCTGGAACTATGCGTTCCGAAGAATTTCTCAACTAATTTCATATAGTCACTCCTGTTAATATTAATATCTGTTCAGGCCTGCACTCCTGAACAATCCATTTAATCATTTCATTCATCCTATAGTTACATACAAATACTATTCTAACACTTAATCAGTCAATAGACAACTTTAAATTTCAGCAACTCGCCAGCAACCCCAAAAGTGACCGGGGGACAGGTACATAGACACGAATAGTGTCTATGTACCTGTCCCCCGGTCATTCTAGTCAACTGTCAACGCTTAGCACTCTGGTTCAATGAGTCCGTAAGTATTCCCTTTTCTTTTGTATACAACATTTACTTCGTCAGTCTCAGCATTTCTGAATACGAAGAAGTTATGTCCCAGTAATTCCATCTGTACACATGCATCTTCCGGATACATGGGTTTGATACCAAAACGTTTGGTACGAATAATCTTAACATCTTCATCTTCAATAAAATCGTCTTCCACAAATGTTTTCTGGAAGTTACCTGTTCCCTGCTGTTTGTTTACAATCTTGGTTTTGTATTTGCGCAGCTGACGTTCAATCACTTCTTCTACCAGATCGATAGATACATACATATCACTGCTGACCTGCTCGGAACGGATAATGTTGCCTTTGACCGGAATCGTCACCTCTATCTTTTGTCTTTCTTTCTCTACACTTAACGTTACATGAATCTCCGTCTCAGGTGTAAAATACCTTTCCAGTTTTCCCAGTTTTTCATTGATTGCTTTTCTCAGACCTTCTGTTACTTCGATATTTTTTCCGCTGATAATAAATTTCATGCTGCCAACCCCTTCGCCTTTTATTTTACCAAAAGCTTTTGTGTACTTCTGTAAGTACCTCTATTATATCAATTTGTCTGTATTTTGGCAACTATTATTCGAATATTCATGTTATTTTCACATTTTTTACAGTTAATTCATGGAATCGCTGCAAAACGACAAAACTCTTTCTAATTTCATATGTCCGCCAAATATATCCAGGGCACTTCCCACAGTCACATCCACATGATTATTACCTGCCTGCCGAAGTTGTTCCAGATGAGCAAAGCTTCCCACTCCGCCCGCATACGTTACAGGCATCTGTCTGCATTCTGCCAGAAGTTTCACCAGTTCCGTTTCGATACCGGAAGCCTTTCCTTCCACATCAACCGCATGAATCAGGAACTCATCACAATGTGAAGAAAATTCCTGTAATGTCTGCCGTGTTACCGGAACCTCTGTGAACTTCTGCCAGCGGTCTGTCACAATATAATATTGCCCATCTTTTCTCCGGCAGCTCAAATCCAGCACCAGGTGTTCTTTTCCCACTGCTTTCTCCAGCCGTTCCAGGTTCTCCCAGCTGATTTTTCCGTCCCGAAATACAAAAGAAGTAACAATCACATGACTGGCTCCTGCATCCAGAAATTCATGGGCGTTCCCGTCATGGATACCGCCTCCCACCTGCAGCCCACCGGGATATGCGTGCAATGCCTGCAGGGCCTGATGTTTCGTTGCTTCATAAAAAGGAGAAGCCGCCGGATTCAAAAGAATGATATGGCCTCCACGAATCCCCAATGATCTGTACAGACGGGCATAAAATGGTGCATCCTGCTCAGACACAAAATTTTCCACAGCCTGATCTCCTCGATCCTGCAGACTTCCTCCTACAATTTGCTTAACTTTTCCATTATGTATGTCAATGCATGGTCGAAATCTCATACTATTTGCTCCTTTCCATGCATTGATAATACCATTTTTCTATTAGCAGGGCAAGCGTTTACGGATTTCCGGCAGAAGTACCGTTATTATTTCCGGTGTTGTTATTGGTTCCATTATTATTTGTTCCGTTATTGCTGTTTCCATTATTGTTATTGTCTGTTCCGTTTCCGGTCAGATCTTCCACTCCCTGACCGATTCCTTCTCCCACATCTTTGATTCCCTGGCCAACATCTTCACCCAGATCCTCGATCACACCGCCATTAGTATTGTTGTTATTATTATTCACCCCATTGCCGCCGGTTGTATTATTGTCGGTTCCGTTACTGTTGGTCGTATTGTCATTACCTGAATTATTATCGTTCACTCCGGTTCCATTATTCCCGGTACCATTACCATTGTTACCATTATCATTCGTTGTATTCTCCTGACCGCTTGTAGCATCATTTACATTTCCATTATTGCCATCGCCCCCGCAGCCGGCCAACACTGTGATCGCTGATGCAAAAACAGCAGCCTTCAACCACTTTTTCAATTCATTTTTCATAATCTGCATCTCCTTTTCGTTTGCTGTTCTTAATATGCTCACGACAGAGTGCAAATATGCTGGAAATTTTTGTTTTTTAAACCAGATATCCACCTGAATTTATTCTGCTTCTGTCCCGCTTTTAACTTTTGGCAGGCTTCATTAATTAGTTTGCGGATTTCCCTCCTATCTTTTTTTGATTTTTATAGGCTATATCATTTGTTTCTGGGATTTATAGCCTACACTTTTACCAATTTTAGTAAGCTCAGTAGGGTATTTCCACGATTTTCAGCCTACGTTTCTTCATATTTGGTAGGATGAAAACATGAAAACCAGGAAATGAAACCTACTCAAAGACCAAAAAGGTAGGATGAAAACCGAAAAATCAAACCTTGAAGCCTATTTTCAAGAAAATATAGTAGGCCCCCAAACGATGAAATACATTTTATAGCCAGCCAGGAATAGTTCGACATGGGATAATGGCTGGCTGAAGTGTAACAAGATTGTTATCCTGTCTGTTATGCGGTAGAATATCATTGTAATGCCGTCCACATCGGCAGACATATCAATAAAAAAGGAGGCTTCTGCATGAACGGAAATAAACAATCCTCATTTATCCTGAAAGGCGATGTCATATACAGCATCTCCGCAAATGAGATGCGGACTGTACCTTCGGGATATGTGGTCTGTGTTAAAGGAAAATCCAGAGGTGTATTTGAGAAATTACCGCAGAAGTATGAACGTCTTCCGCTCCATGATCACAGCGGCAAGCTGATCATCCCCGGTCTGGTTGACCTGCATATTCACGCTCCCCAGTACGCTTTTCGCGGCACCGGCATGGATCTGGAACTGATGGAATGGCTGCAGCAGCAGACATTTCCGGAAGAATCAAAATATGCAGATCTGGAGTATGCACGGAAAGCTTATCAGATATTTGCCGATTCTATGAAGAAAAGTGCAACCACCCATGCCTGTATCTTTGCCACAAGGCACAGTCAGGCAACGGAGGTGTTGATGGATCTTATGGAACAGTCCGGTATCGTCAGTTATGTAGGAAAAGTAAATATGGACCGGGAAGCCCCGGATCCGCTGCGGGAATCCAGTGCCGACGCTTCTGCAGCGGACACCCGGCAATGGCTTGCGCATGTAAACGGCAAATACAAACGCACTATGCCCATCCTTACTCCCCGTTTTATCCCCTGCTGTACTCCCGAACTTCTGGAACAGCTGCATGAGATCCAGACAATTTACGATCTTCCGGTGCAGTCCCACCTTTCAGAAAATCCAAACGAAGTAGACTTTGTACGGCAGCTTTGTCCGAAATCTGCTTTTTACGGTGATGCCTACGATGCGTTTGGACTGTTTGGAGTAAATCACCAGTCCGGCAAACCTGTGAAAACAATCATGGCTCACTGTGTGTATTCCACAGAGGAAGAAATCCGGCGTATGAAAGATAACCGTGTGTTTGTGGCTCATTGCCCGGCATCCAACGCCAATCTTGCCTCCGGCATCGCCCCCATCCGAAAATATCTTTCTCTCGGCATACCCACAGGACTGGGCAGTGATGTGGCAGGCGGTCATACAGAATCCATCTTTCGGGCAATCTGTGACGCTGTACAGGTATCCAAACTCTACTGGCGGCTTATCGACCAGAATCAGTCACCACTGACCTTCTGTGAGGCTTTCTTTCTTGCAACAAAAGGAGGCGGCTCATTCTTCGGCAGGGCAGGAAGTTTCGAACCGGATTATGATTTCAGTGCTGTCGTATTGGACGATTCACTGATTCCACACCCCATGAAACTGTCACTTCCCCAGCGTCTGGAACGTGCCGCCTATGGATCACTGGATCTGTATGGAATTTGTGCAAAATATGTTTCTGGTGATTTAATCTATGAAAAATGATGCGGCTGCACCACAGGCAGCCTCTTCCTGACAGGAAGGGATTTCCATTGGCAATCCGAAGAAATCCTCTGCCAGCTTCTGCATCAGAGGATTTCTTCGGATTCCATTTCCGGATCCAACCAGATGAGCAGCTTTTTTCCCTGTCAGTTCACTCATCATCTGATACTGCTGATATAATTCATCCAAGATTCCCATCATCACACCAACTGTCATGGCACCCGGATGGAAGTTTTCCACACCAATATTGGTAATCTGTCCCTTTTCCTCCGGGTTGCTTCTGGTTCCGGAGAAGGTTGTCCTCACCTTCCAGGCAGCCTCTGTACCATACTTTTCTATAAATTCCTGTGCCTGTTGATTCATTATACCATAATAGCTGTCATTCATGTTTCCGGAAACTTCACGGTAAAACTGCTCCAGCATGGCATAAGCCCTGCCGCCGCAAAGGGAAGCCCCTACCAGAAGATAACTATTATCTGTACAGGGACGCAGTTCCATATTCCCCTGACAGTACACAATATTTTGCGAAACAAAAGACACCTGACTTCCTGTTCCCACATTAATCAGAACGGTATCCTGCAGTTCCTTTACAGAACCCAGAAAGCTCGCCTGATTATCCCCGATGGAAACCATCACAGGTATTCCCTCATGTATGCTGCCCAGTAAAGTTTTCCCTGCCATACCATACTGCTTCTTAACTTCAGGCAAATAGGAAATATTTACACCCGCCTTTTCCAGATTTGCATACCGAAATTCCCTTTTTTCCATATCAAAGCAACCCCAGCTTGCAGCCATATCAACCCCAATGACTGGACTGGTCAACCCGCAGAGCTTCATGACAATGTAATCGCTGATTGTGGTCATCTTTACTGCATTTTCAGGAATTCTACCTTTTTTTTGCAGATAATAATGGGTGACCAGACCATATCCTGCTGCCAGCATTCCTGCATTTTCAATCTTTTCCTTCAACAGTTCCACACTATTTTTTCCATTTTCCAGTGGTATATTTCCTCTTCCATCCTGCCATGTATACAGTGGACTGACCGCATTGCCCTCTGCATCCACATAGAGCATTCCATGCATCTGTCCCGTAAATCCAATACCGTCCGGACATCCATAGGTGCGAATCAGATCATTCACTTTTTCTATTGTTACTGCCAGTATCCTCTCCGCATCCTGAATTTTCTCCTCGGGAACTTCTCCTGGAAGAAAAGACTGGTGATTCACGGTCTCTCCGGCAAGCAAAGTACCTGTCTCTTTATTCATAAGCACGATACTGATTGTAGTCGTACCGATATCAATTCCCATTATGTTCATAATAGTATTCCTCATGTCTGACTGCCTGCAGACAGTATGCACCTTGATCGATGTGGGTGAAATAAATCAGAAAATCAAAAATCACACTGAAAACATTATGTTCAAAGCATTTGGTAAAGAAGAAAATCCTGATTACCATCAATATACAGAGTTTCTGGAATCCAGATGTTTTCCCAGAACCAGAGATAAAATGAAACTTATATTAAGAGATTTAGATTTACCATTTTATGATCCGTTTATGATTATAGAAAAAACAGAAGGGCGAATGGCCGAAAAGGGTCAAAAGGTCATGTTTTTCATGCTTGCATGAAAAACATGACCTTTTGGACCCTACAACATTTTATTATTCTGCTGTCTCATTTTCATAGAATGCATCCAGATATTTCTGGAAAATTGCCAGATAATCCTGAAGACCATAAGCATCCAGATCTTTCAGATATTTATCCCAGTCCGCATCTGTGAAACCATTCATAATCCAGTCAGATTTATTGGCATTAATTGTCTTCTGGATATCTGCCTGCAGATTAGACAGTTCCTCTGTATCTTCCTGGCTCATAAACACGTTCGGATATACATATTTGGTATTCATATCCGGTGTATAGTAGTCCTTGATCCAATCCAGACGATACTGTGCATCATCCGGGCAGGTTACATAAACACCATAGTATTCATCCAGAATAGCCAGTGGTCCTCCGACAGCTTCTGCTTCTCTTACTTCAACCGGAGATGCATCACCCAGCGGAGCATGTTTCAGCATTTCTTCGCCGTTCTCATTTTCACCCAGTTCAAAGATATCAAAATCGTCATCCTCACCATAGGTTCCCCAGTTATTCTGCGGAGACTGGAATGGATCATACATCTGATCCAGCCATGCACATACCAGAGCCGGATTTTTGGCAACTGCAGTTACTACACAGCGTCCACGGTCATATCCACTGGTGAAAGAACCATTCTGCGGAGTAATATTTCTTGTATCAGCAGTCAGTGCCGGAAGCGGAACCCAATCCTGAAGATTATCGATATTGGCAACATCCCAGCTAAAGCATACACCGTAACGTCCGGATTTTCCTTTGGATACATAAGTGGACCATTCCTGAGTAAATGCCTCCGGATCGATCAGGCCCTGTTCATACAGAGAATGCAGCCATGCGATACCATCTTTAAATCCCTGCTGTGTTGCAGAACAGATGACTTTCAGATCGTCAGTAACTGCGATATGTCTTCCCTTATCTGCATCACCGTAGCCTTCTCCGAAACCATTGATGAGGATACACGGATCCTGACCACCATCATTTACGATACAGGACATCGGGATAATACTTCCATCAATATTAAATTCTGCCTGCAGTTCAGAAGCATGGTCACGGAACGCAATCAGAACCTGTTCAAATTCGTCTACGGTTGTCGGCATTTCCAATCCAAGGAAATCCAGCCATTTTTTATTGATGAAACTCATATTATCAATAGTCTGAATGGCGGTCTTTCCTGAACCAAGCTGTTCAATCCATGGCAGAGCCCAGATATGTCCTTCGGAATCCGTACTCATGGTTCTGTATTCCGGATATTTCTCAAAAACTGCACTCAGATTCGGCATATAAGCATCAATATATTCTTCCAGAGGAATAATAATACCCTGATCCGCATATTTCAACAGATCACTGTCACCAAAACCTGCGGTGAAAATGAAATCCGTTAATGTTTTGGGATTAGCCATATTCAGAGTAATTTTATCTCCCCACTGGTCACCCTGGATAGCAGTCCATTCAATCTCTACATTAGTCTTTTCCTGCAGACGTTTGAAAATTGTACGGTTATTCGGATTGGACTCCGTGTTTGGCGGAAAACTGATCATACCTGTCAGGGTTGCTTTTTCTTTTAAAGGAAACTGTAATTCAGCAGTATCAACCTCCTGCAATTCTCCGGTGTTCAATTCTACAGAATCTTTTTCACCGCATGCTGTAAGGGATAATGCCATCCCGGCTGCCAACACCGCAGCAATTATCTGTTTATAATGTCTGTTTTTCATCTCTTGACTCCTTTCACATCTATGTTTTCTTTTAAATCATCCTTTTATGGAACCTGCCATAATACCGCTGTCAAAATATTTCTGGAAAAATGGATACATTACCAGAAGCGGCAAACTGGAGATAATAATGGTTGCATATTTCAGAAGTTCGGCTAACTGCGCCCTTTCTGCCGTACTTTGCATATCAGAAATCATTCCTGACTCCGGCTGGTTCTGAATCAGGATGGAACGAAGTACTAACTGCAATGGCTGTTTTGCTGAATCATTCAGGTAAATCATTGCATCAAAGTAACTGTTCCACATTCCTACAAACTGCCACAATGCCAGCACTGCAATCACCGGAGTACATACCGGAAGCAGAATCTTGAAGAAATATACAAGTTCATTAGCTCCGTCCACATCCGCTGCTTCCCTCAATTCACCAGGGATTCCCTGATAATATGTCCTTGCAATAATCATATTCCATACGCTGAAAGCTCCCGGCAAAATAATTGCCCACATACTGTCCAGAAGACCCAGGTTGCTGATCAGCAAGTAGGTAGGGATCAAACCGCCGCCGAAGAACATGGTAATCATAAAAATCACGTTGAAAAATCCTCGGCCTTTAAAATCTGTCCGGGACATAGGGTATGCTGCCAGAAGTGTTATGGCAACAGATGCAACCGTAAATACGAGAGAATAGATTACCGCATTTTTAAATCCGATCCAGATCTGGCTGTTGGAAATAACACGTTCGTATGCCGTCAGTGTCCATTTTTCAAAATCAAAGGTAATACCCTTATTCTGCAGGGTAATCGGATCCATGAAAGAAGCTACGACAATATAAATCATAGGAACTATAATGGCAACCACAAACAGGCCAAGCAAAATGTATCCGCACATCAGCAACGCCTTATCCTGTACCGAATATCTGGCAAATCTGCTTTTCTTTTTCATTTCGCTCCTCCTTATAATCCTTTACCGTCATTTATCTTTGCTACGATCTTATTGACCAGAATCAGCAAGATAACATTGATGACCGTGTTAAACAAACCTACTGCAGTTGAAAAGCTATAGTCTCCGTCCAGCAAACCTTTCTTATACACATAAGTAGCAATAATCTCGGATGTACCCAGGTTAAGATCCGTCTGCAGTGCATACGCTTTTTCAAAACCGATACTCATAATATTACCGGCCTGCATGATAAACTGAATGACAACCAGATCCTTAATTGCCGGCCACTCTACCGCTTTAATCTGCTGGAAAATGTTTGCTCCGTCTATGATCGCTGCCTCTTTCAGCTCCTGACTGGCATTGGACAGAGCAGCCGTGTACATGATGGATGCCCAGCCTGCTCCCTGCCAGATACCACTGGCTATGTAAATGGTTCGGAATGCTTCAGGCATTGTCATAAAGTTAATGTTGGTACCCAGCAGCAGGTTCAAAGGACCTGTTACAGAAAGGAAAATTCTTACGATACCGCACAATACAATGACGGAAATGAAGTTTGGCAGGTACAATACCAGCTGTACTTTCTTTTTGATTCCTGTACTCTGGATCCGGTTCAGCAAAAATGCCAGAAGAATCGGCACCGGGAATCCCCATAGCAGACCGTAAATACTAAGCTTCAGAGTATTGATCAGGTAAGTCATAAAATCCGGTGATGACAGAAACCGTTCAAAATACTTGAAGCCTACCCACTCACTTCCCAGAATACCTTTGATGGGATTGTACCTCTGAAAAGCAATCATGATGCCGCCCATAGGGACATACTTGAAAATCAGCGTAAGCGCCAGGGCCGGCAACAGGAAAATCACATACAGCTGCCAGTGCTGTTTTAAATACAGAAGCGTGTTGTGAGATCCTGCAGGTTTTTTGTTTTGTTTCCCATTGGAAACAACAGTAGAATTTGTTTTCATTTTGTCCTCCTTCCTTTCTCTATCTCTCCCCACTTTTCCATCTGCCTTCATTTTCCGTCATCTTGTTTGTTCAAGTACGCCTCGGCGTACTTGCTGAGAGGTGCACGTCATGCTTTGCATGACACGCACCTCTGCAATCCGCCGGAGACTTTATCTTGGAAGGAGATTGGACTCCCACCAAGACTAACTTGTCGCAACTCGCCACCCATGGAGGTGGGAGTCTTATCTTTTCTCAAGATATATTTGTGCATATGTAAAAGTTCGTTCAAGATCTTATATGTATTATATATCATACGTTTGCATTTTGTCAACTCATTATTTGTCATTTACACAATTATTCATTTTTCATTTTAATTTTATTTCATCATATTAACTGTTTTTTGTGTCTTTGCAAATAATTTTTGGTAATAATATCTAATTATTGATAGAATTATTGCTATTTTACATTTGACACACTAGATTTTGTGCATTATAATACTACATGTAATCAAAATCATTACAAGGAGGACACTATGGCTCCCAGAGTTACCATACAAGATATCGCAGATGCCCTTGGCATCTCCCGCAATACCGTTTCCAAAGCCATTAACAATACCGGAGTCCTGGCCGATGCAACCAGAGAAAAAGTTTTAAAAAAGGCAAAGGAAATGGGTTATAAACAGTTTTCATATGAAACATTTACAGACAACAACAAACCATCCCTGTCCATTTCAACGCCAAAGGAGCGTAATGAAATTGCTCTCCTGACCACAATCTTTCTAAGTAATTCACATTTTTCATCCACACTCCTGGATAAGTTCCAAAGGGAACTTTCCCGGTTAGGATACAGCCTTACCATGCACCGCATACTGCCCGAAGAACTTGACAGGCTTGTACTTCCCTCTTCTTTCATAAAAGAAAGAATTGCCGGTATTGTCTGTATCGAACTATTTGACCATGAATATGCAAAATCAATTTGCGACCTTGGTATGCCGGTTCTATTTATAGATTCTCCGATTCCCGTTCCGGATGAACCACTGGAAGCCGATAAATTATATATGGATAATTGTTCAAATATCTTTCTTTTTGTAAAAGAGATGGTTCGAAGAGGTAAAACTAAAATTGGATTTATTGGAGAATATCTTCATTGTTATTCTTTTTTTGAACGATATATGGGATACCGGGATTCCATGTATCTGATGGGCTTACCCTGTCCGGATGAGTATTGCATAATAAAAAATAAAGAAGGAATTCGCAATCCTTCTCCTTCTGATTATCAGGAGTATCTGACCGAATGCATTCAAAAACTGGAACAGCTTCCGGATGTATTTATCTGTGCTAACGATTTTGTAGCACTAGATACCATGCATGTATTGAAAAAACTGGGATATTCGGTTCCAGGGGACGTATATCTTTGCGGATTTGATGATTCCCCCGAATCCAAAGTAGCAACCCCCTCTCTGACCACAATCCATATACACAGTCAGATTATGGGATTTTCTGCTGTACATTTGTTAATGTCCCGTATCAATGAGCCTTCATTAAACTACCGCACTGTGCACACTGAAACAAGTTTAATCTACAGAGAATCTACAGAGTACTAAGAAACCTGTCTGGGGTTATAGGAGGAAAACCATGAATAGCTTACTCAATCCGGATAATCCGGTCATGCAGTTTATTACAAAAATTGTCAACACAGCCTATCTGAACATTTTGTGGTTCATATGCAGTCTTCCCATCTTCACGATCGGCGCTTCCACGACTGCACTGTACTATGTTACGTTAAAAATGGTAAAAAACGAGGAAGGCAATATCACAAAAGCCTTTTTCCACTCTTTTAAAGAAAACTTCAAACAGGGAACCTTCATCTGGCTGATTCTCCTTGGCCTTGGGATTGTCCTTGGAATTGACGGCTATGTCCTGTATCATCTGCGCTTTGAAAATGTATTCTGGACAATCTGTACGGCAATCTTCATTGTGGCACTCGTTGCATATGCAATTGTGCTAATGTACATTTTTCCACTCCTGTCAAGATTCAATAATACGACATTGTCCATGTTTAAAAATTCCCTGATGATCGGTATGCGTTTTTTGCTCTGTACCGCACTGATGGCTGTGATTTACTTTGTCATGGCTTTCGTAATCATCAATATCTTTACACCTGCAGTCGTTTTCGGAGAGGGACTTTGTGCCTTTCTTTGCTCTTACCTGCTTTCCAATATATTACTGATGTGTGAAGAGAAATCGGAAGAGGCAGTATCATGAAAACAAAGCAAAAATCTTCGGTGGAAAGGGAAAAATTGAAGAGCCTTCACGGTCTGAAAAAAATTCAGTACATCTGGGATTATTATAAGCTGCCTATCGTGATACTTTGCATATTTCTGTATATCATCGGATATTCCCTTTACGGACATTTTACTCACAAAGAAAAAGTGCTCTATACGGCACTGGTGAATGTGTCCGCCAGCGAATCTCTTAACAGGCAGCTAAGCACCGATTTTCTGGATTCTCTCGATGTAGATACCTCAAAAGAAACCATGCAGCTATATACAGGATTATACCTGACGGACGATGAGGCTAACCCTTATCACGAGTACACTTATGCATCCCGCATGAAAATTCTGGCGGCCATTGACAGTGAACAACTGGATGTCGTACTTATGAACAAAGAAGCCTTTGATGCTTTTTCGCAAAATGGCTATCTATGCGATCTGGACAAACTTCTGACCGCCTCAGCTTCCCATTTATACGATGTTCTGAAACCGTATCTGGTTACAAACACAACAATCCTGGAAGACAATTCTATCGACTTACAGTTTGATTCTTCCATTCCTTACCAGGCTGTAACCGAGGAATATACCATGGGACTGGATATGTCTCAGACAGGTTTAATCCATCAGGCAGGCTTTGAAGATGTTGTATATCTCGGAATTATAGAAAATTCAACCCACAAGGACACGGCTGTAAAATATATTCAATATTTATTTTCAGAGTAATATCGACAGCTGAACAAAAGCAAATTTGTATGAGCCAAAAAAGATGCTGATTTCAGGATATCCCCGTAATCAGCATCTTTTTTCAACATTTCTTCGTTTCTTTATGTTTTAATATATGGAACGATTCATCAAATTAATATCATATTTCTTCTCCATTCATATGACATAAGAACCAAAACGATCATACTTATGATTACACCAGATCATACTTTACAACATCTATGTTTACACATCCGTCTGCAAAGAAAGAAATTCCATCTGCCCCCTGATCCGTATACATAGTAGCTGACATGACATGCTCTCCATCATTCACAAAAACTTCCACGCTGAAACGATCCAGAATCATTCTGAATTTTAATTCTCCGTCAGCAGTATTTACCTGGCATCTTCTCTGGTGAACGATTGCTCTCCGGGAACCGGAAAACTTCCGGTCTACTTTCAGTATGGATTCACGGGGACGGAAACTCAGGGCAGTATAATACTGTTCATTCTGAGCAAACCGCACTGCAAATTTTTGGTACAGTTCCTGCTCATCACCAGGCCGTACTGTCAGTTCCATATCAATTTTTCTTCCACGAATTCCATCCAGACTGATAATTCCTGAGAAAGATACATTCTGATGAACCACTTTATTACACCGCATTTCATCCAGTTCTCTGATTGGTTTTTGATACAGTCTGCCATTTTTCAGGAACAGTTCTCTTGGAAGACTCATCTGACCAAACCATGGATCCTCCTTTGAGTGAACGCAGGCATCCCAGTTCTGCATCCATCCAATCATTACCCTTCGTCCATCCGAAGTCAAGATTGTCTGCGGTGCATAAAAATCAATACCATAATCAATTGACTGGTCAGACTCTGCTATAAAAGTATCTGTCTCTTCATCATATTTTCCCGTCAGGCAAAGTGTACCATTTCCATTATGATACTCGAATCCTTCCGGCAACATATCCTGGGGACTTGTAAGAAGAACCCATTTTCCATCCAGCTCAAAGAAATCCGGACACTCCCACATTTTACCGAAACGGTTATTATTGGCGATTAAAACCTTTTTAAAATTCCATTTGAAACAATCCTCACTGGTGAACAACAGAATCTGTCCGCTGCCGTCTGCCGGTCTGTTTCCGATTGCACAGCAATATGTCCCATCTGATTTTCTCCATATTTTGGGATCCCGGAAATCGTGGCGGCTGCAGCCTTCCGGCAAATCTTTCTCATCTATTACCGGATTCTGCTCAATCTTTTCATAATTGACACCGTCTCCCACAGCAATACACTGTGTCTGTATATCACTGACTCCACCTTCTCTGGTACGCTCCTGAAATACGCCTGTATACATCAGCAGATGTCTTCCATCCGGCAATGTGATGGCACTTCCCGAAAAACATCCATCTTTGTCATATAACTCATCCGGTGCAAGTGCCGCCGGAAGATATTCCCAGTGCAGCAGATCTTCACTGACAGCATGACCCCAATGCATTGGTCCCCATTGAGAATAATAAGGATGATACTGATAAAACATATGATACTTTCCATTGTAGAACGAAAATCCATTTGGATCGTTCATCCATCCCACGCGTGGTGACAGATGGAACTCCGGTTTGTCCTCTTTTGGAATTCTTTTTTCCATCGCTTCCTCATATTTTCTTGCTTCCAACAATGCCTGACTAATCATAAACAACTTCCTCACTTTCCTGTTTCTTCATTATCATCTGCTGACTGTCACTTTTCACTGAGTGCCATCCATCCTCAGCTTTCTCCCATCCATCTGTTATCGGAACAAAGCAATTATTCACCGGGACAGAAAACATCTCTTTCTTCACTTCGGGTAATGACAGTTTCAAGTCCCCATCTGGCTGCTGCTTCAACTGATGAATGACCATATTTCCGCCCCAGTCCCAGGTGTGGTAATCCTGTGCCTCCAGTTTATCCGGCCAGAACCCGAAAATATTTTCCTCTTTTGTAGGATTCCACCCAAACAAATATCGTTCCTGCCCATCCCCGGCAGTCTTTGCTGCATAAAATGCTCTTGCATCCAGGCGATGGTTTTTCGGTATCCTCCATTGATTTTCTCCCACATGGCATTTCACATAATAATCGCCAAACAGATTGGTGTAACTGGAGAAAATCAAATAATACCAGTCTCCCATACGAAATACATCCGGACACTCGCAGGCTCCGTTAAATCGCCGCGGGTAATAAATTGGCTCTCTGCATTCCCATTTTTTCAGATCTTTTGATACACACAATCCCACACATCCTGTCTGACTGTGGTTATCTTTCGCTCTTGCTGCAAGAAACATCCAGAATTCTCCCAACTCTTCACGGTAAACAATTCTTGGATCCCTCCAGTCTGAACAATCATAAATGATGCCGTCCGGTCCAAACGTATCCTCCTCTATATACTCCCAATGATCAAGAGTTCCATCTTTGCTGATATAATGCGTTACAAACTGCTTTCCATCCGATACCATCCTGGCACCGCCTTAGAATCTTCTGGATTTTTCCAGCCTTTCAAATAAAATAACTGATACTTACCATCAATATACTTTGGTATCACATCGCCGGTCCTGGCACCCGGAGCCCGATAGAAAACCTTATCTTCCATATAATTTTTCTCCTGTCAGTTTTTTGTATCATAAGCGGTATTCATTTCCCATACTTCCAGTTTCTTTAGATTATGGGCCTTTCCTCCCAGCTTCAGCGTCCTCTCACTTCCTTCCCCATAGTTTCTCAGAGTGATCGATTTCATTTCATTCAAATATACTTCTATCATGGAATGATCCAGAAAGTATTCCATCGTTACAAGTTCCTGCTCGATATCCACTCGATCTATTTCTCCACGATACTTTCCAATCTGTTTACCAGACTCATCCAAGACTCCAAGCCTGCCAGAAGCTTTGTCGTAATATATCACTTTTTTCTGATCGCCACATGAGGTTTCCACACTGATAGACTCTGCATCCACAGTAACTCTCATCCATAATCGATTTCCGGAAATGTACTGCAGCTGTTGATTCGCTTCATCCAGCGAAATGTCGTTCAGTTCCAGTAAACATTTTTCCTTTAACTGATAGATTTCCCGAATCGGCCGTATATGCAGTTTCTTCTTTTTTATAAACAATTCAACAGGGAGGCCTCCATTATGTGCCCATCCTGCATGAAATTCATCATATCCATTTCTCTTTCCCTGGGCTATGGTAAATACAACGCTTCGTTTATCCGGCGTCACGAAACCGCTTGGACCGGTAAAAGTCCCATGTCCCAGATCAAGCAAGATGGCTCTGTCCTGAAAACTCCGGAATTTCTTATTTCCAGAATCCCAATTTCCGAGGAACCCATAAACTTCCACCACTTCGTGTTCAATCTGACAGGCACAGAGAAGCAGAATATGGCAGACAATCTCCCCTGTTTCATCACGTAAAGGCAAAAGCACCGGAAGTTCCCATACATGACCCAATTCCATATTTTTTTCATATTCATAATCCAGTATAAAACCGTGAGACTGCCAGTTCACCATATCTATAGAAGAAAACAGGGCTGCGTTTCCGCCTCCGTTATGCGCATCACCGGTTCCTACCAGCATATAATACGTATCATCTTCCAACCATACAAAAGAATCCCTGAATTCTCCAAGCCAGCCCAGACTTTGCGTCACAACGGGAAGGGGATATTTTTTCCACTTTTCCAGTTTTTTGTCCGGCTCTATAATAGCCTCTGCCATGGCAATAGACTGGTTGGGGAATTTATTGTTATTTCCGGCTGTATAAAATATCCGCGGCTGTCCCTGCCTGTCAATCAGGGCACTTCCGGACCAGCAACCATCCGGGTCCAGTTGATTATTCTCTGTTTCCAGAGCCAGAGGCATATCTTCCCAGTGAACCATATCTCTGCTGACCATATGACCCCACTGAAGATTATCAAAAATCGGCGCATGGGGGTTCGCCTGATAAAAAATATGATAATACCCATCAAAGTAAACGGGAGCATGTGGCTCATTCATCCACTTTCCAGGAGCAATTAAATGATACTGCGGACGGTGTACATCATTCTTAAAAATACTTCTATCGAGATTAGTATTCTCTTCTACTGCCGTCACAGGATCTAGTGCATGCAAATTTCTAACATCTTCATCAGTAAGACACTTATAATATATCATCATTTCTCTCAGAAATCCATAATAAATTCCTGTTTTTTTCTCTTCATTATAATCTTCTTGATTCACATATTTACCAAGATAAGCATATGTTTCAGGCCATGCAATTGCCATATGCCTTGGAAACTGTTTTCTGTTGGACAATACACCATTAATATAGATATCACACCAACCTTCTTCTTTTCGGAATACGACAGTCAGCATATTCCAGGTTAACTTCAAAAGCCCGGCATTGATGGACTCAAAGTACCAGACATTTTTTCCATTTCCAAATCCCACCAGGACTTTTCCAAATTTCTTTACTAAAACAAACAGACCTTTCTTCTCTTTCAGGTCAAAGAAAGAAAATAATCCATCCCCCTGCTCAGAATATCCAATCGGAGCCAGTGAAAAACTCAGGGAAAAATCCTCCAGTCCTCTCAGTCGAACCCCTTCATCCTTAAACCAGATGGAGTATCCGTCAAATAAGAAGCTGTTTTTACCAAAACGATATTCTCTGTTTTCAAAAATTTCCTGATTCATCATAAATCGAACATGTTCGTCTGTGCTTCTGCACACAACCTTATGCTCTCTGTCTTTCTCAAATGTCATTCGAATCATATGTACGTTTCCTTTACCCTATCAAAAACAGGGGACAGACCTATTTTATGGCCTGTCCCCGTTCTTTCAAGATGAAATTTTTTATAATACCTATTCCAGATATTGGTCAGAAATTATTTGTTCAGGGCTTCCTGGTAGCGGTCATAAACAGACTGCCATGCGCCGTTCTTCGCCGGGAAGATAAAGGACATTGGAATTTCATCAGAAGAATCTCCGTTGCCATTTACGTCATTCTCTTTACTGAGAAGTCCCTTTTTCCTCATATTAACTAACATTTCTTTCGCTTCGCTCAGGCACAAACCAAGATAATCTTGGCTAAGTTTTTTTAGTTTTGTTTATTGCGTTTATTGCCGATGCACTACAGAATATAGATGATATAGCTTCTATACATAATGCAGTAAAATCCATAATCATTTGATTTTTCTATATTTTTCTTTCAATCTGAATCGTTCTTTATAACCGGTTTTGTAACCGATTTAGTTACCGGTTACTTTTTGAAGATATATTATGATTAAAGCGTCAAAAGGTATCAAATACCTTTGATATAGATTTGTTCCTTGAAAACTGAATATATTGTTGTAAAAATAGATTTTTCTCCTGAATTGTGGTATACTTTCCTTAGTTCTTGTATAGGAGGAAATACCATG
>JALERM010000091.1 GCA_022764165.1 Eubacterium sp. | reverse complement strand
TTCAAATGGCTAAAGCAGCACCTCAAGATCAAGAAGTTTTGGGGTACTACAGAGAATGCTGTGAGAATCCAAATCTCATCGGCAATCATAGCCTATTGCCTTGTTGCTATCGTACAACATGATTTACAACTTAAGCGATCTACTTATGAGGTTCTTCAGATTCTAAGCATTTCTCTTATGGATAAGACACCACTCGTAGATCTCTTCGAAAGGACTGATTTCAATAATGTCAAAGAACTCGATTGTCCCCTCTTTCCGGGGTTATTTGATTAATATTTAACTGATCCCGATTTTAACGGGACACTAATGATTCATTTTCATACTCTACTTCCCAAAAGGGGTCGTACGGAACTACTCGTATAAACAATATAAACCCTCCAATCTCATTCTCAACGAATAATATTTTTAGAAAAAAGTCTTTATACTTTTTAACAATGGAGCCGCCAGCCAGAACAGACTATACTGATCAGCGACTACCTTAAATTTAATGTTTCAGATTTATTTTCTTATCTCTAATTTCATAAACTACATCAGCTACATTTTCGAGTAAGCGTTTATCGTGGGTGATAAACACGATAGTTCCGGCATACTCCTTCATTAGTATTTCCAAAGCCTCTAAACTTGGTATGTCAAGGAAGTTACTGGGTTCATCCATTAGTAGGATGTTATATCTACCCATGAGCATTTTAGCTAGCAACAATTTTATAATTTCTCCACCGCTTAAAACAGATAAGCTTTTTCCAATATCGTTCTGTTTGAACCCCATAGATGCTAGCACTGAACGAATTTCTGATATATTGTAATCACAATCCTCCTGCATAAACTCCATGACATTCTGATTACTGTTGTACTTGTAACCATTCTGTGCAAAGTAACCTATTTTTGCCTTAGGTGAAATAGAAATTCCTTCTTCATGGTTTAAGATCATTTGGATTAAAGTTGTTTTTCCGGTTCCATTACCACCAGTTAACGCCACTTTTGCTCCTAGAGGAATTTGAAAAGATGCATTTTCAAACAGTGCCTTATCCCCAAATATTTTATTAATTTCCGTACCGACTATAGGGTATGGATTATGGAGCTCCAATGCTTTACTTTGCCTGAAACGAATTCTGCGAATGTCTTCCGGAGCTTCTACATTTCCTAAGGCTGCAATCCTGTGCTCTAGGGATTTAGCGGCATTATGCATCTTTTTTTCCTTACTTCCTATTGATTTTTGATGAGCTAAACGCCCTCCGCCTTCAGTACTTTTTTTCTTTGAAGCACCTTTCGCCTTCTGTTCTATTTTACGAGCCTGTTTTCGCTTTTCCTCCGCAGCCCTTTCCAATCGGGCACGTTCCGCAATAAATTGTTCGTATTCTGCAGCTTGGCTCTTGCGTTCTTCCTCTTTCTGACGAAGATAATCAGAATAGTTTCCCCAATACTCAGTGATTTTGCCATCTTTCAGTTCCCATATTTTATCTACTATTTCATCAAGAAAATAGCGGTCATGGCTAATAACTAACAGTGCACCTGTAAAATATTTTAGCTGTCCAATTAGAAAATCAATTCCTTCACGGTCTAAATGGCTCGTAGGTTCATCCGCTAAAATACCATGAACCTGTGCCGATAAGGCCTGTGCTATTTTAAGCCTTGTTTCTTCACCACCGCTCATGGTCTGTATATCTAATTGCTCAACACCGAGCTTGCCTACAAGTGCAAAATCTTTTTCCACCTGCAAAGTTACTTCGTCCAACTGGGGAATATAGGCAAGTTCACCCAGACGATTCATTTTACATCCTGGGGGAGTTAATTCTCCTAAAAGTACCCTGAGTAAAGTGCTTTTTCCAGCACCATTTGCTCCTACTAAACCAATACGGTCATAATCATATACTTCTAATTCATTTATATCTAAAACATCGCGTCCTTTGAATTCCACACGAATATCTTTTGCTTTTAATATCAATTCCATAACATTTCCTCCTGTCTATAATCGCATGTTTTCTTTTGCTTGTACGCAGGGAAAACCCTGCGATTTTAGCAGGAAGAATTACATGAAAATTAAATACATAAATATGGTCCCTCCTATGAATTTTGTTTTAAATCTAATTTTCTAACCTCAGTTATCATGGGGCAAGCTATGGCAATGCCAATAATTAAAACACCTGATAGTAAAAACCAATGATTTACACCGATTCTATCAGCAAAGAACCCAGATAGAATTAACCCAATTGGCATAGCAAGAGACATGATACTTCCAGTTAAAGAAAATACACGTCCTAAATATTCAGGCTTAATTTTCTCCTGAAAAAGAGCTGTTTGCACACCGCTGTAAAACGGACCCGAAAGCCCCATTATTGCACAGCAGACTACAAATATGAAAAATCCACTTTGAGGAAGTAATCCTGAAATGGTTAAGCTTATCCCC
>JALERM010000045.1 GCA_022764165.1 Eubacterium sp. | reverse complement strand
AAGCTGCCAGGCAGCACACCCTTGACAGTTCATATATCCACACTTAGTGGGTAAACAAGGGAGATGAAGGATGGGATTATCCCTTCCGAAATCCAACTTAAATTTTTTAAAAAAATGTCTTGACAAATGGGTTCACTTTAGATTACCCCTTTCTGCTAAATAATAATCTCCTGCAGGCGGCTGTCAGGAACGGCCTCATTGGTATACACCATCCTCTCGGACCGGAGCAGCTATCTCCGGAAGTCTCATTATCAAAAACAGCATCCTCGCACAAAGTCCCTGTAACTTTGACTGTAATCAGATATTTCTCGCTCGTACCTTTACTTCAATACCGGTATCGATACTTCCTCGTTTCCAATGTCCGGTAACTTTGCGACACGATGTCGCAAAGTACCAGGCACAGGTAGTCATGGCGTATCCGTCACACAGCTCCACTGTTTTCGTGTCCTGCAGGATAAAATATGCACTTGTCAAGGTACAGTGCTTCATAATCTTTTGCATGGGCGAAAAGGGGATAATTCCCATGCACAAGTATTAAAGCTGAATCTCAAAACTCAAAATCTTTGTTATTAGCTTCGTTTCCATCCGCCGTTTCATATATTCATCAATCCCATACTTTATCTGCCCGGATTCATCTATAAACTTTCTCCTGCATCTGCTGTTAATGTATGGTTGAAAATAGTCAACAATTTGGTTAATAGCCACAACATCCCCTGCAATGGCCGCTTCAATAACCTCAAACGCAACCGGCGCTTTCTTTTTTCTGTTTCGCATATGTATCACTCCAATATTTTCTTTAATAAACGCAGAGAATCCGCTTTATGATAATGTACGGTACTCTGCACAAGATTCATGCACTCGGCTATTTCTTTCTCCGTCATATCCAGAAAATATGTCATAAGAATTATCTTGCGTTTCTTTTCTGGCAAACGGTACAGCGCATTGCTGATAGCTTCGTCTCTGACAGGCACTTCCATACCCATAATCTGAAAATAATCACTTTCTGGAATTTCATCATAAGAACAAAACTGATTTAAAATACTTTCTCCGAGATCAGAAAAATTGATTTCCTGTTCCCAGAGTCTGTCCAGTTCTTCCAGATAGTTCAGTGCTTCGCCATTCAAAACCTCAATACAATATTTACTGAATTTCCTTCGCACAATATCCTGTTCCTGCTTTGTCAGCTTCAAGGGAGATCACCTCCCTTCCGCCTGAAAGCCGTTCTCGAAAACATTCGGCTGCCCCCTTTGTTGCGTGGACAGTCATTTTTCCCTGAAAAATCGAAAAATCAAAAAATTTTTCAAAAAAATTTTCGTATATATAAAATGCGCCCTGACGAGCTATTGCCCATCGGACGCACTTTATAACTAATTCACTTATTACCCCCGTTTCAACATAGGTTTTTAACCCATGTTCAAGGGTGCATATCAGAGCATTTCTACTTTCAATTTTTTTAACTGTATATCCAGAAAACGGCTATATTGCCCGCCATCATCTTTACTGAAAAACACTCTACTCTCCAAATTGACTCCAGAAACAGAAAAAGCACTCAAATAACCCTTTCCGGAATCAAGTTTTTTTTAATCCGAAAAAGGATATGAGTGCATTAATCTAGGTTTTAACCCCACCAAAATACTAAGGTAATACCCTTTTCACTTTTGAAACATAGGGTAATACACTATATTTATGGAGGTGAATAAGCATGGATATTCCTAAGACACTTTTCGCTACTATGATAAAAAATGCCCGAATGGATCGGCACTGGACGCAGGAAGATCTCGCAGAGAAACTCGGCGTATCAGCCGCTTACTTAGGCGATTTGGAACGACACAAAGGGCGTCCAAGTCTGCCTTTGTTTTGCGAAGCCATGAGAGTGTTGAATCTCTCTGCTGATGATTATGTATATCCAAATGGGAATGCTAATAATAGTACATACAAACAATTACTTCGTTTATTAACCCGTTGCAATGAACAGCAATTACAAGTTCTTTTAGCAACTGCCACAGCCTTGTTGCAACCTGCTCCAGACACAACCTACAATTATAATGAATAAGGCTTGACAAGTTTTGGTAAAACGCTGATAATTTCCGATAATTAGAGTTCTGACACAAAACGGCTCAATTCCATGCTAAGGAAAAGAGCCGTTTTCGCCATATTACTTTTTGATTATTCCAACAAGTTTTTCTATATCTGGATTGTTTTCCAACAATCCTATACCCGCCAGTAACTGAATACAATCTACATATCCCTGACAATATGCTTGTTTTTCAGCCACAAATGCCCGCTGCTGCAAAACTTCTATATAATTTTCTACGGCTTGTCTCTGATCTGTTTCAAGCATCTCCATTCTCATTGCAAATTCCTCATACGTTGCCTTCTTTAATTGTTCAGCCTCCTTCATTTCTGGTAAATGAATATAACTGCTTCTGTTTACATTTTCGCAACGCAAACTATTTAGAAACATCCCTATTTCACTCCATACTTCATTTTGCATATCAGTTTTCTCCTTTCAAAATCTACACCTACTTTAGTGTCCCCGTGCATTTATTGTGACCATTCTATAATAATTCAACATATTTTTCCCAAAACTTCATCTTTAGAAGTATATTAACACTTCAACTCGGTAGAATCAATTATAGATACTTCAACTTTAGAAGTGAGGGATGGAATGAAAATATACTGGAATGGACACTCAAAAAACATTGTGGGTAATAAAGTTAAAGAATTACGAAAAGCACAGGGAATTTCCCAAAAGACACTTGCTGCTCGTCTGCAGACAGAAGGATTTGAATTTACAGATTTGACAATTCTCCGAATTGAACAGGGAAAACGATTTGTTCCCGACTATGAAATTGTTGCGATTGCAAACTATTTTCATGTGTCTACTGATTACCTCTTAGGTATTACTGATAAGAAATGAGCGACACTGCCCAATGACAGACAGATGCCGCTCATTTATTTTGAATTGCACTATTAAATTTATATCCAATCCCCCATACTGTCAGTATATAAATTGGTTTTGCCGGATTTGGTTCAATTTTCTTTCGTATTCTACGGATTAGACTCATAACGTTATCCTCGGCTCCATAATAGGGAGTTTTCCATACCTGACTATATATCTGTTCTTTAGAAAATACCTGCCCTGGATTTTTTGCTAATAAGTAGAGAATATCAAATTCATAGTTTGTTAGTTCAACATTCTGTCCATTTACTTTTACTGTACGGAATTTGGAATCAATGGCAAAATTATCGTATTCTAATAACCCATTGTTTGAGGAAGTATTTACTAATACAATGTTGCTTTTTTTCTTTAGGAAAAGTATTAGTTCTTCTAAATCCATTTCTTCTTCATCACCAAAAGTGGCAATCAACACTTTCCCCACAAAATCTCCCCTTTCTATCTCATTTTTCACATAGAGCCAGTAAAACAAGAATCCCCTGTTTCTGCTGGTTTCTCTCTTTTTCTGCCATTATAAAACACCGAGTTATGAATGACCTATGAATGAGTTATGAATGGTATATAATTTAAAAAATCATTCGACAAAATAAGACATCTTTCAACAACTCTCACAAAAATCAACATAAGGCAACCCACTAATACATTACAAAACTTTGCTGTACGACAGCGTTATTCTGCCGTACAGCTTTTTTACTATTTCAAACTTACATTACCAGCCAATCACGGTTGCTTTTCTAATACGAATTTTGCTTTTGCTTCCGATAACTCCTTTCCCAGATGCACGGCCATAAATACAGTAACAATCGCAGATAAAGCATCCGCAATCGGCTGAGCATAAAGAATACCATTGATTCCCCAAAGCATCGGAAGAATCAGGATCACAGGAACAAAGCAAATCCCCTGCCTGCAGGCGCCAAGAAGAAATCCTGCTGTTCCTTTCCCAAGCGCAAGAAACAGTGAAGAATACACGGTATAAAATCCAAAGAACATAAATGAAATACCATTTGCCATGAGAGATTTAGAACCAACAGAAATCATCTCCGCATTTCCTTCTGTAAACTGTGAAATGATCTGTGTGGAGAATAAAGCCATTAATCCTCCGACAATTACACAGAAAATTGTTGACCATAAGATTGAGGTTTTGATTGCCTCATGCAGACGGTCAAATTTCTTCGCCCCATAACTGAATCCAGCAATCGGCTGGAACCCTTTCAAAAAGCCAAATACAACTAACGTTCCCATAGAAGTAACTCTTGTAACTGCTCCCATACCCGCAATGACTGCATCTCCATATCCATTTGCCGCACGGTTAATCAGTGCGACAGAAAGGCTGGTAAGGAGCTGAAAGGTCAGTGTCGGCACGCCGATTTTCAAAATTTCTGACAGAATCTGCTTTGTCGGCGCATACTCTCTCAGCCTAAAAGAAAATACACTCTTTTTACGAAGTACATAGGATAAATACACGAGTGTGGAAACAAACTGTGAAATCGCAGTAGCAATGGCTGCTCCGGCAACTCCCATATCCAACACATAGATAAAGACCGGATCTAAGCCTATGTTCATGACTGCCCCCAATAACAAAGCGCACATCGTTGTTTTCGCTGCCCCTTCGCTTGCAACAATATTATTCATAGTCACATTGAACACATTGAAGATACACGAAATCACATAAATCCTGGCATATACCAATGCATAAGGCAGGATCGTTTCTGTTGCTCCCAGTAAGGCCAATATCGGTTTCAGGAAAATAGTCGCAAGAATAATGATAATTGCTCCGATCATAACACTGCTATACAAAGCTGTACTGGCGACTTTGTTTGCGGTATCTCTGTCTCCCTGACCTAATAGTCTTGAAAGGTAGGAGGCAGCACCATTACCGAACATCAACCCCAATCCAACAACAACCTGCCCTAATGGGAACACAATGGATATCGCTCCCATCTGGCTTTCACCTAATCCGCCTACAAAATAAGCATCCACCAAATTATACAAGGCATTTATTAACATACCAATCATAATCGGAATGCCAAGAGACATCAGTGCTTTTGGAATAGGCGCACTCCCCAAAAGTTCCATCTTGCTATTACGTTCTTTCATTGTAAAACTCCTTTCATATTTTACTATAAATTACGGTACTATAATTTATATTATAAATTTAGTAGTAATTATACTACTATAAATTATAGTGTCTGTCAACATCTTTTTACTATATTTTATAGTAGTAGTAATGATATTTTTACTTGACACTCTCCATAAAATAAATTAGTATAAATTACAGTAATATAAACGCAATCATAAAGGAGAACGTATGATGGCTACTATAGATTTAATTGTATTGGGAATGTTAAAAAAAGAATCGCTAAGCGCCTATGATATTCAGAAATTGGTGGAATACCGTAATATATCAAGATGGGTAAAAATCAGTACCCCGTCCATTTATAAAAAAGTCATTCAATTAGAAGAAAAGGGACTGATCAAAGGTGTGACCATGAAAGAAGGAAAAATGCCTGAAAAAGCAGTTTATTCTTTGACAGAGGCTGGAGAACAGCAATTTGAAAAACTGATGATGGAAATTGCCCGTAAACCAATCAACATTTTTCTGGATTTTAATGCAGTGATTGTAAATCTGGACAGCCTTTCGTCCGATCAGCAAAAATCCTGTATTGCCAATATTGAAGAAAACGTGAAAATTCTGAAATCCTATATCGAGGAAAATATTCTCGCAAAAGAAAACCTTGCAGAAGTGCCGGAAACGGGAATGGCCGTTTTACAGCAGCAGCTTGTCTTAGTCCAGGCAATCGAATCATGGATTTCCTCTGTGAAAGAAAAAATAGACACTCAATAATAATTCGCAAAAAAAATCCCAAAGTGTGATCACCCATCGTCACTTCGGGACTTTTTTACTCATAAAATTATATCTTCGCAATATTCCACAAAATCATCCTACCCCACAAACTTATACCCTCTACCGACAACCGTCTGGATCAAATCCGGGTTTTTCAGTTTCCTTCTAAGCTGGCAAATCACATTATAGACCACATACTCACATCCGGTCATCTCCCCCTTCCATACAGATTCGTAAATCTGCTCCGGGGAAAGCACCCAACCAGGATATTGCACCAATAGATAAAGGACATCAAATTCTTTCGGATATAGAGTTATTTGTTCACCCGACAATATAACCGTACAGCATTGCAGGTCAATGGTAAGACATCCACGCTCGATGACGGGTTGCCGTTTAATATTCATTTGTACTGACATCTCCGCCCTCCCTCACTACATCAAGCAAATTATTCCATTCGCCGTTCCTCCATTTAAGCATATTTTCTTTTAAAAAAAGATACCGATATTGCATAAGATATCACGCATAAACAAATGACTGCCGTAAAAAAGATTCCTATACACAATTCAAAATTATCAACCACAAACCACATAATTGCATCTCCGGTCATTTTAGACCAAAATCCTAATGCAACAATAACAATCACCAAAACAATCATCGCAGCAAATCCCGCATTGACCCCCAAAGAATAGTTGGAAGGTAGAATAAATGCTAAGAATAACAGCGTCATGCCAAATGAAGCAAACGCAATAAACAGATAAAATCCGTATGCGTATTCGGGAAAACAAAAATAGGTAATTGTATTTACTGCTAATGCAACAGCCAATCCCATTAGGGAGATTATAGCTGCAAATAAGAATCTGCTCTGTACAATCTGCTTTTTTGATACCGGCAAAGAAACTGCATATTTTCCCCATTTCCATTGTTCATCACAAGTTGTGAGCGAAATTATCATAGATGTAACTTCGATTGGAATAAGTAAAAAGCTAATATAGATAGCTCCTGCTCCTTCCAAAACCTTCATAAGTGCAATGATAATAGCAAGATCCATGAAAAGTCGTGCCGCACCATATTTTTTCTTAATAGTCAGATAATCCTTCGTGAGCAATCCCTTCATTTCAATTCCCCCTTTACATGAAACAACATGATTTCCTCAATCGTAGCAGGTCCGACAAGTGCTTTCGGATAATTTCTTGCAGCTTTACTACGATCTTTAACAAGGATTTTGTACTGAAAATCCTCTTTTCGATAAGCAACGACTTCCGACTTATCCATAGTATCAAATACAGCAGCTCCGCAACTAACAACTCCGTAGTTATCAACTAAATCATCTTTAGGATAGCTAAAAATCAGCTTTCCTTTATGAATAAAGGTGATATAATCAGCAATCTTCTCTAAATCACTGGTAATATGGGAAGATACTAACACGGAATGATTTTCGTCCTGTACAAAATCAATCAGCATATCTAAAATATCATCTCGAATAATAGGATCAAGGCCGCTGGTAGCTTCATCCAAAATCAGAAGTTCTGCTTTATGCGAGAGCGCTACAGCAAAAGCCAGCTTTACTCTCATTCCTTTAGAAAAATCTTTAATTTTCTTATCTGCTGGTAATTCAAATTGTTCTAAGAATTTGCGATACACTGGCCACTCCCATGCAGAATAAATACCCGCCATGTATTTACCTATTTCCATCGGAGTGAAAATGTCGGGAAAGTGATTTTCGTCAAATACTACACCAATCTTATCTTTGATCTCAATTTCACTTTGGATGTGATCTTTTCCAAAAATCGAAATTTCACCGCCATCTTTTCGTATCTCATTTAATATGCAGTTGATCGTTGTAGATTTTCCGGCACCATTTTCACCTATCAGGCCCATAACAACGCCGCGTGGAATAGTAAAGTTCAATCCATCCAACGTAAAATCCCCATAATCTTTTGTTAGGTTCTTAACCTCTAAAATATTCTCTGACATTTAATCATCCTCCTGATATAAAAGAGTAAGCAGATCAACGAGCTTGTCAAAACTTATACCACTGCTTCGTGCAATTTCTATCGCTTCGCTAAAGTGTTCCTCTATCTTTTTCTGCTGTTCCTCCAGATAGAAGTCCTGATTTTGTACAGATACATAGCAGCCTTTTCCAGCGGTTGTTTCAATAAAACCATCTTCCTGAAGCGTGGCATATGCTTTTTGAACCGTTAGAATACTGATATGCAATGATTTTGCTAATGACCTTACAGACGGAATTGCTTCACCGGCCTTTAACTCACCGCTCATAATTGCTGCTTTAATTTGCGACGCTATCTGTTCGTACAAAGGTCGGCTTGCCTTATTACTTACGACTATCTCCAAATTCTCACCACCATACCGTTTTATAGTGTATTGCTAATACAAGTACAGTATAGAACGCACAAGTTTATATGTCAAGGGAGAGGAAGTATAGAAAAAGCGAGATAAGTGATATTCTATAAGGAAACACATAAAAATGTCCCGGAGCAGCCACAACACCACTCCGAGATCTTCTCTTATCCCCCAAACCGATACCCGCTCCCAACCACAGTGTCTATATACCCATTTCTGATTTTCCTCCTAATCTGGCTAATCACATTTATCAATGCCAAACCGCAACATTCGGTGGCTTGATATTCATTTGTACTGACATCTCCGCCTCCTTGATCTTTCGAATTACTTATTTTACCGCCAATCGCCATTTTTTCCCTAACGAATATGCCTGGTATGTCATTAATCCCATATATCCTGCAACCGCTATCAAGCATATGGTTCTTACGATAAATGTAAAATCATTTTCCAACTGCAACATCTGAAAATACATGACAACACTTCTTATCAAGCCAAACGCAGCAACACAATACACTGGTATCGGAGAAAGCCTTCTCGCCTGGAAATAATATCCGACAATAACTGCAATACAAAGCAGATAAATGATACTTTGAAATACAGTCGTCCATATACCCGGCACCTGTATTAGTTCAAAAATACTTGATAATATTTGCATACCAAAATAGGAAGCGGCAATCACTCCTGTCTTTTTAGGTGTTAATTTTCCACGAATGGAAAATGCCAATCCGCAAAAAAGCAGCAATGTAATCAGCACATATCCTAACATATATGCAGTTCCATATCCGATCACTTCCAAGTTTGCTCCTGCAAGTTCCGGCATTAGAAATCTAATTGTAGAAATGCTCATAAGTAAATATGCTACCCCTGCAAGGGCATATAAGGCAGACTGTACTCTACCTATCACAGGAGATTCCACAATAGGATTTTTTTCCACGCATTTTTTCATTTCCTCCCCAGACAGCAGTTCATCCATAGATACCTCTAACACTTCTGATAATTTCTTAGCCGTCAGAAGGTCTGGATACCTGTCCCCGCATTCCCACCGAGATACCGCCTGCCGGGTAACATAGAGATGGTCTGATAAGGTCTGCTGTGTCATTCCCTTTTCTTCTCTTGCCCTCTTTAGTTTTTCACCAAATTCAACCATAAATATCAACCGCCTTTTTCTGATTTGATTCCTATAGGATAGGTTGATTATAAAATATCCTGCTGGCAAAAGAAAGAAACACCCTTAAAAATCCATGTAAACAAAATGGTAACATAGGATTTCCTGGTATCTCCTCCAACAGATTCAATGCTATTACCTATTTCAAATTACTTTTCTCTTTTTTCAGGTATCATTCCTTTTCTCAAATCGGCTTTTATTATAGAAGGGCTTTTATTCTCTTTCAGAGCAAGATTCGCTAGAGTAACTCAAAACTCACTTTGTGAGTTTCACTTACCTAGCAATCTTGATGGGGATTCCGTTTCCCCATACCCTCGGTTGCTGCACATTTCTTAAATGTGCCATTTGGCTCCTATTAAAAATAGTCGCAGCGTGACGGCAAGCCATCACGGGAAAGGATAAAAACATGGCAAGACCAAAAAAAGAAAAAGAACTACGACACAATCATCAGATTATGCTCCGTCTTACAGACACTGAATATGAGATTGTTGCCGCAAATGCAAAGGCCGCAAACCTCTCACTCGCAGAATATGCCCGTAAGCAGATAATGAATAAAAAGGTAATTGTAAAATATGAGCTTGTGGCAGATTTGCCAGAATTGAAAAAGCTGATTGGTGAGTTCGGAAAAATAGGCAGCAATCTGAATCAGATCGCACGCCACTTTAACAGCGGCGGCATCCATTCACAGGAAATGAGAAAAGCAATCAATCAGAGCATTGCACGAATTTACGAAATGAAGTATGAAGTGTTAAAACTGGCGGGGGAATTTCATGGCGATACTGAAACATATAACGAGTAAAAATGCTGATTATGGAGAAGCACAGCGGTATCTCATGTTCCAGTATGATGAGTATACCAATAAACCCATTCTTGATGAGAATGGTGAGCTGATTCCCCGTGAGGAATATTATCTTGATGGGATAAACTGTGATCCATTCACTTTTGATTTAGAGTGTAGGGAGTTAAACGAAAAATATCATAAAAACCAGAAATACAACGAAATCAAGTCCCACCACTACATCCTTAGCTTTGATCCGAAAGATGTGACGGAAAATGGCTTGACCGGAGAACAAGCACAACAACTGGGACTGGAATATGCAAAAAAGAATTTTCCCGGACATCAGGCCCTTGTCTGTACCCATACAGACGGTCACAATGAAAGCGGCAACATTCATGTGCATATTGTAATTAACAGCCTTCGGAAATACGATATAGAAAAACAACCTTTTATGACGCAAAGAAGCGAATACCGTGCCGGATGCAAACATCATTTGACTAAAAATTATCTAATTCACTTAAAACAATCTGTCATGGATATGTGCCATCGGGAACATTTCCACCAGGTAGATTTGCTTACTCCTGCTGAAAAGAAAATTTCAGATCGTGAATATCATGCAAACCGCAGAGGGCAGAAAAAACTAAATGAACGCAACAAACAGATGCAATCCGAAGGCATTACTCCCCGCCAGACCAAATATCAGACTCAGAAAGAATTTCTCCGGACAGCGATTGAAAATGCTGCTGCTTCTGCCGGCAATCTGGACGAGTTTCAGCAACTACTTGCGGAAAATTACCATGTTACTCTCAAAATCAGCCGTGGCCGGTTTAGTTATCTCCACCCAGAACGCAGCAAACCGATCACAGGCAGGAACCTCGGTACACATTATGAAAAGGATTATCTGCTTACATTATTTGAACGAAATGCAGAACAGCAAAGACAAAAGAACTTATCAGAATCACCATTGGTAGATAATACTCTTACGAAAAATAGTCTCCCACATGGTGAAACCATAAAGACAGACATTCCTGCTTTTATTTTCATTAAGTCTGATCTCCGCCTCGTTGTATATCTGCAGCATTGTGTCAAGGCACAGCAAAGTGACGCATATGCCAGACGTGTAAAATTGTCCAATTTACAACAAATGGCAAAAACGGTTGCCTATGTGCAGGAACATGGATATGATACGCAGGAAGATTTGCTGACAGCGTTTTCCGAAGCACAGGAGCAAACCACCGAAATTCGTAAAGCCCTGCGTTCCACAGAGCAACAGTTAAAAGAAGTCAATGAGCAGATTCATTATACCGGACAATATCTGGCAAATAAATCTGTATATGGGCAATTTCTGAAATCCAAAAACAAGAAACAATTCCGTCAGGAACACCTGTCTGAAATTACACTTTATGAAACTGCCCACCGTATTTTAAAAGAAAAATCTGATAGCGGCAAACTGCCATCAATGAAAACACTAAAGGCAGAAAAAGAAAAACTAACTGCTCTGAAAAATACTCAATATGAAGCCTACCAAAATCTGCGAGGTTATCAAAACGAACTAAAAACTGTCTGTACAAACGTGGATATGATTTTAGGAAAAAATCATGCTAAACATCCCGAACAGGAAAAGAACCAGGATATATCTTAGCATGAATCCTCACCCGATTGCCGGGGAATGTGAAAACATTCTCCGGCCTCTTTTCACTCCAAAATAATTTCCTCGTCATCCAAATACAGATGATACTGATCCGCATTATTCTTAATATCGTAGTCCTCATTATATTCTAAAGGCTCATATCTTATCCTGCAGACAGGTTCGTGTTTTCCTATGTCACTCTGTTTCAGATAAACAGAAATGTCCAGTCTGGACGGGTAGCCGTTTATATCCGTTGAAAACTTAATTGTGTGGAAAGCATTATCTCTGCACATCTCAATTAATTCACAGGCAAACGCTTCTTCATCATCAATCTTTCCGGAATTGGCCACCACTGTCAAATGATGCTCATCGTTGATTATCATACTACTCACAACGTCCGGTATTCCACAATTATCTTTCTTCCACTCTGTATATTTTTCTCTTGTATGTGAAATCATAGGGATAATGATACATACCAACACGGCACAAATAAAACCTATCTTTCTTTTCATTTCTTCCACTCCGAATCCTATTCCCCGTAATCCAACGGTTATTATGGGTTCCGAAAACAGAACCTTTGTTACTTCTTATCCTAAATCTATAATGAAAGAAACGCAAGAGAGAAAGGGGGATGAGCAAATGATAAAGTATGACAAACTGTGGGATACCATGAAATCCAAAGGCATAACTAAATATACGTTGCATAAAGAATATCATTTCAGCAAATCTCTGCTTCATCGCTTGCAAAATAATGAAGGCGTAAGCATGAACACTATAAATACTCTATGCAATATTCTGGATTGTAATATTGAGGATATTGCGACACATTATAAAGATTAAGTCTGATCGCTACTCTCACACAGGATCAGGCTTATTTTTATTCTCTGACGCACTCTCTGGTATCTTTTCCGGTAATACGGCATATACTAACACAGAGTTGAACCAGCGTATTGACTTTTTCCGTCAATCCTGCTATATTAGACTCAGTGATCGTGTTACGGAAACTTGCGAAGCCCGTGACCGGGGGAGAACCTGCGGGTCTCTCCCTCTTTTGTTTAAGGAGAAAAAAATGTTGCCACAAAAGAAATTTTCCACTTTTTCGGAACAGGTTGAATGGCTCCATGAAGAAAAGCATATTATCATTTCAGATAAGCAGTATGCGGAAGATATTTTGAAACGCATTGGTTATTTTCCCTTAATGGGCGGCTATAAGCATTTATTCCGTATTCCATTAACAAAGAAATATAAAAATGGTACTTCCTTTGAAGAAATTGTTTCTCTCTATGAGTTCGATAAAGAACTTAGAGAATTGTTTTTCAAATATCTGCTGCAAATAGAACGGCATCTCCGTTCTTTGATGTCATACTATTTTTCAGAACAATATGGAGAAGCACAATCCGCTTATCTGGACGAAAATAATTTCAACAACAGCCGGAAAAATCATAAAACTGTTGTCCGTTTAATCGCAACCTTGCAAAGGGCAGCTTCAACTACTGATTACGAATACATCAATTATTATAGAGCCACTTATGGAAATATCCCCTTATGGGTATTAATTAACGTCCTGACCTTTGGAAATCTTTCAAAAATGTATAAAGTATTTCCGCAATCCCTACAGTCCAAAGTATGCAAAAATTTCGGTATCATTAACAGACGCCAGATGGAACAATTTTTATCTGTGCTGACAAAGTTCAGAAACGTATGCGCTCACGGAGAACGCTTATTTACCTATCGGACAATAGATAATATTTCTGATTTGCCATTACATAAAAAACTTTCAATACCGATGAATGGAATCCAATATCAATATGGAAAAAATGATTTGTTTGCCGTTGTGATTGCCTTTCGCTATCTGATTCCAGGTAAAGATTTTCAGGTTTTCAAACGGAAGTTATCTACGTTAATTGACCATACCTCAAAAAATCTTATCCATATTGACAATACTGAACTTCTTAATCGGATGGGTTTCCCACCAAACTGGAAAGATATTACCCGCTACCGATTAACTCCATAAAAAAGGGAAGATGCCGCCACGCAAGGGCAAACATCTTCCTTTTTTATTATTTTCGTCTACGCTCCATATCCTCTGCCATTGCCATCTGCTGTACAGGCTTTCCACTGCGCTTTGCAATCTCCGCCTGTTTTAAATGCAGTCTGTCCAGCACAGAAATCCGTTTCCCCATTATTCTCGGCTTTAATGGAAGATTATTCATGCGTCCGTCGATCATATTATAGTTTTGTTCTTCCGTCATTTCCGCACTCCGCAGATACTCCCCATTCTCATAGTATTTCTGCCAGTTCTCCATCGGCGGCTTCCGCTTTTCCGTTTCCGGCACAGATGGCGTGGGATTCAGATACTCTTTAATCTGTTTCTTTACAGTCTCGTCAAATCCATGATAAACCTGATCCACCACTACTTTCCCATCTTCGTCCAACACCACATTGGCAGCTTCTTTCCCATAAGTGGTATGCTCCATCAGGAAGAACTCTTTCCCATCTATGATAATGCTGTCATAGGCAAGCCAGCTCCCCTCTTTGCCCTCGATGTGGAAATCCGTAGTATCATAAGAAATCTAGGCTCCGGACGAACCATTGCGGATGAATCCAGCAATCACCGTGAAGCCTTCCTTTTCCACATAATAGGCAGTCACTTCTCCATCCTGATTCAGTACCAATACATCGCTGACGCTGATAGAATGCCCCTGAAACCTCCGGGGCGTCTGCCTGTGGAACCGTTCCCGGATGCTTCCCGGCGTGTCTCCCGGCAGCATCCGTCCGAGATATTTCTGCTCGTAGTTTTCATAGCGCACCTGGATTTGATTCTTCTGCAGCGTTTCATAGGAACGGAACCGGATACCCCGGTTTTCTGGCATATTCTTTAACTGATATATGGCAAATTGGTTGATCTCCATCACTCGTCCTCCATCGGCTCCTGCTTATATGGCTCCAGGTCTATCCCGGAAAATTCCTGATCCGAAATATGCTCCATCTTTTCCAGTGTGCTGTTAATGAGCGAAAGCATCTCCGCATCATCCTTTACAAAAGGAATGACGCTGCGGATTTCTCTCATAGTCTGCTGACGGTTTTCCTTCTGGAACATTGCCATCATCATATATTCATTTTCCTCAAATCTTACCATCATAATTCCTGATCTCCCTTCTTATGGCGCTGTGCTTTCTGTTCCGTATTTTTCTGTTCCTGCTCCTTCAGCTTTGCCTGCCGTTCCCGGAGAGCTTTCAAAACAGACTGTTTTCTTCCTAATCCCTCTGCTATAGGATTGTCCTTTTCCGGTGTCTTTTCAGACTGTTTTAACGGTTCTGGAGCTGTTTCCCGCACCGTATCGGCCTTATTATCTTTACCTTCCGATAATGGCGGTTCTTGCACGCTTTTTTCCGCATTATCTTCCTGTTTTTCCTGCGGTTGTCTCTGAACTATCTCCCGCTGTCCGACAGAAAGTAACTTCTCCAAATCGGTAATTGCCTGCTGTACCAACGGACTTTCTTTGTAATGAGGAACAAGATCAATCAAATCTTTTGATATGGTTCCTGCCGACATCAGCTCATAATCTCCGTCATACATACTCCCATCTTCCAGACGGAATCCAATGCCCTTCACTCCATTCATTCTGTCTGCCGGAATTTCATTATATTTTCGTACCGCTTCTTCCAGTGTCAGATTATCATGGTACTCCCCAAGTATCGGAAACTCCATGCACTCCGCCACATAGAAAGAAATCTTTGGTACTTGCTCTGAATCCGGTTCTGTTTTAGCCAGTTCCACTCCCGCCTGTAGCTTTTCAATATATTCCAATCTGGAAAGCAGACGTTTTGCTTCTGCCACATTCTCCGGAATTTCATTTTCTTCTGCAATCAGTGCCAACTGTTCTTTAATGCCCTCCGTTTCCCCATTTGCAATATATCCCATCATGTAAAGGCAGCCATCCTCGCTATTCTCAACGTTATCCTGATATTCATACGGATCAATATCACGGGCAAACTTGTCAAGTTCTTCTGCCAGCTTCTGCATCTCTTTATCTTCCCCAGAAGTAATCTCAACTTTAGCATCAGGTAGAACCACAACGATTTTTCCTGCAATTTTCCCTAACAAATCCACTGCTGCTTTTACAATCGGTTCCTCTGCTCCATGTTCATGTATAACCTGTTCCAGATGTTCTACAAATTTGTCAGTCTCCTTTTTTTCAAGTGCCTTTCCGATAATCTCATGCACCTGGTAAATTGGCTCCGTTTCTATTTCCGCATCTCCATCCCAAAATTTCAGCATATCCAAGTCCTGTTCATAGTCCAACTCATACCTTACAATATCTGATGTAAGATGCTGTATTTCTTTCATATCCAGATATTTCCCGGCATTTTCCATAAATTCTTCCAGTGTCCCTGTCTTTTCCAGCGAAATCGGGTTGATGTCAAGTGGAAGTCCTGCAATCTTCATACCATCTTCATGCAGCGCGTTAAAGAAACTGTCCTCATGGATATTCCCGGTATAAGAAAGCACCACATCTATATCCGAATTATCATGGTACAGACCTGATCTTGTGCGGCTGCCATAAACACGGGCACCAAGCAGCTTCACTTCATCCGTCAATCCCATTTCATCAATCTGTGCCTGTGCATAGCAAAGCACCGTTTCCTCAATCTCCGCCCGGCTCTGACCTCCTAAAGATTTTTCCGGTTTTGTCATATCTGAAATAAGAGAAATATCTTTCGATTCTGTCAATTCGGATTCCTTTTTTTGGACTGCTGTTATCAGATTCTCATACTGTTCTTCTCCTAAAATGCTCTCTGCCGCCGTAAGTAAATCACGGACTCCCTGCATTTCTTCTCTGCTTACAGCATTAGCTAATGCCTCCTCTAAAATGATGGTTCCTCTACCGCATATCCCGTCCCAAAGTCGTTTCTTTTGTACATCCGTCATAGAAGTCGATTCCATATCCATCATATAATAATCAACTTCCTTCAGATCATGGATAGAACTCGCTTCAGCAATTCTTTCCTCAATCAGAAATGCCTCTGCTTCTCCCGCCAGTATCCTTTCCAACTTTTCCAATTCAGGCTCTGGCATCCTGTCCCAAACATCCTCACCGTCCGTATGGATTGAAAATACATCCTCAATCTCTCCACGATCATAGAGAGGGCTGTGAAAATGCTCCCTCTGTCCCACTGTGTATGTCAGCACGGCAGTTTTCCCATTTACCAGACAATCAAATTCATAAACGGCTTCCCTGGCTCCTGAATTAAACTCATATCTCCTTCCTTTTAGGTCAGTCACAGATTCCACTGTCAGCGGTTTCTCGTCACGTTCCCGCTCTGCTTCATTGACTTTCTCCTGCAGTTCCTCAAAATCCATTACCTTACAGTCCGACAAGGACATCCCTTCATCCTCTAAAATATCCTTCATTGCCTCTTGTAAAGAAATATCCGGATTATCATATATGCCGCCGTCTAACTCCCGGAAATGATTGTCATAGAACGTATAGTCATACCCCTCCGATACTGTCTGAATAGAAAAATACCGTCCTGCTGTTTCCAAATGGTAGGCAATCTCCGTATCATGGTTATCCAGATACATTTCCGCCATCCGCATTGCTTCCCTGCTTTCCGTATTTATCCATTTCCCACTCAAAGAGACGGCTTCTATATCCTCCAATACCTCCAGACCATTCCGGCATTTAATCAAGCTCATACGAGAAGGTGGCTGCTCTGTGCTTTCCATGCCAATTTCCTTTTCAAGATGGTTAGGAAGCAACATATAAGCCGTAAGCGCAGAATCCAGATCAGGAAAATACTGATATTCCCTTTCTGCCTTTATCCCATAGGTATCGTTTACTACATAATACTGTGCGATAAATGGCTCTGCCTTTTTCTGTTGCTCCATTTTCTCCAGTTCCGCAAACTTATCTCTGGCAAGTCCGATAAAACCATCCAACACAGCCGGATGGCTGTCTATCACATAATCATTGTTCAAGTCCATGCCTCTGCTGACATTTTCAGCAACAGGAATACTTGCGGCCCATTCTTTTGTTCCTCTGGAAAACCGCCCATCTGATTCTTTATGCTGTACCGTACAGGCAAGGACATACGCAAGACGTTCCCGCCCATATTCTTCCAGCACTGAATCTACTGCGTCATGGGCAAGGTGTAGTCCGTCAAAATGTGTACGGATAGCATTTTCTACCGCATTTTTACAGTCAATATTTAATTTTCTGGAATCCAGATACTCATCTGCGGCAGCGTGTTCCACCGCAAAGTCAAGGGTATAGGGATAGATCGGAGGATACACTTTTTGTTCTGATACCGTTTCCGGCAATGTTTTCTCCTCTATTCCCAATTCTCTTAGCTCTGCTTCTCCCGGTTCCCATTCTATCCCCTTTTCCGAAAGGTACTCTTTGATGGCTTCCATCGCTCCACGATCAAACCCGTTTTCCAGTTCCTGCGCCGCAAGATTTCCTTCGGAATCAACAATCACAGCGGCAGCCGAATCCCCATACTCATTGTGTTTCATCAGATAAAAAATCTCATCCTGTATTTCCCGCTTATCAACAGCGTGCCACAATCCCTCATGCTGCTCGATTTCCACCGCATCCGTATCCAACGTCACAGGAGCAAACCAACGTTTCCTGTCCATTTTAGCTTCATGCAGGCGTTCCTGCACAAAATCCGGCAGTTCCTGGAACCCGAAACTGTCTACATAGTAGGCTTTTGCCTCTCCTTCCCTCTGCAGCACAACCACATCACTGACAGAAAGGGAATGCCCCTCATAACCTTCCGGATGGCTGACATTGAATTTTTCATACAAGCTATCCAGTGTTTCTTCCCCGGATAAACGCCCGCCGTAAACATATCCATAATCCGCCGCATCCACTTTCATATCATGGGAAACCACAAAGTCCAGTCCCATAAATCGGTAATCTTTCCCTTTTGTCCCACTGATAATCTGATAAACCGCATAGCGGTCCTCTTTCCCGGACAGATACAATTCTTCATTTGCCCTCCCTATGGCGTTCTCCGTTTTTTCCTGTTCCACAGCAATACTTCTGTCTGCCACCGTCTGCTGATACTCATGGATTGTCATATCCCCTCCGGTAAAATTCAGTTCATCGCCAATTAACAGCCATCCTTCCTCCGGCAGATTCAATGGAAATGCGGTCAGGATGGTTGCGGCATGGTTAACTGTCACATGTTCCTCCACACTGTACGGATAGCCGGGATCACTATCCGTTCCCCGAAGCTCATAGCGGTATATCCCTTCCGGAAGTGTTTCCAGTTCCACACGCCCGTTTGCAAATAGCGCCGGGACATCAAAAAGCTCCACTTCCTGATACCGTTCCGTATTTTCCGCAGCTTTCTCTCTTTCCTCTGCCTGCTCTTTTTCCTGCCTCTCCCGCATGAGACGCTGCATAACTTCTGTCATGCCATCAATCATTTCCCCCGCCGTTTTCCGTATTGTATCCATCGAGGAGCGCAGTTCTTTCATATCCATGCTGCTGCTCCACCCGGCGATATACGGGAAGGAATAATCGGAAGTGTCCAGACCGAAATACTGGCAGACCGTATAGGCCACACTCTCCGCTTCCACTTCCCTTGTCATCTGGTTTTTCTTCTCTCCCAATTCTTCCATAATGTCCCGGTCATGGAGCTTCGCATGGGTAGTTTCATGGACGCCTGTTTTCATGGTCTGGCTCTCGCTCATGCCCTGCTGGATCACGATTTCTTTATTCACATTACTGTAATATCCCTTTGCACCACTCTCAATCTCATCAAACCGGATAGGCACAGGCGATACTTCCCGGATTGCCTGCATAAAAATTTCAAAATTCTCCACGCTCCCTATAAGCTCTGGTGTTTCCAGTTCCGGCAGCGGCTCCCCATAAGTCTGCGATATATCAAAAACTGTAGTCAAACGAAATCGTGGAATAATATGCTCTATTTCCTCTGTCTCCGGCTTTCCATCCGGACGCAGGATCGGCTCATTTGTAACGGGATCAAATTTTTCTACTTCTTCTTTTTCACGGATAGGAGCCGGAGCAATAATCTGAATCCCTTTTTCCCCACGCTTAACCTGCCGCTTAAATTTCTTCTGCCACGCCTGATAACCTGCTACTAGCGTTGCATCTGGTTTCTGCATAGCAATCAGCATCGTATTATTAAAACTGTAATTGTGGAACTGCGACATCGTTTTCAGATATTCCATATACCTTTCCGAAGTAAACAGTTTCTTCACGCCCTGCTCCAGACGTTCCGTGATCTCCTTCATCTGCTGTTCTCTTTTTCCTGCCATAATACCTCCAAAAAATTCATCCCGCCAGTAATCTGACGGGATGCTAAAATTTATAATTGCTGTTCCTGTTTTCTTGCCGGTTTCTGTCTGCCCTCCGTTTTCCCGGCAATCCTTTCCTGGGCCGCTTTCAGTTTTCCAAGCACGGATGGTTTACACACACTGTCCGCAGTTTTGGATACTTCAGATACCCTGCCCGCATAGGTTACGGCTTTTCTCGGAAGGTCTGCCACTTCTGGTACATCATCCATACCGAGCGTTTCCGCCGGCCCTTTCTCATCCATATTTAAAAGGGAATTTAACTCTGCCAGACGCTCCGTTTTCTCCGCCAGCTCCTGCTCCTTTGGAAATGGTTTTGCCACTTCTTCCTTCGCAGTAGCTAACTGCTGCTGCAGCGTTTCTAACTTTTGCTCGGTATCTGTTACCTTCTTTGCAATCCCCAAAAGCGCATTGCTGATACGCTGCAGGTTTCCCAGAGCATCCTTGCCGACTTCGATCTTGTAGCTACATTGGCGTTTTAACGTCAGAATATACTTCTGATTGAAGCTGTCAAATTCCGCTGTCATCGTAAACCCATGAAACTCTCCCACTTGCCCGGATGTCCGGACAGCCTTTAACCCGGCGCAAGCGGCAATCAGGGCCGTACCAGCTTCTTTCCGGTCTGTATAAACCTTTCCCCCAATAGTTATAGCAAAATCGTCTTTTTCCTTTTCCCTGTTAAAGATCGGTTCTACCGCTTCTACATCTGCTTTAAGGCCCTGTAGCCGCTCTTTTGCCGCTGTAATCTGCATCGGGTAATTTCTCGCAATGTCCGTCTCCAGACGATATTTCTGGCTGGTATGGTTCGCTTTCATCAGTTTCAACTTACTGACCTGAATATCCAAATCCATCTTCTCCTTTATATAGGGATTTCCCGTTGCCAGCGCCTTAATCTCCGCATAGGAAAGTGCCGTATCATCCACATCCTCACAGGCACGGACGGGGGATTTACTCGTCATAATCTGCGAAATAAATTTCTGCTTATTCTCCAAAATCTGCCACATGTACGCATCAAACGTATTTTCGGTTACATACCGGTATATCTTCACTTTTGGATTTTGATTACCCTGACGAAGAATCCTGCCTTCCTGCTGTTCAAGATCAGATGGTTTCCAGGGCACATCGAGGTGATGGAGAGCAATAAGCCTATCCTGGATATTGGTTCCTGCCCCTAATTTTGGTGTGGAACCAAGCAGGATACGCACCTGCCCGGAGCGTACCTTTGCGAACAGCTCTGCCTTTTTTGCTTCAGTTCCGGCTTCATGGATAAAAGCGATTTCTTCCCTCGGTATGCCTTTTGCCGCCAGTTTCTCCCTGACATCATCGTAAACATTAAAGGAACCGTCATTTTTTGGTGTAGACAGATCACAGAAAATAAGCTGTGTGGAGCGTTCCTGCGCTGTTTCCTGCCAGATGTCAAAGGCATTTTTTACGCACAGGTTTACCTTGCTGTCCGGACAATCCGGCAGCATATCGTTAATCAACCGCTGGTCTAAGGCACATTTACGTCCATCGTTGGTAATCTTGAGCATATTGTCCTCCGTCGGTTCCACTAACCCGGCACGTACAATTTCCGCCCTCTCAGCAAAAGAACTAACCAAATCCACCTGCTCGTCACTCGGCTGCAGCACTTCATTAATGTATTCTGCTTCCGGGACAGGCAGGTTGAGCATATCCGCTGTCTGAATATCCGCACTCTCTTTAAACAATGCAATCAGCTCCGGAAGGTTAAAAAAACGGGCGAACCGTGTTTTTGCACGGTAGCCCGTTCCTTCCGGCGATAGCTCAATCGCCGTCACTGTCTCTCCAAAAGCGGCTGCCCAGGAATCAAAATGCCCCAGGCCCATCTTCTGAAGCGTATCATATTGTAAATAGCGCATGATAGTGTAAAGCTCCACCATACTATTCGACACGGGAGTACCTGTCGCAAAGGTTACACCCTTTCCCCCGGTCAGTTCATCCAGATACTGGCATTTCATAAACATATCGGAACTTTTCTGTGCGTCCGTCTGTGCGATTCCGGCAATGTTCCGCATTTTTGTATAAAGGAACAAATTTTTATAGTTATGGCTTTCATCCACAAAAAGCCTGTCCACCCCAAGCTGCTCAAATGTGACTACATCATCCTTCCTTGTCTGGTCATTGAGTTTTTCCAGTCTTGCCTCCAGAGATTTTCTGGTTTTTTCCATCTGCTTTACGGTGTAACGGGAGCCTTCTTCTTCTGCCGCCTCCTCAATCGCCATCGTGATCTCATCAATCTGCCGTTCAATGGCTGCCGCCTGCCGTTCTCTTGAAAGGGGAATCCGTTCAAACTGGCTGTGTCCGATAATAATGGCGTCATAATCCCCGGTAGCAATCCTGGAACAAAACTTTTTCCGGTTCGCCGGCTCAAAATCCTTTTTTGTTGCCACAAGGACATTGGCTCCGGGATACAGACGGAGAAAATCACTTCCCCACTGTTCAGTTAAATGATTCGGCACTACATACAGATTTTTCTGTGACAGCCCCAACCGCTTGCTTTCCATTCCGGCTGCAATCATCTGAAACGTCTTTCCTGCCCCGACACAATGCGCAAGCAGCGTATTATGCCCATAGAGAATGTGCGCTACGGCATTTTTCTGGTGCTGCATCAGCGTGATCTCCGGCGTCATACCTACACACTGGATATGGCTGCCATCATACTCACGGGGACGGATACTGTTAAACAGTTCATTATATTTCCGGCATAAATCCTCCCTGCGGTCAATATCCCGGAATATCCACTCCTTAAAGGCTTCCCGGATCAATTCCTGCTTCTGCTGTGCAAGCATGGTTTCTTTCTTGTTTAGGACACGCTTTTCCGTCCCATCCTCTGTAACTTTATCAAAGATTTTGGTATCCCGCAGATTTAGTGCATCCTCCAGAAGCCGATAGGCATTTGCCCGTTCTGTACCATAAGTAGCAGTAACAAGAGCATTCCCCCGATCCGCATTTTTCCCACTGATATTCCATTGTCCATTGATCGGCGCATATTTTACATTAATGCTGCTCCCAAGAAAATATTTTGGTGTTTTAAACAATTCCCCCATAAAATCCGTGATATATTCCGGATCAATCCATGTTGCCCCAAGCCGTACTTCAATCTCCGATGCTTCCAAATCCTTCGGCTGGACACGTTCAAGTGCCTGCACGTTAATTTCATATTCCGGATGATTTTCAGCAAACTGTCTTGCCACAGCCAGTTTTTCCCGGACATTCCCGGATAAATATTCATCGGACGTTTCCCATATATCCGTCAATGGATTCCTGAAAATTACCCCGATAAGTTCCTCCGTGATCTCATCCTCACGCTTTCCCGCTAACTGCGCCATAAAGGAAACATCTACCTTTGCCCGCTCTCCGATAGAAACAGCCAGTGCTTCACTGGCCGTATCCACAGAGGTAACAGGCTCCGGCTTTCGGATTGTCCGCTTTGTAAAAATATCTGCCTTCCGCTTCAAATTTCCGTTCTCGTCCAAAAGTTCAAGGGAAGATAGCAGGCAATAACTACTGTCCTGCGAAAATGCCCTTTTATTGGCATTACTGCTAATCAGTCCGTATCTTGCCGTAAAGCGGTCATAAGACTGATTCAGCTTCTGTTGAAGCAACATGATTTCCGCATCCGTCCCATCCTCCATCTGGCACTGGATCAGTTCCTGCGTCAGATCACGCAGCGCAATCATTCCAAGCACACGCTCCGTTGTCATGGCCGGCAGCTCCATCAGGTTCATTCTGGAATTTTCACGATAATACACTTTTCCGTCCACATTTGCAAAGCTGAAATTCTTAATGGACGGATCTGCCGGAATGGACGTATCTATTTCATCCAGTTCAGAATCTTCTATCTCAACCTCCGTAATCGTTCCGTGAATATGCCCCACAGCTTCTTTTAACTGTTCAGAAAGAACAGCATCCCTGATAGGTTTTACAGTCACTTCCTGTTTTCCATACTGTGTACTTTCCGTAGAAAACTCGCCAAGCACCATTTCCGGATGTTCCACAAAATAAGAATTGACAGAATATCCCTCCGGTGTCGTTCCAAGCTCCACCCACTTCGGTTGTTCCAGGGATGCCCTGTCACGTTTCTGTAAAAATAATATATCTGCCACCACATTTGTATTGGCGTTTCTCTGAAAAGCATTGTTCGGGAGCCGGATGGCACCAAGCAGATCAGCACGGTTCGCAATATACTTCCGGACATTGGAGTTCTGCTTATCCATTGTCCCGCTGGATGTAATTACTGCCACCACGCCGCCCGGACGCACCAAATCCAGTGATTTTGCGATAAAATAATCATGGATCATAAAATTATGACGGTCATACTTGCGGTCTGCCACCTTATATGCACCAAACGGTACGTTTCCAATCACACAATCAAAAAAACTTTCCGGATAATCTGTAGTTTCAAATTCCTGTATGGCAATGGCATTTTTTTGATAAAGCTGTTTTGCAATCCTGCCGGATACGCTATCCAATTCCACACCATACATCTTCAAACCGTCCATTTCTTCCGGCACAAGGCCCATAAAATTTCCGATAGCACAGGAAGGCTCCAGAACATTTCCGGATTTTAACCCCATATTTCCTAATGCTTCGTACATTGCCTTAATCACTGTCGGAGAAGTGTAAAAAGCATTCAGCGTGGATGCTCTTGCTGCCCGATATTCTTCCGGTGACAGTTCCGTATACAATTCGGTAAATTCTTCCGACCAATCCTTACTGTTTTCCTCAAACGCCTGGGAAAGTCCGCCCCATCCAACATAGCGGGATAAAACTTCCTGTTCCTCCGGTGTTGCCATACGTTCCTCAAACTCCAACTGATGCAAAAGACGCACCGCTTCCATGTTGGCTCGGAATTTCTGTTTCGGGCCGCCTGCTCCAAGATCATCATTCGTAATGCGGAAGTTTATCAGTTCTGTTTTTGGGATTGCTTCTTCATGTGGACGTTTCTTTACAGATTGCTGTCCTTTGTCTTTCTGTGCTTCAATCTTCTGCTCCAGTGTTTCTTCACTGCCGGAATCTGTCGGCTCTAAAGGCAGATTGCGCTCCCGCCGTACCGCATTGATTTCCTCCGGATTCATCGCATGGCTGGTAAGCTGTCCTATTTCATTTCCAAACAGCACCCTTTCATCCGCTGCCATCCGCTCCATAACATCTGCGATAAGCTGCATCTGCGCCGGAGAAAATTCTGTATTCAGCATTGGTGTTACATCCAATCCTTTTTCTGCAGACGCATAGATTACATCGGTCTGTTCCGGGGAAAATTCATCAAAGTATGTATCCGCCTTTTCCATTGCTTCGGAAATTTTGCTTTCGATTTCCTCATAGTGATTGGAATCCAGTTCTTTTTCTGACTGTTCTGGTTCCCGATCAGGCAAATTCTCCTCTGCTTCGGTTGTCTCCAGAACCATCTTCTGGCCTTCTTCTACATATGTTTCTTCACTTTCCGCCTCATTTTCCGGCGTTAGCTTTTCTCCTTTTGCATCATTCTCTGACTCTGCTGTTTTTTCTATAGGCTTTTCTACTTTTACAGGTGTCTCCGTCCCCGTATCCCAAAAATCAAACAAGGACAACTGTCTCGCACTGCCCTCAATTTGAACCTCTTTCTTCTGCTCAGGGAAAATCGTATAAGTCCCCTCTATATACTGATGGATGGTTGATAGTATCTCTACCCGATTTTCATAATCCTCAAAATCCAAAGGCAAGGAAGCAAGCGCAGCGTCCATCTGCGCCACTAATTTCTCCGCAGTCTCCGGATTTTCTAAAAGAACAGGCAATGTTTTTCTTGCGTTTTCATTAAAAAAATCTTCCTCAAAGGGACGCTCGATCTCATCCGGAAGATGATTATAAAACCGGATGATACGAAGTGCCATCTGTTCCCGCTCATACACAGGCATCCGAGAAAAATCACCGGCTTTTAAATATTTATCGTTCTCAATCAAAAACTGGACACGCTTTGCCACCTTTGGCCATTTCAACAAAACTGTGGCATCCGGATTGCCGTAGCTCCCCCTTTCCAGTTTCAGACCTTTTCCACTATAATCGGCATGGGAATTATCCGCACCGGAAAGAGCATGGCTGCTCCCTCCAATACCATACCTCTGTTTTAAAAAATCTGCCTTTTCTTTTTCACTTTTATCCTGAATAAAAAAAGCATAGGTGGAAAGCCGCCCGTCAGAATAGGGGCCGCCGCCGGCAAGAAACGCATCAATTTCATCCTGCGTAATAAACACCTGATGTTCTTCCCATAAAAACCCATCCCTTGCCTGATACGGCACCGCCTCCTTTGCAAATTTCCTGAACTGCGCCAGTATCTTGTCCGGACGGTAATGGTTGAACCGCATAATACTTTTATCCTCCGCATAGGCTTCCGCCAGACCTTCCAGACGTTCGTTCAGATCCGCCAGATATTCCGGCTGTACAATCAGCTTTTCTATCTGGTCTGTTTTCTTAGGATAAACATATCCGAAATCATTTTCTTCCCCAAAAACAATTTCTGCCACGCCTTCCGCCATATCCCCGTGCATATACGCAAGCGCCTGTGCGTGTTCCTTTACAGCGTTCTCACTTGCCGCATCCAGAACCACCTGCGGGGCATATTCTCCCTGCTTTAAAAGCTGATGAATCCGTCCGGCCACTTCCTCCCATGATAAAAATGCCTTATCCAGAAGCCTGTCATTTACAGTATGTCCCACCGCAATCTGCATCCCAAGTTCATCATACCAGACAGAGTATTCATTCCCTCCAATCGTAAGCCCGATTCCACCTGTACCATATTCTCGGCGTACAAACTCAGTATATTCCTCCGGTGATTGCTCAATCATAAAGTTGTAAATAATACGAAGATGGCTGTGTCTCTTATTCCCACCTTTTCTCAGTACCTCATCCACCACTTCCGGTGGGATAGCGATCTCTCCGGCATAAAGGGCCGCCTGCCGTTCCTCTATGGAACGTATTTGCTGTTTTACCGTAGGCAAATCGGGCAAAGATAAAGCAGAGGCGGTTTCTTCCTCTGCTCTACTCAAATCCTGTTCTGTTATATCCTCACTTAACTGTACACCAATTCCGTCAAGATGGTTTCCTCCGCCATCTCCCTCAGCATATTCATGTGCGCTGTCCACTTTATCTGATCCACTTCTTTGTCCGGTGCCGGATATGTCGTAAGCAGTCCATCCATCAGGATTTCCATCCTCTCCTGCGCTGCCTTCTCTATCTCCATCAGATGTCTGTTCAGTTTCCCGCTCAGCAACATGCTCTGATACCAATTCTTCCTGTTCTCCTTCAGAAATGTCCTCCGCAGCATCCCGTACTTCCCTATGGTCACTTCCTCGTTCTCTATGGTCAGGTTCGGAAACAGGTAATCTCCCTTGCGATGATATGTCAGTTCCATCTTCTTTTCCTCCTTCTATATTTTCACTTTCACGAATTAACGTGTTAAATTGATTATAACCGATGGATGAAGAATTTTCAACCATATTCTGCGCTTCATTTTGTATTTCTTCCAGTTCTATCCTCCGGACTGTCCGGCCAATGTCACGCAGTACCGGCTCCACCAACTGGCTTGTGGCATTTCCTAAAAAAGTCAGAACAGAAAGGGAATTGAAATCCGTGATTCCAAAGAAATCTGCTTCCTCCAGATATTCCATCGGATCAAGTCCACAACGGCTGGAAAGGGAATAGAACGCACTGTTCATTAACAGGTTCCGGAACTCTACCCGGATTGTATCCGCATCCAACCCCTCTAAAAATGTGCCGTCCAGTTCATACTCTAATCCTTCCATTGCTTCATTCAGATTTTCTTCCGTCATCTCTGCCGCAACTGCCATTAAAGCAGACTGCAGGTCTATGGCGTTTTCCCCCTCAAGCCCATAGGTGTCCGCCAGATGGTCAAGAAGCCTGTCCTTTTGCTGTTCCTGCAGCTTCCAAAGATAAGGCGTCCTCCCGCCACGAACCATATGGGTATCGGAAATGTCAAATACATAACGCAGCCTCGTTCTCGGCCCTGTATCGTCAATCAGGGCGATTCCCTTTGCGCCACGATTTACCCACCGCAGCATCTTCTCATTCCAAACCTCCAGTTCCGCACAGGCAATAGCATCCGGACGCTGTGCGTGAATCAAGAGTGTATCGGAAAAAGGATAACGGTACAGCCTTGACGCTGTATCCAGATAACGCATCCAGTCCTGCGGTGATCCGGCAACTTCTTTCGCTTCATACCCGGCAAGCATCCGAATATCATTTAATTTTGCCATGATAAAACCTCCACTCTTTTCAAATCTATGAATCCATAACTCAGTTTTTCACTGATATAAGGTAGCACTCCCCGCTACATGCGGGGAGATTTTTTATTTGTATTTCTTTTTACTTCCTTTCTTTTTGGGAAATTCCAGCTTAAAGTTAGCACGGCCATCCTGCATCTCAAGAAGCAAATCCGCCGCAAACGTCTTTCCTTTTTTCTGCGAATACAGATCATCCACATGGGTACGTCCCTGCTGCAGCAATTCCTTTGCCATGTGCTTATCTACCTGTTTCCTCATACCAGAAAGATAGCGGTTCTCTTTCCACAGAGAAAAGGAGCAATCCCGGTTGGAACAATAAAAATTTTTCTTTCCCTCATAAACCGGACTGCCACACAACGGACACTTCCCGATTTCTTCCCTCGGATGAAAACGATTCTGTTCCTCTCCAGATATGGTACTGCACTCCAAAAGCATCCGGTCAATCAAATCCGTGATTCCCTGCATGAACCCACTGCCTTCAAGCTGTCCCTTTTCCATCAAAAGCAATTTGTTTTCCCATTCCGCTGTCATGGCTGCGGATTTCAAATATTCTGGAAGCACAGCGATCAGATCGGCTCCATCGCTGGTAGGAACTATCTGCTTACCCTTACGCAGCGCATAACCGGAAGAAACCAGCTTTTCTATAATGCTTGCCCTCGTTGCCGGAGTGCCAAGTCCTTTCTTTTCCGTATCTTCGTCAAATTCTTTATTCCCGGCAGTCTCCATTGCAGACAAAAGTGTATCTTCACTGTATGGTTTGGGTGGTGTCGTGAAATGCTCTGTCACTCCTGCCGTTACGCTGTCAATAACATTGCCTTCCGCCACAAAAGGAATCGCCACTAATTCTTTATCCACAGCCTTACGATTTCTTCCTCCCTGCGCCTGACAAAACGCTGCTTCAATAGCTTTCCAGCCGATTTCTTTGATTACTTTTCCTTTTGCTGTAAATATCTCATCGGCACATGATATGGAAACTACAGATTCTACATAAAGGTGTTTTGGTCCCGTTGCGCAGAGCAAACGTGTGGAAATCAAAAGTAATATATCCCGTTCACCTTTGGAAAGTTCCCCTATCTCGCAGCTTTCCAACTCTGCCGTAGGGATAATGGCATGATGATCGGATACTCTTTTATTATCCATGACACGTTTTACATTTGGTTTTGACGGATATACGGACGAACCATAACCGAATTTCCCGCACACCATACGGATGACCTGTTCCGCCGTCTGTTCCATATCCTCTGTAAGATACTGGCTGTCCGTTCTCGGATATGTAACCAGCTTTTTTTCATATAAACTCTGTGTAAAATCTAATGTCTCCTTCGCCGTATAACCATAATAACGGTTACTTTCCCTTTGCAATGTTGTCAGATCATATAGTTTTGGTGGATTGACTGTTTTTTCTGTTGACACAGTTTTTTCCACCACAGCGGATGCCCCGTTACAGGCATCCTTTAATCTGTCTGCTTCTGCTTTATCAAAAATCTTTTCTTTTATTACTTCCAGACCGTTGCAATCCAAATGCACGTTATAATATGCTTCCTTTTGGAAATGATTAATCTGGCTGTCTCTTTCCACCAGCATCGCAAGCGTGGGTGTCTGCACACGTCCTACTACCAGACGCTTATAATATTTTGTAGTAAATGCCCTGGTAGCGTTCATGCCGATTAACCAATCCGCCTTTGCTCTGCAAATCGACGCTTCACAAAGATTTTTATACTCGGCACCGTCTTTCAAATGGGCAAACCCTTCCCGAATGGCAGCATCCTCCATTGAACTGATCCACAGCCGTTTGACCGGAAGATGGCTCCCAGACAAGTCATAGACTCTCTTAAAGATCAGCTCGCCTTCACGCCCTGCGTCACATCCATTGACTACATACTCCACATCATCACGGTTGAGCAGTTTTTTCAACACATGAAACTGTTCTTTTTTATCCTTCGCTATGGCAAGCTGCCATGCCTCCGGAAAAATCGGAAGGTCAGAAAACTCCCATTTCTGATACCGTTCATCATATGCCTCCGGCGATACATATTCCGCCAAATGCCCCAAACACCAGCTTACAAGCCATCCATTCCCCTCAAAATAGCCATCCTTTCGTTTCTTAGCACCTAACACCTTTGCCAGTGCCTGCGCCACACTCGGCTTCTCACCTAATACTAAATACAAAACAATCTCCTTTCCGACAGATCTCCTGCCTCAACAAAGGAAAAGCAGCCAAGTTATACTGGCTGCCCTTCCTATATATTGTCACATGGTTTTCAAATTGCACCGCAGGACTTATTCCCCATCCTCACTTTCCGAATCCTCATCTGTATCTTCATTGATGTACGCCCCGCCATCATAAAACTCTAAATCTTCTTCATCCGCAGCTTCTTCCGCCTTTTTCGGTTTTACAACCTTCAGATAATAGAAGCCGCCAATGCCGCCTGCCAGCAGAAGCAATGCCGCCAGAAGGACGCCTGTGCTTACGCCGGCTTTCTCCTTTTCCTGCTCTTTCTCTGTTTCCACCTCTGTTTCTTCAGGTATGGTTTCTGATTCCGGAATAACAACCTGCGCCGCTTCTGCCTCCGTTTCCACATTCATTTCCGAAGTATTTTCGATAAACTCCGCAAGGTCATTCTCATCGATCATGGAAAGCATGTAGACATTTTCTGTGTTACTGGAACGGTCTAACACAAGGAAAAATGTATTTCCATTCTTTGTCTGAATGGTTAAAAACTCCTTTGTATCATCATTGGTTTTATCATCCACAACCTGTCCATTTCCCGGAACCGAGAAAGGTGTTGCTTCTGTTTCCTGCACATTTTCCTCCAGAACTGTCGGTTCCATCTCCGAAGCCGCCTCCACAGGTTCAGTCTGCGCAGGTTCCTCCGCATAGGCAAATGCTGTCACATTGGCGGAAGACACAATCCCCGCCGCCATTACAAACAATGCCAGCCACTTTTTAAGTTTCTTCATTACTCCTGTCCTCACTTTCTGATGCCCTTTCTTCCTGCATCTGTATTTGTCCTGACGTATCTTTCATATCGTTCTCCGTTACAGTATTGTGATCTTCTTCCTCTGCACACCGGATAGAAACGGTTCCGCTTTGGATACCCTCTAAAAATTCCAACATCCTGCGGCTGTCCAGTTTCATAGAGCGGATAGATTTAATAATCTCCTGATTTTCAAGCTGTTCCCGAAGTGTATTCAATTCCCGCAGATGTTCCTGCCATACCGCAATCTTTTCCTCGGTTTTCTGAATCTCATCCAAAACCCGATTTAATTTTTTACTCAATGCTTCTGCCTCCATTTCTAATGAATCCTGCCAAACGCCATAAAATGTTCCTGCCAGTAAGACGATGCAATGCTCGTATACTGGATGGGATTTCCGCAATGAATCATCATGTTATTGCCAACATAAATTCCCACATGGCTTGCTCCTGACGTATTGTAAGTACCCTGGAAAAAGACTAAATCTCCCGGTTTTGCCTCTGATGGAGATATATAAGCACAGCATGACCGCAGTCCATCCGCTGTCTGCCTTCCCACATTCCATCCATTTCCACAGTTATTGATTACCCAACTCACAAAACCGGAACAGTCAAAGCTGGTAGAAGGTGAAGCTCCGCCCCATACATAGGGATAACCAAGATATTTCTCCGCTTCCCGGATCATATTTGCAAACTTCTGATCTGACAACGCCTCTGCCGGAATGTCATATCCAAAACCTCCGGCTCCTCCACCTGGCAGCGTATTTACGTCAAACAGGTAATTGCGGTTTCCATAGGTGGTGTTATAAAGGTCATACCTTTTTTCCTCATTTTCATCCATCCTGCTGCGAAGCACGGCATCAAGGTTATGATTTGTCATGGTTACATCCAGGCGGTTTACTTCCCTCGTGCTGGTTACTTCCACTTCCTGACTTCCGTTGTCATCAGCTATATATGCTTCCCAGGTCTGGTGTCCATGTGCTAATGCAGACGCATGAGCATCGTAATAAACATCAAACTGTACGCCATATTGTGCAAAGGCTCCCGTATCCTCTACCACATACTCCACACCATTCATCACAACCTTAGTTCCCATCGGTACGAATGGATTGTTTGCATCTACCGCAATGGTATGGTTTGCTGTCGGATATACGCCGCTCGCAGTCGGGCCTCCTGCCCATACGCCACAACAGATTGCACAGCTACAATATCCGCTGGTTACAACCTGCCCCAAAGATTCTCCGACACGCACTGTTTTTGTTTCTGTAACGGTCTCCCTTGTACTTTCCGTAGAAATGCTGTATTGCTGCCGGAAGATTTCTTCCACCTCGTCTTTTACCTGCCCATAGGTAAACTCCCCGTATTTTGCTGTAAAATAAGAAATAAGCTGGTACGGATTATGGGAAATTTCATCCACCTGATAACGGTATTCGTCGTAACCGGAATGGCGGGACTCTATACTGTTAATCTGACTGTTTAAGGCATCTTCTAACGCTGCATACGCATTTTCTACCGCATAAATATCCTCATCCGTACTGGCATAAGTTGTCCCCGCAATACTGGAAGTGGCACCCTGAAGGGATGCACTGCAGCTTGACAGACTTGTGGCAATCAATACAAAGAGCAGCACCATTGCCGCCAATGCGCCAAATATTCCTTTATTCCGCCCGATGACCGCTGCCGCCGCCCTTTTCGCCTTTGCAAAGACGGTCTGTGTGATCTGCATTGTCTCCGCTGCTGTTTTTTCACCATTCTTCGCTGCCTGGTACGCTTTCTTATATCTTTGCTTCTGCCAGAAACGCCGGATAGCACTCTTTTTTGCCTGCTCCATTTCTGCTGCCTGCCGTCCGGTACTTTTTGCGGCTTCCTGTACCGCTTCAAACTGCAGCCTTCCTTTTGTCACAGCATCCGCAGGATTTTCCTGCCATCTGGAACTTCTTTTTCTAACTCCCCGGTTCGTTCTGTTCATAGCATGGCGCAAAGCATTTTCTGCCATCAGTTCTGCCCTGTGGGAACCTTCAACCGCAGCGTTATCTTCTTCCGCTTCATGCCCTTTTCCGTGAAGATAAACAGCGGCAGAACCTGCCGCTGCTGAAATTACCCTTTTTGAAATACCCATGCCGGCGCCACGCACCATACCGTCATTTTCATCACCAAACGCTAAACGAGAAACTTTCTTCCGCTGTTCCTTATGTAACTGCTCACGCTTTGCTTTTTCCTTGATTTCTTCCCGAAACCCTTCCATAGACTGCTCTGCCGCCTGATGGTTCCTCTGAAAACGAGAATTTTCTTTCTCTGCCTCCCCTTCACGCCGCTGCGTTGCAGCCTGCTTTTCCCTTTGTTTTCGGGAATATGCCTGCACCTGTTTTTTCTTCCAGTTATGGTTTACCTCGGCGGCGGCCTCCGCATAGGCACTCCCGGACGGATGCCCCCGTATGCCTTCCATTCGTGCGGAATGTTCCGACACGCCTCTGGCAGAATCCACCCCTTCCCCATCTTCGGAAACCTTTTGATCTGTTTCCAAATCGGCAGTTCGCTGCGGTGGCTTTTTTCGCTTACCATTTTCCTCTGTTTCTCCACTGAAATCTGTTCTGTCAGCACGTGAATCATACAGCCTGCGGTGTTTTCCATCTTCCCCCTGGTTACGGATATTCTGGAAATTAAACGAATCCTCCACCCGTGCGGGAAGTGTAATATCTTCCCTTTCTTTCTGGCTGATACTGACCGTTTCACGGTTATGCAGATTTTCTTCTGTTAGCCCTTCACGGCTCATTTTCTTTACAGTTTTATCTCTTGCCTTATATTCATGTTCCTGCATAGTCAACAATCCCTTCGTTTCTTTGCATTACACCACAGGCTGCGCATAAATCTCCCATTTTGCCAGTGTCTGATCTGCCAGTTTTCTCACGGATTCCGGAAAATCATCAAATCCTTCCGGCAAGACACCGTCCCTTAATTCAGCAATCTGCAGAAGATCACTCTGCAAATCAACCAATGCTGCCAGATACAGCATATCGTCCATTAAGCAGCCAAAAACTTCCTCTCCATCGCCATCTTTCTTCATATCCAACATTTCTTTTCCCTCTTTGGGTAAATCCTTTTCTCCGATATTCAACACATAAATCTCCATAATAAATTCCATCCTTTCCACTAATTTGTTTTAACTTGTTTTGCCACAACAACCATCCGTCCGTTTTTCTGCGAATACTCACAGGTAGATAACGTCAGCAACCTGTCCCCATAAACCGCCGTAATCCCGGTGTCATAAAAAGAACGCTCCATAATTGCATTTATAAAAGCCTGATACTCGCCCTCGTTTTCCGCTTTGGTAAAAGTGTAATATGCAAAATCATTCCCTGTATAAACAGGAGTGCTAAATGCCGCCATGACCTGATAGGTTTCTTTCCCATGCAGAGTATTAAAGAGAATCAGCGGATGCTCCGCACAAAACGCCTGTTGTTTATATCCTTCCAGTGCCGCAAACATCTTGCCGCTGTTCATGTGATGCCCATAGATAATGAGATTGTCGCTGGTTTCCGGATCACATTTTTCTGATAGAAACAAACAGCCATTTGCGGAATACTCACCATTAAAATCCCGATGCAGATAATAATTTTCTTCCTCCGGATGGTACATGACTGGATAATCAATCATGGTTCCTTCGATAGTCAGCCACCCAATACAATCCGGATTTTTTTCATGCAGGGCAAGAATCCCCTCATCCACCACAAAGGGCGCAGATTCCCCTGAAGGTAATTCTCCCTCCGGTTCCTGCGCCCTGTCACCATCTTCATAAATTTCTTCCAACTGCTTCTGTAGTGAATCGTCTTTTTTCTCCTGAAAGAACATCCCCATCAACGAGTAAATACTGATAGAGAGTAGTACAATAGAACAGATCAGTAATAATCCCGCAAGCCATTTCCTCATGTTGCTTTTCCTTTCCCGTTAAATTTGCTGTTGCAGACGCTTTCCGATGATCTGGAAATATCCGGGATCAATTTCTGCTCCAAGATAATTTCTTCCAGTAAGCAATGCCGCCAGTGCCGTACTTCCGGTTCCCATAAACCCGTCAAATATCAATTCCCCAGGCAAAGAAGAAATCTGTATGAGCCAAGACAAACATTCCACATTTTTTATCGTAGGATGGTATATCTGGTTCTTCTTCTGCCACATGGAATTATAGGTAGATTTGGGATATTCTTCTCCAAACCAGCAAGCGTTAAACCTCGTCTTGTATTTTTTACTAGGTTCACGCCCTCTATGGAATTGAGTGCCTTCTTTTTTCTTATTTTCAAGAAGCGTAGTTCGGTTAAAAACCCTCCGCCCTTTCTGGCAAAAAATGATCCACTCTGCATTGTTCGCAAAGCTGCCTTTCAAATCTCCAATACCACCGATAGTCCCCTTCTCAATAACCATACAATTTTTCACAGAAAATCCTGCCTGCTTTAAACATTCATAATGATATGGATAACAATCATAACGGGTAAAGAAATACGCATGGGAATTTCCCCTTAAAATACGGTAACTCTCACTTGCAAACCTTTCATATGGGATTCCGCTATCGCCCTCCAGCACCAGATGCCTCTGATTGGTAAACTGATTTTGGTAAGAAATCCCATAAGGGGGATCTGTGAGAATCATAGATACTGTTTCATCCGGCATCTGCTTCATCAGTTCAAGGCAATCCATCTGATAAACGTGATTGATTAGTCTTTCCGCTTCCAAACTCATTTTCCCTGCCGATTCTCCATTTCCGAAGGTTTCGTTGTCATCAGCTTATACAACCTCAACGATTTATCAAATTTATCCTTGAATGGAATAATGGTACTGCCGTAGAAAATCAGTCCTTCTCCTTCGCCGCTGTTCGTCACATAGGACAACTGATGCGGGGAAATATTAAGCTGTTTTGCCAGTATTTGCCTGTCCCCGGCAGCCTGATTCAGCATGTAAATAAAATCGGAGTTTTCAAAAATATTCTCAATCTCACGGCTTGCCAGCAAATCCTTGATATTCTGCGTAATTCCTGTCGGAATACCACCCCACTTTCTAAATCGTTTCCAGATTTCCACCGAGTACGCCGCTGTCTGTTCCTCTTTTAAGAGCAAATGGAACTCATCTATGTAATACCGGGTGGATTTATGAGCGGCACGGTTAATGGTTACACGGTTCCAAACCTGATCCTGTACAATCAGCATCCCAAGTTTTTTAAGCTGTTTCCCCAAATCTTTAATATCAAAACAGATAATCCGGTTATTCAGTTCCACATTGGTACGATGATTGAATACTTTTAAGGAACCATTTACATAGATTTCCAGTGCGGTTGCGATACGCTGTGCCTGCACTTCCCTCTGTGACCGAAGGCATTGGTACAAATCCCCAAGCACAGGCATATTCTCCGGCACAGGATTCTCAAAATATTTCTGATACACAATCGGCAGGCAACGGTCAATGACCGATTTTTCCTCCGCTTCAATCCCATTTCTGGAACCCATGATAAGTTCACACAGAGATAAAATAAAATCACTCTTAAAGCCAAGCGGGTTATCATCGTCCGAATAGTCCAGGTTGATGTCCATCGGATTAATGTAATCATGGCTTGTAGGGGAGATATGAATTACCTGCCCGCCAAGCGCATTGACAAGCGGATAGTATTCTCCTTCCGGATCACCAATGATAATGTCATCCTGTGTAGCAAAAAAAGCATTGGTAATCTCACGCTTTGCTGAAAAAGATTTACCGGAACCCGGTGTACCTAAAATCAAACCGTTAGGATTTTTCAGTTTCTTCCGGTCTACCATAATCATGTTGTTGCTAAGAGCGTTCAAACCGTAATAAAGGGATTCTCCCGCCATAAAAAGCTCCTGCGTGGTAAAAGGCACAAAAATAGCCGTAGATGTGGTAGTCAGTGCCCGTTTAATCGGAATTAAGTTAATCCCCAACGGAATACTGCTCATCAATCCCGGCTCCTGCATATAATCCAGGCGGCGCAGCGAACAATTATACTTCTGTGCGATACCGGAAGTCTGAAACACCGCATTGTCCAGTTCCTGTTTTGTCTTTGCCGTATTTAAAAACAGCACGGTTACAAGAAACATCCTTTCATTCCTCGACTGCAAATCCTCTAACAGCCGCTTTGCTTCGCCGCCATAGGTGTTTAAGTCTGATGGAATGATGTCCATATCATATCCGGAACGTACCGCTTTCTTTTGTTCCTCAATCTTCATACGGTTGATGTCCGTTACTTTGCTCTTTACGAGCTTGATTGCCTTCATCTGGTCTAAGGACTGGATATGAAGGTTCACAATTAAATTTCTGTCCATATCCAGAAATTCTGCCAGCATCTTGTCCGTCAGCTCCGGGGCCAGTATCTGCAGATACGACACCGCACCAATGGTATTCCCCATCATAAAATCTTTGCCGTTCTTGAATACAAAACTGGTAGGCGCAATGAAATCCTTTGTTCCCATCCCGGTACGCAGCACTTTATCATAGGAAAACTGGAATGGTACTTTTTCCTCCGGATTAAATGTCTCGTACATAACCTGCAGCCGTTCTTCTCCATTCAACGGATAGGCGGATACGCCAAGCACTTTAAAATTGTTTAAAATATCCGCTTCAATACGCTCCAGCTTCGGTTTTGCTTCCCGGATATTATCGGCTTCAATCCCAAACGTGATATACTTTGTCCGCACCAAACCATTGTTGCCCTTCGCAAGCTGATTTTTCAGCATCTGTGCATACTCCATGCGCACATCATCAAACGCATCATTCTGCGGCCTGATCTGGATAACTGATTCATACTCCTTCATGTTGCTGTGATGATTGATAAAGGAAAGCTGAAAATGGATGGTACTGTCAAAATAATTCAGGAAATCACACCAATTTTCAAAAATAGCGTTCTTATCCTCATTCTGTGCCAACTGATAATTTATATCGTAAAACCGGATAGTCTTTGAATAATATTTATCCTGAACACGGCAGATACCGTCCCTTGCCATTTCCCGGTATGGAATCGACTTCTGTGCGGAAAGTCTCTTTTCTTTTGCTTTCTTCTCCTCTGCCTTAGACATAGGCTTTCTGTTTCCAGTCTCCTTTACCGGAGATGCTTTTACCGTTCCACTCTTTATCGGAACATTTTTCACAGAACTATGTTTATCAGAGGATTTTTTCTGCTTCGGTTTATGCTTAGATGCCTTCTGCTCCTCACGGGCAGCTCTTTTTTCTTCACGAGCAGCGACTTTCGCATTTTTCTTTGCCGCTTTCTTATCTGCTTTCTCCTGTTCCTTCCGCAGTTTTTCAGCCATCTTCTCTGCTTTTTTAATCGCTCTTTTCTCTCGCCTGGTTAATTTACGGGATGTTCTTCTACCCCGGCTACGCTCAAATGCTTCATAACCAGATATATATGGTTCCTGCGAATACCGGGGCGGCTGCCCTTTTACCCTGTTAAGCAGATCATCCGCATCATAGTCCTCAAATTCTTCATCATCCGGCTCATCCAGATAATAATCATCTGGCGGTTCACGATAAGCCTTGTGGTTTCCATTCCACGCAAATTCATCGTTTCTTTTTCTTTCCACGTCGTTTTCCCCCTTTCTTCTCCTTTGAAACAGATTTCTGTTCTCGCATTTCATACAGGTTTTCCACCTCATACCTGCGGATAGCCGGATTTAAAATTTTTACGTTAATGATGTTCCAAAGTATTTTCTCCAACGGCAGTCCGTCTTTCTCATACATAGCAAACATAAAGGCCGGAAGCATAAGCAGTACCATACCCGTTGCCGCATTGCTTGTCCCAATAGTCCCTCTCGTAAGAAAATAAAAAGGCAGCCCTATGGCTGCTGCAATCGTCAGACAGATAATCTGCCGTTTTGTAAGGTTCAATACAACCTTGTTCTTTACTTTGGTTAAGTCTTTTGGCACCGATACGAATGCCATGACAAATCCCTCCTTCTATATATTTTCATCAGAATGAAGCATGATAGAATTTTCAACTTCATTCCCCCACACATCCCATCCGGGTGATTTCTGCCTTGCAAACAATTCGATTCTCGGCAGATCGCCTATCAGCTCCACAATACGCTCTCTTGTTTCATCTGGCTTTTTGCTGTGCGCCTGCAAAGGAGTAACGATAAGCTGGAATACTTTTTTTGATACCCGTTTGGGTTTCCCTTTTACCGCAAGCAGGCATATCTCCGCATTGGAGCGTGTCCAATACCCCAATCCAAAGAAGAAGCCTTTGCCGGACTTATTCAGCTTCAACCACACAAACGCAACTGTTTTATAGGAAAATCCCCATGCCTTTATAACTTTGAACGCTTCCGGAAGTTGCGGAAATGTTACCCACAAAAACAGGACGCAATCCTTCCCGGCAATCTCCTTTACAGGAAGATAGCAAATATCCTCTATGCCCATCGTGGAATAGTGGTTTTCTGCCACTCCCTGCCCTCTGCTCACTTCATAACGCCACGGCGGATCAGCATAGATAATATTGTATTTTTTCTGTTCCATATTTCCTCCTAATGTGCATTGAAAATAGATTTGCTTAGGTTTCCTGTTTTCATCAGGCTGAAACACAGAATCACAGTATATGCCGCCACACCAAAAAGCGCAGAGTGCATATTGTCAGAAATCTCAATGGTAGATACCAGCACCGCATAAATGCCGACGCATACCATCATAAAAAATCCCTGAAATCCCAGAGCTAAAAGCCCTCGGAAATAATTATTTCCCACCTGCCCCCATTCCCTGTTGGACATTGTAGCAAATGGGATTGGCGCAACCGAGGTATAGAGGTAAATTTCAATCATACGTCCATAAAGGATGACCGTAATCAGCACTGACATAATCTTCATACACAGACTGACCAGAAGTGTCTCCAGTGCCAGTATTACAAGTTCCCCTATCTCCATAGACTCCATCGCAGTTTCCATAGAATCAATCATGGAATCCACGTTGATAGCGGTCTGTGAATTAATGACGCCGCCTGCCGCATTGACAACATGCTGTCCCACATCAAAAACCGCCATCGCTATGGTAAAGGTATTGGTCACAAGATACACCGCCACCCACATCTTGAAAAAATATTTGAAGAACATCCATGTGTCGATTTCGTGCATATTGTTCTTCTCGGTCAGCATAGTAATCAGTTCATAACACAGAACAAATGTGATAATCATACCTGCTATGGGCACAATCACCGAATTTGACAAGTTCTGTATCAGGCTGAATATACTGCCATTCCACCCCTGCGGTGTCTGTCCAACCTGCGTAGCGATCTCCCCGGTCTTTTCATTGACATCGGTAAACATCGTTGTCAGGTTGGACGTAACCATTCCGGACAGAAGTTCCCTCATCCATTCCTCGATTGCATCGAATATGCCATCGAACATGAACGAATCCTCCTATCTTATCAGAACAAACCTCCAAGCAGGGGAATAAGCTGTGTACCAATCAGAACCACGCCACCGCCTGCCATAAGCTGTTTGATTCCCTGTGATTTTGCACCTGATAGCGATAGGTAATCCTTTGAAGTTATCTCCGGATTTTCCCCCGCTCCACACCGTGCATGCGACTTTCACCGCACACGGCGCTCCATCGAATTCAGCCGTCCAGGGCTTTTAAACACAACTTACACACTTCGTTACAGCATTAAATTCAAAGAATAATAAGTGGCATTTCTGCCATAGTACGGAGTTTGTTAAGCTTTTCCATTTGTTTATTGTCAAGATTTAAGGATTTCAGGTACTTTTCAATCGTAGGTTCTGAAGAAGCATGGATAAGGATATGAACCGCTTTGCTGACAAGAATAAGATTTGCGTATTCATCTGAACCGCCATTGCTTACCGGCACTTTATGGTGGCAGTGAATATCATAGGAATCCATCGGAATTCCCGTCACTGCACATTTACCATATTGTGCCGCATACAAGGAAATACGGTTATCCGCATATTCAATGGTTCTGCCCTTTACAGGATTTCTCATCAGCCATAACATTGTCGCTGTGTCGATTGCAAGATTCTTATGAATCTGTTCCCGACCTTTGACCGTATATTTATTGATGGATTTCCTTTTATGCTGGGCATTCTTTGACTGGACATATCCCAGTGGAACCACCGGACGTCCATGAAGGAACCTCATCTGTCTGCTTGCTCCATACTTTTCTTTAATGAACCCATTTCTGAGCTGTCCCTTTTTGGATAAGTCGCCGTTCAGTCTGTTTCTGAGCTGTTTGTTGATACTGAAGGCAAGTCTGCTGAAGTCATGAGATACTTCTGTAGAAATACAATAGTATTCATGAAGTCCGGCAACTACAGAGTTGTATTTCTGAAGCTGCATGAACTGAGCATTATCATCTGACGAATGAGCCAGTTTCTTTACTTCTTCCGAGACTTTTTCATGAGCCTTTTTGTATGCTTTATCGCTCATATGAGACCGAACTACATATTTCTTACCCTTTTTACGGACTTTCAGTTTGAACCCGAGAAAATCAGAATACTGTCTTTTGAGATTAACTACTTTGGATTTGTCAGGGCTGATTTCCAGCCCCAGCCTGTCCTTTAGCCATAACTCTGTTGCCTTGTATGCTCTGACAGCATCCTCATGTGTTGCGCAGAAAATTTTAAAATCATCTGCGTACCGAACTGCATGCATCTCTTTTAATCTGCTCCGACGCAGAGCCCTGTAGGCGTGGCTCTTAATCTCTGTTCCCTGCGCATTGCTCCTTGTTTTGAATTTTGTTTTTGTTGGCATCTGCTCCCACTGGGAAGCAATCCACCAATCCAGTTCATTCAATACGATGTTTGCAAGCAATGGCGACAAAATACCGCCTTGCGGGGTACCCCGTGCGGGATATGTTTTCTCTCCATTTGGCAGAACAACAGGTGCTTTCAGCATCTCTTTTATAATGCATAACAGCTTTTTTTCCCGGATTCCCAATGCCCATATCTGACGAATCAGCTTTGTATGGCTGATATTATCAAAGAAGCCTTTAATATCGAGGTCAACCACATGGTACAGATGCTGTACCTGTATCAGCCTCATGCATTGCGCAATAGCAGTCTCAGCGGAACGGTTCGGGCGGAACCCGTTGGAGTTCTCACTGAATTTTGCTTCACATATCGGCTCCATGACCTGCAAAATACATTGCTGTACGATCCGATCTACGATAGTTGGAATTCCCAGAGGTCTGGTCTTTCCATTGGGCTTTGGTATCTCCACTCGCCTTACGGGTCGTGGATGATAATTACTGAATTGTTTCCGTATGAGACGGACGTATTCTTCCTCGCTTAACTTTGCAAGGTCGGCTATCGTCCTTTTATCCACTCCCGAAGTATCACTTCCTGTATTCTTCTTTATCGTTCTGTATGCAAGCTTGATATTTTCTTCACTCTCGATGATTTCCATCAGATGGTTGAAGGTTTTATCTTTCTTACTTTCTGCATACAGCCTGTCAAAAGTACCTTCCATGTCGTAATACTCTGAGTTGCGGATTTTTCTCTGTTTACTTTTCCTTTCTTGCTGCCCCGAAGTCAACACAGGCATCCTCTCCCTTCGGTTTGGATTTTCTTTGTCATACTCGAAGCTGTGTTTGTTGTGTTTTCATTTTCATTGCTGAATTCGACTTGTGGCTATCCCTCCACCGCTTACTTATTCACGGCTTCATAGGTACTGTGCCACTACTCTCACTGGAATAAAGAATGGTTATTGCCCTCCCGCGAAGGTATTCCCATCCACCACATCACTGGCCTGCAACCGCCTCCGTGTCCCCAGCTTTCCACGTTCCGATATTCCTATCATTGGATATCTTTAGGTTCTTCCTCTAAGCCTGTATCTGGTCATGCATAACCGCACCGCCTGTAACGATGCATGGACTTTCATAACAACCAATTTTACTCGCCCACAGATACCACCATGAAAGGTGTACTGCCTTTCGACAGCATCAACGTTTAGACTCGTACATTCGGAATTTCGTCAGTATTTTCATACATTCTCACCATGGATATCCGACCCCCGGCATATAGGCAACACCATCCACCTCTGGACAGCTTTCGTGTCTGGTCTGAAAACCAGTCTTACGGTTGCTCTCTGCCGACTTCACCGAGCTCTATAAACTTTTGGAGAGAGCCGTTGCATGCTCCCCGCCATTCGGAGTATTAGGGTGGCGCTTCGGGACGTTACCCCCTCATTTCACCCATCGGAATATCAGTTCTCCAAAGTTTCGGGCTACAATTGCCCTTCGACTTTGTGCGTAAGCTTTTCACTTACGAACGTGTCGCACGGTTGTCATTTCCGTAACCTTCCAGAAGGTTAATCACGCCCCATACGGCAAGACCTGCGCCGATTGCTACCACAAGTGTCTGCAAAATATTAATTGCTGAAGTAAAAAATGCCATAGTTATACCTGTTACCGGATTTATCCGGTTCCTTTCTGTTATAATTTTGTTTGCTCATATAAAATCTCCTGTCTCTCATTTCAACAGGCTCCGCACGAATGGGCGGATATTTATGTTTGCCACAAATGGGCATTGCAGTAAAAAAGGTCATAATCCCCCCAAGTCCAGACTTTGCGACATCGTGTCGTAAAGTTATTATCAAAAATAGACAGCAAAAAAGAGCATTTATGAATCCATGCCCTTACTTCTCACTGTCCATATCCTCATTTTCATCTCCATCCACTTCAAACAGGTCAAATTCTTCTTTTACTCTGATCTGAAGCTGATGTTTCATATACGCCTCCACGTCAAAGGCGTTTTTCTTGTCATAGTCTGACAGCTCCTTATACCGCTTGTGACGGGTAATATCGAACTTATCGCTGAAAAATGGGCGCACCCCACGAAGCTGCAGGATACACTTATTTCCATCCATAACCGCAAGTTCATCCCGGCTCATTAATTCTTTTCCGGTTTTCTGGTAATTCAATCCATAGGAGCGGCTCTGTCCACGAGTGTCCGATTCGTTATAAAGGTCAATCGTTTCCTTCCCAAGCGTTTCCGAAATCTCCTTTAACGTGCTGCCTTCCTTGCCGCCAAGAAACAACATGGTGTCGCAATTTCCCAGAATTGTCTCAGCAGCATCTTTATAAATCGTTTTTAACTGGCTCTGCGACTGCAAAATAATAGAAGCCGATATTTCACGGCTTCGGATGGTTGCGATCAGCTTGTCAAACTTCGGAATCTGCCCGATATTCGCAAATTCATCGAGCAAAAGCCTTACATGGTAAGGGAGCCTGCCGCCATGCACATCATCCGCACGGTCACAGAGCAAATTGAATAGCTGCGTATACATGATTGCCACAACAAAATTGAAGGTATCATCCGTATCGGAGATAATGACAAACATGGCCGTTCGCTGATCTCCCAACATATCCAACTCCATCTCATCATAAGAAGTCAGTTCCCGTAACTCTGCTATATCAAAAGGAGCCAGCCTTGCACCACAGCTAATAAGTATTGACTTCGCTGTTTTACCTGCCGCCAGTTTATATTTTTTATACTGGCGTACCGCAAAATGCTCCGGCTTTTCCTTTTCCAGTTCCTCAAACAGCTCATCCACCGCATTTTTAAATTCTTCATCATCCTCCCTTGCTTCGGACGCATTGATAAATTCAAGCAGCGTGGAAAAATTTTGTTCCTCCTCCGGGGCCTCATAATAGATGTAGCCGATCAAAGCACAATACAGAAGTCTCTCTGCTTTCACCCAAAAATCCTCCGAAGATTTCTCCCCTTCCCCTTTGGTATTGGCGATAATAGTATTCACCAGCTTCAAAATATCCTTTTCAGACCGGATATATCGGAACGGATTATAGTGCATGGACTTTTGGAAATTGATGGTATTTAAGACTTTTATCTTATACGGTTCATAAACGATCTTCCCATTTTTGTCCCGCACAATCTTCCCGTCTTTTATCTTCGGGGAACCCTGTTTTAGCATTTTCCCACATTCCACCAGGATCGTACCCTTCGGATCAGTAACCACATAGCTGACATTCGGTGTCATCTGCATTAAATTCGGTTTCACATAAAATCTTGTCTTACCGGAACCGGAGCCGCCAATTACGATTACATTCTTATTCCGGGCATATTTTGGAAGTTTCGGGCGGCTGTTCATCGTCAGCCGTTCCGTCTGCGTTAAAAGGATGTTATTCTCAAACACCGGATCAATAAAAGGAGCTATATCCTTCTCATTTCCCCAACGGGCAGAACCATACTCCTCACCCTGCCGGTATTTCTTTGCATTTTTACCTTTAAGGTATACCGCTGTTTTTACTGCCACAGCACCAACCATGCCTGCAATCAGATCATAAATATGAAAGCTAGGCATAAAATTTTCAAACGCAAGCTGAAAATTTAAAAACAATACTCCCACTTTTGCTACCAGAGAATCCCCCATGCAATGACGGTACAGCCATGCTACCTTATCCGCAAGATAAAATACAATCACATAGGGAATATTCAGCATGATTAGCCGTTTTCCATCCATAGGGGGCAGCCTTCCTTTTACATCTGCAGCCAGCTTTCTTATTGGGATGCTCACATTTTTCTGTTTGTTTTTTACACTCAATGCTCCGGCCCCCGTTCTTTCTGTTTGGTTTTTTCCCTCTCTCTGTGCTTTGCCATACGCTCTTTCGCCAGTGACAGTTTTTTACGGATAGAAGGCTTTTTGCTCTTAGTAAGCTGCTTTCCGGAATATTCTTTAAAAGCCGCTGTCATTACATCCACATCCTTTGCTTTAAAGAACACAAAATATCGGGGCGGAGATACAGAAGTATCCTTTTTCAGACTAAAATCAATGCAGTATTTTCTGGCACATTTCTCAAAGGACTTTATATTCCCGTTTGTCACTTCAATATTCGATAACTGGCAGTTCTGCTTCATCAGTTTCTCCATACTCTGTTTCCCATGATAGACCGCAGTATCTTTCTCCTGCCCTTTCTCTGCTGCTTTCTGCTGCCCTTTCCGCTTCTCCTGCTCCATCTTTGCGAGTGCTTTTGCCATTGCATTTTTCAATATCCGTGCGGAAATTTTGCCACCATTGATACAGAGGGATACCGTTTTCTCATTTACTTCATCCTGCATGATAATCACCTTCTTTCTCTGCTTTATATCCGCAGGCGCATTTCCCGAATAATCTTTAACAGGCAGTACCCAATGCAAGGGGAATGCCTGCCATATGGACAAACGCTGCAATCTCTGCTGTCATTACCGGTTCCCGTTTCCGGAAGAAGGTAATAACAGGTTTCCTTTGTACAAGAACGCTTTCGGTTATCCCAAAAATAACAGCAGGTACAATCCCCAGGCTTATCTTCTGCAAACCGTTGATTATCCGCTTCTCCTGACATCCTGTCTATCCTTCCACTCCATTTCTTCCATCCATCTGTCCTCCTGTGCCCCTACACGGACACAGCAGTAAAGGAAAAATGTAAATAAGGCGGCAACCGCCACAACTCCGATCATAATTCCTTTCATTCTTATCTGCCCTTTCTTATAAACACAAAAAGGCGCTCATGGAATGCAAAAGCAGACCATAAACGCCTGTATCATCAGTAACTCTTTAAAATATTATTTTTTCTTCCTGCGAAGCAGTACCACAGAGCCTGCCAGTCCTGCAAATGCCAGCCCGCAAAGAATAATCCACAATACCGCATGAGTATCATCACCTGTTTTCGGTGTGTCCGAAGAAGTCTGCGGTGTTTCTTCCGGTTTCACTTCATCCTTCATCACCACCTTCTGAATTTCTCCGGTATCTTTTACCTCAAATTTCACATCCTCGGCTACCAGATACCCTTCCGGTGCAGATTCCTCACGAAGTGTATATTCTCCGATTGGCAGCATTTCTATATAATGCGGCTCCTCAGTGGATGTCCAGCTTTCCACCACATTACCGTCTTTGTCAAGAATGGTTAATTTTGCTCCCGGCAGCTCCTTACCGGAAATATCTGTTTTAGAGATTTCCACCTTTGTCACATCGTCCTTCATCTCGATTTTCTGAACTTCGGCAGTATCTTCCACAGTGAAGGTAATATTTTCCGCTGTCACATAACCATCCGCAGGCAGAGTTTCTGTCATGGTATATTCCTTCCCCACAACCAGCTCCTTAATGATATACGGTTCCTTTCCGGAAGTCCATTCTTCCACTACATTGCCATCTTCATCTGTAATCCGCAGTTTTGCTCCCTCTACTTCCTTTCCATCTGTCAGGGATGTTTTGGTAAACTCAAACACAGTAGGCTCATCCTCAAAAGTAAATGCAAAAGAGACGGATTCTTTTTCTGCATCTTCATAAGTGAATATAAATTCCTGAACCTCATCCGTTGTTGCAAATCCCGGTGCTGGTACTGTTTCTTTCACAGAATAGGAAAAGCCTATTGGAAGATCAGCCGTAAAGGTAAGTTTCCCGTCTTTATCCGTTGCTCTCTCCTCAATGACGGTTCCGGCCTCCATGATCACTTTTCCGTCTTTGTTGGTAATATCCTCATTCGCAGCCAGGGCAAATACGGCCCCTTCCAGTACACGATCAGAATCCTTTTCCTTTTTCAGAACCGATACCTCAACCTTCTGCCGCAGATTCTGCCAATCAGAAGAATAGGTAACAACTTCCGTATTCTGGTCACGGTAAGTCAGGTCAATCTCACGAATTTCCCCATCCAGGACATACCCGTCGGCTGTCTCTTTTTCTTTCACATAGTATTTGCCAAGCGGAAGATCAGAAAGCCTTGCTACTCCGGTATCATCTGTTGTAATCTCCGCAATCAGCTCATCCTTTTTGTAATAATCCTCACTTTCCCCGTCAGCAGCTTTAATATCCTCCAAAGCATATACTTCAAAGGTAACATCTTTCAGGGAACCGGATATATACTCAAACAGGTGTGCAATCCATCCGCCAACTGAATCCATCACAGACACATTTTCCAGAAATTCTCCCTTTTTGTTAATCAGGAGAAGCCCCGTCGGAACATCATCTTTCATTTCTACTTTCTGAACCTCTGCGGTATCTTCCACCGTAAATGTGATTTCCTCCGCCTGCAGATAACCATACGGAGCCAGTTCCTCACGCAGCGTATATGTCTCGCCCACAGTCAGACGTTCAATCATATGTTCCTCACCTTTGACAGACTTCCATGTATCTACCACATTTCCATCCTTATCCAGAACAGTTAATGTTGCTCCGGAAAGCTCCACTCCGGTAGTAAGGTCTGTTTTCTTTACCGAAATCCTTGTAGGCTCATTCTCAAACACAGACTCCAGTTCAACCACTTTTATATCCTGTCCCTGATAAGCAGCGGTCAGTTCCAGCACCTGATCGGAAGATACATAACCAGCCGGAGCGGTCAGCTCTTTGATATAGTAATTTCCAAACGGCACATCTAATGCGAAAACAGCTTTTCCATCTTCCTCTGACAGTGCTTTTCCAAGCAATGTATCCGCTTCTACAATGACTTCTCCATGAGACAGAATATCCTCTTTTGCATACAGACCAAAAACGGCTCCGGCAACTTCCGCCTTTGTCACAGCATCCTGCTTTATCACAGATACTTCCACCTTCTGGCGTTCATTTGTAAAGACTGCTTCCTGTTTAACCACAGGTGTATTCTGATCTGCATAGGTAAAGGTAACTGTCTGTGCTGACTCATTTAATACAAATCCTTCCGGTGCGGTCACTTCCACAATCCGGTAAGAACCAAGCGGAAGATCAGAAAGATACGCCTCTCCATTTTCATCCGTAGTCAGTGTTGCCACCAGCGCATCCGCATCATACTCCAAAATCCGGTTTCCATCGGAATCCTTCTGGAAATCAGCCGTATAAATATCCTCTGCGGCATATACTTCAAACACAGCCCCTTCCAATGTTTCCTCTTTGTAAGTAAAATTCTTATCAAATCCATCCAGGACTTCACCACGTTTTACAACCTTCAGTTCTCCCTTGACCGGATGATTTTCGTAGATCACTTCAATGACAACATCCCCGGAAACAGTGTCCATCTGATAAGCCGTGTTGGAATCCACAGCCACCTCATAATAATTTTCATTCAGCGTATAGCCATACGGAGCATTTACTTCTTCAATCCGGTAATGCCCGATTTTCAGATTCTGCGGCAGGATCAGATACCCCTGCTCATCCGTAAAGTAGGACTTATGGACAACAGTAGTTGGATAAGTTGTTACCTGCTCTACATACTGCTCATTATCAAGGTCATAAATCTTAAACTCTGTATTTTTTGCTAACACCGGCTTTTTGGTTTCATCATCCTGTTTCACAATTTTCAGCTTTGCTTCAAATTCATCGTCCAGAAGTACCCGCCATACCTGCGGCGTGTTTGGATGATGCTCCGTAATACGGACAATAAAATCATCCACCGGAGTATAATTGTGCGGTGTCGTTGTCTCACGGACGATATATGTACCGTATGGGATTGCAATACTGCAGGCATAGCCTTTTTCATCCGTAAAGATTTCTGTCGCACCATTTTCCCCGATTACCACTGGCGTTACGGAAGAAAAATCATAGTTTCCATCTTCTTTAACGCTCAGAGAGGATACCAGGTAAGCGGTAAATCCGGCACCAGAAAGCAGATCTGCGTCTGTCTTTCCATTATCCGCAGCTTTAATAATCTGGAACGGCTGTTTCACTACCTGCTCCTGGGAAGTACATTCCCGTTCTACCGTAGCCACCAGATCGCCTTCATAACTGCACACCAGGTCATATTCATTTTCATCTGCCAGATACCCTGTCGGCGGAGTAATTTCTTTTACATAGTAGCTGCCAAGATACAGATTTTCCACAGATGCCTCACCATGTTCATCCGTTGTCAGCGTTGCCACTTTTTCTCCTGCCTTATAGATCACACCCGTTGCCCCGTCCGGATGCACAATGTCCTCACGGGCATACAGGCCATAGACAGCATTTTCCAGTGTCGCATCCCCTTGCGGCACTGCCTGATTCGTCTCCGCATCCTTTTTATGCAGAGAAATCTTTGCATTAACACGTTCATTAGTAAAGGTATGGGAGAAAGAAACCACCGCTTCACTATCATTGGTATAAGAAAAGGCAAAGGAATATACATCCTTCGTGTTCCTTAGATACCCTTCCGGGGCCTGCTCCTCTTTCACACAGTAAGAAAAGCCTATCGGAAAATCAGCCGTAAAAGCCGCTGTTCCATCATCCCCGGTCACAGCCTTCTCAATCAGCGTTCCCTTTTTGACAATCACTGTACCATCAAAGGCTATAATATCGCTGTTCGCATACAGTCCGAAAACACCGCCATCCAGCGGATTCTCTGTATCCTGATCTTTCTTTGTAACAGTTACCTTTGCCTTCTGACGGTCATTCGTGAAAGTTGTCTCGGAAAATACTACTTCAACATTCTGTCCGGCATAAGATAATGTCACAGTTTTTTCTTCCCCCGCATTATAGAAATTCTCCGGAGCCTGCATTTCCTTCACAACGTAAGTGCCAAGATGCAGATTTTTCAGGATTACCGCACCATTGGAATCCATTGTCAGGTTTTCTTTTACAAGATCGCCTTTTTTATATACAACCGCACCATAGGCAGTAGCAATATCCTCCCCGGCATAGACATTGTAAATGGCTCCTGGCTGACGGTGATTCTCATAACGGAATACTGTACCTGTTTCACTTACATCCGCACCAACCAAAACCTGCCCTTCTTTATAAATAGTCAATTCCCCAAGCTGCTCCACATCCGGTACGGTTGTTGTTGCAGTCTTGTTTGCAACCAATGTTACATTGTAGGAAGTCGTATTGATACGGTATCCTGTTGGAGCTGTAATTTCTTTTAAGTACACGGTATCCTGCGTCTTTACAATTTCCACAGTGGACGCACCATTACTGTCTGTTGCCGGCATTTTTGTAATCAACTGCGTACAGTCTTTATCACTGTAAATACCAAATACCGCACCGGATAATTTTGCGTCCTTATTATTAGAATCCACTTTCACTACCTGAACCTTTGCAAGTTCCAGCCACTTTACAGAAAAATCCACATATTTTTCATCATCAACACCTTCGCCAAACACGAGTGCCAAATCCTGTGTATCACTTCCTGTCGTAATCTTGTAAGCGGAGTAATCTTTGGTGATACTTCCTTTCATCGTGGCAGACCAGGAACCGGATACATCGGCTGTCTGTGTCAGCGGAGCTGAAAGATAAAACTTCGTGCCTCCCGCTACTTCTACGGACGCACCTGCCTTACTTGTCTTTCCCGTTGTTACGTTATGAAATTTCACGCCATCCGGTAAATTCATAGTAATTGTCTGTAATGTATCAGCGTTAAAGGTAACTTCCTTTGTACGCTGCTCATTCCCATCCACATAGGCAGTTACACTGGCATTTGAAAATGACATTGCCACATCCGGAATATCCGGCTGGCTTACACAATAGTTATACAGTTCCATTGCAAGTGCCTGTCCCGTACTGTTGGTTCCGGAAAACGCATCGCTGCTCCCATTTGCATATGCAGCCGCAATATGGGTAATGATAAAACGCTTTCCGGCTGAAAAATCAGGATATTTCTCCTCAAAAAATCCCTCATCACCAGATGCCTTTGTGCCATAATAGCAAACCTTTGCAAGTGTCTTGCTGTCTGCCAGTTTTGTAATCGTATAGGTTCCATTTCCCGGCCCCGGTTTTGATGGCTGTACACAATAAGCCGTAGCTGTTATACTTCCAAATGTAACCGTATACGGGCAGGTGAGATAAGAACCAAGACCATAATCCGCATAATAATACCAGGAACCTTTTGTCACTGTTACACTTTGTGTTGCCCTTGCCGCATAAAGCATTGCCGAACTTGCGGTAAATGTAACTGTCTCCCCTTCCTCCATCTCAAGAAGATCAACATCCTGTTCTACGGCCTGCAGCATGACATCACTAAGGGTAAGCCCGCTTTCTTCATCAACGGTATCCTGTGTTTCCGATGTCTCTAACGCAGCGTCCAGTTCAGTCTCCGATAACATTTCTGTTTCTGCAGCAAGTTCCGAATGGGTGTCCGATTCTCCATCTTCACTTTCTGATTCTTCGGACTGCCCCGTATCACCTCCGGCCTCGGACGATTTTTCCGACTGTGATTCAGTAGCCGGCTCTTTTACAATGATCTTCCTGACAATATGATAAGAAGGATTGCCGCTGGCAGGTTCTACAAAGTAGACCGCTTTATAGGAATCCGCATGGTTTCCATTAAAGTCCTCCCCGGCTTCATTCTTTGCTTCATGGAAAGTCACTTTGACTTTTTCTTCATTAATCTCCATACCGGAAAAATCGGTTTCCACATCAAAATCACTTCCAATCTCCACTTCATAGTCCTCTGCTGTAACCACTTCATCCTCTGCCAGCATATCCCGCACTTTTTCAAGCGCCGGGTATTCTGCTTCATAAGCTGCCGGCTCCGGCTCTGCCGCATACGTTGTGACAGGCTGTACAACAGAAGTCAGGATTGTCATTACCGAAAGCATCCCCGAAACAATCCTTTTTACTTTTCCTTTCATGATTAAATACCTCGCTTTTCATAATTTGATAAAACGCCTGATCTGATAACTTCTTATTTCCCTATGTTTTCATGGCAGCTCCCCTCCTCTTTTTAAGTTTTGTACTGTTGCAGGATAACAGCACATAAATGCGGGGAAGTTCCAAGACTTCCCCGCACGGTATCTACTGTTATCTAATTTTCACGAAATATAATTTGAGCGTTTTGCCTGTTTTCTTCCACGAACCCGTTCCAGCTCCGGCTTTCCAGTTCCGCAGCGTTTCCTCCGGTACGGTGTGCAGGATGCACACTCCTATACCGGGTATCAATTCGGGCAGGCGATGAAATTGTCAAGGTACGATGAAAGGGAAAAATTTTGATTTGAATGTAAGAATATTTACCCCTTCACTAATCGCAGGTTTGAAAGGGTAAAAAATAGCCTGTTTAGAAAATTTTTTTGATATTTTTGAGAAAAAAATAAGCAGCGTTATTTTCTGTAATAAACACTGCTTACTTCTTGATTATTCATTATTTATTTTTTATATTGTCTGTCTTGCCACATGAGGATTGAAGCGATACCCAACACCCCAAACCGTGAGTATGAAGATTGGCTTTGCCGGATCAGGTTCTATTTTCTTTCGTATCCGGCGGATCAAACTCATAACATTGTCCTCTGCCCCATAATAGGGTTCTTTCCACACCTGATTATATATTTGTTCTTTAGAAAATACTTGTCCGGGATGCTGTGCCAGCAAATGAAGAATTTCAAACTCATAATTAGTCAGTTCAATACTTTCCCCATCCCTCTCTACCATTCGATATTTTACATCTATCATCAAGTTATCGTATCTCAAATAGCTATCATTAGGAAAAGTATTCAGCACTTTTATATGGCTTTTTGATTTCAAAAACGAAAGCAACTCATCAAATGTTGTTTCCTCTTTATCGTCAAATGTAGCTATTAACACTTTTCCCACACAGGCTCGCCCTCCTTTCAATACCATTGGCTACGCCACTGTTTAAAGAGAGTCCAGAAATATTTCGCTCATTTCACCGTATCCTGCTCTTTCTGCCAACGCCTTAATTCCATCCAACGCTTCTTCTTTGGAGTAATTATGAGAAGCCAAGAAAGCATTATCTTTCTCACTCACATATTGATAAAATAGTAGCGCAGCAAGAATTTCTTCTTTTTTCGTATAATTAATGTTTTCCAATAGCATATTTTCTGCTTCATTTACAAAGCCCCGATCTACCATCTTTTCAAATTCCTCTAATGCTTTTCCAGAAACCTCATACTTATTTTCCTCTGGTAACTCTACAGACTTGTACTGTTTTCCAAGCATTAAAGAAAAAAGAACCCTTACCATTTCTTTAATGATACGCATAATATAATCTTTCTCATCATTAAAATCCATCTATTTTCCTCCCTACAAATTTTCTGATTTCATACTTTTCGTAATCGACACTTGTTCCAAAATTCCATACACGGCCAATATCGCAAGAAAAATGATGAAATGTGTAATAATCAGGCTGTGATTTTCAGTACCAAACAAATCCGGCACTAAGAAATATACGGGAATGATGATTGCAAATGAAACCACATACGACACTACCATCATAAGCTCCAGCTTTTCCATCAGGTTCTTACCAAACAGGTAAGAAAGTGTAAGGAAAATTGTTCCCTGTAGTAATGAAATACTCCATCCGAGTAATGTCATATCAATAAAACTGACCAGTTTTATTTTACCAGACAAAATAAACGGAATGGATGCTGCTGTGCCGATCAGTATACCACATATATTCAGCAGCATAAGTAATGCGTATTTCTCTTGCACCAGTTCTTTTTTCTCTATCGGCGCTGTGACCATCAGCATATTCCATTTGGAATGTTTATCCAGATTTATAACTGTTGTTAACAAGGAGCTACTAAGCAGGACCGGAATCAGCGGCAGTGCAAATTCATAATGCCGTATAATTACAAAAGCCAAAAATATCACCAAGATCATCAGCATCGTTTTCAGTGTTGTCCTTAAATTATAAAAATCCTTCAGCAATAAGCCTTTCATGACCATTCCCCCTTCATCATAATTTTCAATATTTCATCCATCGTTGTCTGCTCAAAAGAAAATTGTTGATATTTTTCTCCCGCATGACCATAGTTGCGGATCATAACTGCTGTTTCATTTCCCTCTCTGCAGTAAGCAATCACATCCTCTTTCTCAATTTCCCGCATTTGATTTCCAACACAATGGATCACCGCATTCCCACATAAAAGGTCATCCAGACTTTTCTCAAAAGCAACCTTTCCGTGGTTAATAAACACGATATAATCTGCTATCTTCTGCAAATCCTCCACAATATGGCAGGAAAATAAAACTGCCTTCTCCCCATCTGCTACAAATTCATGCAGCATCTGCAATACCTCATCCCGGATCACCGGATCTAAAGCAGACAGTGATTCATCAATCACTAGCAGCTTCGGATAATGGCTTAATGCGCTGACAAGAGCCAGCTTTGATTTCATCCCTTTTGAATACTCACTCAGTTTCTTATCTGCTGAGATATAAAATCGGTTCAATAATTCCAGGAAATACGTGCAGTCCCATTTTTTATAAATCTTTGAAAAAATCTTTTCCAGTTCAAGTGCTGTAAGATTTTCATAAAAAACGCTGTCATCAAACACCACTCCTATGTCTTCTCTCTCTAGTGCTGAGAGAGTGCGGATTTCTTTTCCGTAAAATTCCACACTCCCCTCATCTACAGAACAGATATTTAATATAGTTTTTAGAGTGGTTGACTTGCCAGCTCCATTTTCTCCAACCAAACCAACGATACTGCCTCCTGGAACATGAAATGTTACATTTTTTAGCGAAAAATCCGCATAATTCTTACAGATTCCATTTACTGTTAACACGTCCTGACTCATATGTTATTCCTCCAATACGCCTTTCCATTGTCTCCATCACATAATATCAACATTTACCCTATACAGCGTTTCGTTAATCTTTTAACTCGTCAGATTTCTTTTTAGAAAGATAGGAAATCCCTCTTAGCAAAGCATATGATACTGTTGAAAGAACAATAAAAAAGCAAATAGACATTCCAATAGCACGAGATAAGACCATAGTTTTGGATAATATCAAACAGAGCAGAATACTAAAGATTCCTACACATATTACGCTGACGATAAAATCTTTCTTAGGTGTACTTTTTATCCGGGTTCCATTCCATGCTCCATTGTTTACGGAAGAAAAAATATATACCCCCGCACCGAAAATCAGTATTACCGTTTCCCCAATAATCAGGGACATATCTCCTGTCATAATCATTTGTACAACAATAGCTGCTGCACATACCAGGAACATAATACCAAATGAAATATTTCCGCTTCTTGCAGCTCTTTGCTTCTCCAGCTCAGTATAATCAGCTACTTTTAATAATGTTTCTTTTAATTCTTTATCCATATCCTCGCTTTTCCTTTCTCCATTCAAAATTTCTTTAATTTCTACATTGTAGTATTCAGAAATTTGTACCAAAATGCTCAGGTCAGGTAAATTGTTTCCCGTTTCCCATCTTGAAACAGTTCTCCCTGAAACCCCCAAAATTTCTGCTAATTGTTCCTGTGTGATTCCCTTTTCATTACGAAGCTGTTTTAAAAATGCTCCTATTTCTTTTGGATTCACAATCGTTCCTCCTTTCAAAAACAGACTACCTTCTCTTTGGGTAAAAGAACACGACATAAAGCGAGAAATGCGCTATTTCTTTCACCCGACACAGATGTCTATTGCTATTTTTTATAATTTTCTATGTATTACTGTTGAATCGTGCCTACCATTATATCGCAAATTTACATCTTTCTCAACTAAGTGCCAAAAGCAGCAGAGGTGGCTCAACAATAAAACTACCTCTGCTGCTTCTTTTATAAATCAAACTTGTATCCACTACCTATCACGGTCCGTATATACGCAACACCCAATTTTTTCCTAATCTGGCTTATCATGATTGTCATTATTACTCCACACCTATTACCAGACTCTTTCCACACAGCCCCATATTTTTGTTCTTTCGAGAATACCCACTCATTGTTGACCTATTTTCTACTGCTGCAAGGACTTTATTCATAATGTGTTTCTCTGAATCAGAAAAAGCCATTACCATTATTCTTTCTATAAATACCACCTACCTTGCATGATTATGCGATTACTTGATGTCTTTTAAATGTCTTTTTTATTAATACATAAAACACCACACCAATCCCTAAATTAAATACAATCATAATAATCGGCTGTATAATCCCCGCATAGGTTTTCATTGCTGCAAATACCCCATTGATATGAAGCATGAAAATCGGGCAAATCTCCTGCATTTTTTGCAAAATCGGTATACTATCTGTAAAATCGAACAGTACAGGCAGGAAAGATACAACACATGAAATAATTAATGCCGAAACCGGGCTTCCCATCTTTGCAGACAAGAATAACGTAATCACTGTTAAAGCTATAATCCCTAATATATTTAATGCTACAGAAATTAAAAACATCTGTAAGAATGTAATTGCATAGGTCGATGAAGCGTAATGCAAAGATGACTGGATGCTCACATTCCACCCATCAAATCCATAAAATCCACCATAAAGAACAGCATAAAGGAAAAGATAAACAATATACATTCCGACTACTGTTTCCAGTGAGGCAATTACTTTTGCAGTTACTAACTTTGTTTTCCCATAACGTGCTGCACAAATCACGCTATCTGTATGGCTGGAATATTCTTCTGCAAAAACCGGAGATAAAGCAATCACTACTAACAGGCACATGAGTAGGCTTAAAACTCCACCCATTCCTGACAGCATAAGATCCCATCCGTCACAATAGCCTAAAATAACAGATTTACTGTTTGGATATGCAGCTTGAAGTTCTTTCAAACTTCCATCCGGATTCATTACATATTCCAAAATAGCCGCCTGATCACGATAAACATGTGTGGCAGAAAATACAGAATTTTCATCCCTGCCCTTTGTGGCATTTTCAGCCTCATTCAGTTTCTGTTGTATTCTCTCCAAAGTATCTTGTGTCAATTCTCCTTCAAAAAGACCAGCAATTTCTTTTCTCTGTTCCACAGCTGCAAAACCGCTTACTGTGCTCATCTTACCTGTATCATAATCATAATATACTGAAGCATAATTAAACTGTAAAAAGAAGAAGTAGGCCAATGTAAGAATAACCCCGGCAATAAACAAAATCTTTGTCGGTTTTCTTAACATAATTTTAGTTCTTTCTGCTTTTATCATATCCTTCATGTTCTGATTCCTCCGCAAAATAATACAAATACAAATCTTCCAGTGTCGGTTCTACATTCCATGCACTTTCGCAAGGTTTTTTCTCTGAAATAATCCGTAGTCTCTCTGCACCATTACTATGCCTGAGATTTGCTGTAATATATTCCATTTCCAATCTTCCTGCTTCCTTATGTGAAACTTCACACTCCCATACATAGTTTTCGATTGGCATCAGTATTTCCTCCGGTGCTCCTTGATGAACCAATTTTCCTTTTTTCATAATCAGGATTTCTTTCGCGATATATTCAACATCCGATACGATATGAGTTGATAAAATCACAATCCGATCTTCTGCTAATGCACTAATTAGGTTCCTAAATCGTACACGTTCTTTTGGATCAAGCCCCGCTGTAGGCTCGTCCAGGATCAAAATTTTAGGATTATTCAAAAGGGCCTGTGCAATCCCTAATCGCTGTTTCATTCCACCGGAAAAATTCTTGATTTTTTCATTTTTCTGTTCCAGTAGGTCCACTTCTTTTAACAATTCCAACGTACGATTATGTGCCTTTTTATGCGGCAAGCCTTTGACCGCCGCAATATACATAAGAAATTTATATGCGGTAAAATTAGGGTAATATCCAAAGTGCTGCGGTAAATATCCTAAAACATTACGGTACTGTTCACCCAGATCATGAATATTTTTCCCATTCAATAAAATAGCGCCTTTGGTCTCGGTCTGGACATCGCATAACATACGCATTAATGTTGTTTTGCCTGCTCCGTTTGCTCCTAATAAGCCATATACACCATCGGTTAATGTAACATTGAAATTGCAAACGGCTTTTTTACTTCCATATTCTTTTGTGAGATCTTTTATTGTAAGTTCCATGTCAACTCTCCAATCATTTTTTCATATTTCAAATATTTCTGAATTGCTTTTCCTAAAAAGATAATGGATGATACATAAAACACAGCCCACATCCAGATCATTGAAACTTCAAACAAAATCTGTTGCCTTAAAATAAATGAAAACGCAATCATAAGGCATACCATACAAGCGATCAAGTGATAGGACTCTTCCGATTTTTCTCCTTTTGTAATCGTGACCAGATAACTGGCACAGGATATATTAAGGGGAACTATTCCGTACAAAATCATTCCGATGATGGGTTGTTGATAATAATAACTCATTAGAACCAATATACCTGTTACGAAAAACAAGTCAAACAATCCAACAATCATCATCCGGCAAGCCACCAATTTTACTAATTGACACCTACTTGACTGTTCAATCTCCCACATACCATAAGTATTACTTTTGGAAATCTGTCTTACCCCTAACAGCACAATAAAAGGAATCGTAATTGCCAAAACAGTGAGCGGATAATAAAGCTGAACCTTAAAATGTCCTAATAGGCAAACTGCCGCTATCACTGCCATAAGGAATCCTACCTGGACAGTCCAAAAAGAAAATGGAAGATATTGTAACTGGCTCAAGAAAACATTTCGCAGAGAGTTCTTATTAAACTCAGGACCTTCCATGTAGCTTTGCCCCATAGAAATTAACTTTTCCATTCTATTTTCAGGTGCTTCTGGAACATCATAATCCTGTATCCATTGCTGCAAATCGTCCATTTTTTTGCTCATATATTATTGCCTCCTTTAAAATCAGCCAAATATCGTTGCAACTTCTTCAGACCTTGCTGTAACCGGGACTTAACTGTAGGAACACTCGCATTTGTAATAGTTGCAATTTCTTTTATTTTAAGGTCGTAATAAAAACGCAATATAATGACCTCTTTTTGATAATCAGGCAATTCAGTGATTGCCCTTCTAACGGCATTTTGACTTTCCCTCCGTATTACTTTTTCTAAAGAACTATCTGCCTCATCAACAATTTCCAAAGTTTCTAAATCTACATAAGGTTTTTCTTTTTTGAAATAATTGTTACAGGTATTAACTGCAATCGTAAGTAGGTAATTTTGAAACTTTCCCAACATACGAACCGCCTGGATATTCTCCAATAATTTCAAAAAAACATCCTGCGTAATGTCGGCTGCAGTATCTGCATCTCCATTTAAGCGGCGATAACAAAACTGATAGATGGATCGGTAATATTTACGGACTAGCGTATCAAAAGCTTCTGTATCACCAGCTTGTATCTTTTTAATCAAAATAAAGTCTTCGATGTTATGTCACCGCCTCTCTGTGAAACGTCTTACACTTTATATACAACTGAACCCCTCAAAAGGATTTAAGTTTTTAAAAAAATTTTCAATCCTATTTTACACAAAGAATATCCATCAGTAAATTCCCCTTTTTCACACGTTTGTTTTTATGAAAAGGTATAAAATATAACATCTTTCTTTTTCCCAAAAGTCAAAATAAAACCTTTCTTAATTCCTACTATCACTTGAAAAACAACCCGGAAGCATCAGAAAATCAACACTGTCCACTGCATTGAATTAACTTTAAAAACACCCGCCCACAATTCCCAATTCCTGCATTTTACAGTTTAATTCCTTTAGAATCCGCTTACGCCTGTTTTCAATCGTTTTCCTGCTGCAGCCACAAAGTTGCGCCGCCTCTTTCACTGTCACTTCCTCAAAAAACAGTAGATACATTAGATAAACATCCGCTTCCGGCAGTTCATCCAGAACCTTCCGAAGTTTCTCAATATACAACTTCTTAATCGCTGTTTCCTCAAGGCTGTCTGTCACGGGTATGAAGGAATCTCCCCTTTCCTCCAATTCGTTCAGGCTGCATACGCCATACTTTTGATTTCTCTCCTTTTGATACCGCTCTCTGCGCCTTGATTGATACCACTCCAGATAAACCTCCCTGGTTACTTCCACAAGCGTACCATCTCCCATACGCAGCACATAACTCTTTCTCTCCTTTGGTTTCTTACCACGCATGGAAAACTCCCCCTTTCCCTACTTGTATTCTATTAGTGGTTTGGGAAAATTCCGGCTGCCGTCTGCGTATTCGCCGTACTGCACTTTTAATTGTCCGTGATACTACTGGCGGAGCAATACCAAGCTCCTGTGCGATCTCCTTTTGTGTTTTCTGGAGAAAGAAGAACTGTCTGACAATCAGACGTTGCCGCTCTGTCAAAAGAATCATCATTTCTTCAAAGTTTTCTATCCAGATCAACTGTTCTACCGGAGATTTCCCATTATCAGCCATTAATCCCCCTGTCTCCGGTATGTCACTGTAAGAGATATTCTTCTCACGCTCCCACGCTTCACGGTTATTGATTACCCGATCTTCTCCCTCTAATATCAGGCGCAAATACCACTCCTGTCTGTTAAAAAAGGCTTCTTCTATACAAAGGATATTGCCGTCTGACTGATAGAAATAATCACCGCAACTATGGATAGAAAATACGGTCTTATATTTATCAAGGTAATACACCGCATATCCACTCCGGTATACTCTGATCTCCGTATTCTTATCTAATCGTCTGCTTATAACAGCAGTTCCGGTATTCCTTAATTGTTTTTCTGTCGGTACTTTATTTCCCTCCTTTGGAATCTCTACCATTTGTTTTACTTCCTGCAATGTCAGCATAAAGACCACCCTTCTGCCATTAGGCTCCGGGTGGCCCGAAAGTACGCTGTCACAGGAATCCAACAAAAAGGCAGTAAAAAATGGCTCCCGGCTCACCCGTTTTTTTTAACGGGAGCCTGAAACTCCTTTTACTGCCTGTGACAGATTCTATTCATAAAACTCACTTTATTTGTTTGCCCGAAATATCCGTTTGGGAAAGTCCTGTTTCTTTATTCTCCTTTTTCTGCTTATCTTCCGCAAAGAAAACCGAATAATCTCCCATTGCGTCATATGGGCAGTTTTTCCGGTAAGCCAGACTTTCTTCCCTCGTCACAACAACATCCCTCCTTTCCGGCTCCTGTGTTTTCAGCCGCTTTCTATATCCAGTTTAACAACTAACCTTCTTTTTTCCCTCGGCAAATATGGGGAGATTTATCTGTCCACACCCCTTATTTGTGGAATTTATTTATCCCATCAATCAGGACTTCCATTGTCTGCAGCACAATCTTCTGCTCATTTTCTTTTAACTGCTGAATCCGCCTGACTAATGTATCGTATTTTTTTTTTTCTTTTTCTTTCGGACACTTCCCTAGCAGCTCATCCGCATCAACCTCCAATATTTCAACCATCTTCTTAAAAATTTCAATGGACATCGCCGTTTGCCCTCCCTCAACCCGGCTAACCGTATTGACACTGATACCGGCTTTCTCCGCAAAGGCTTCTTGTGATAAATGGACTTCCTGCCTGCGTTTCCTGATACGTTCCCCTAACTCAATCAACCCCTGCGACACAGCACGGTTCCCCAATACGGCACCTCCTTCCATGAAATTTTCTTTTTAGAACTTTGCGACATCGTGTCGTAAAGTTTTCCTCCAAACAGGCAGAAAAAAGCAGCTAAATATGACTCTAGCTGCTTCTATGAACCTCTATTCATTTCTCTGTCTCCACTTATTCCCCTGTAAAGCCACTGTTCCTATCACACAGCACGTTTTCCTGCCAGCCAGAGGATACCCGAACCAATGCCTTTTATAAGATAAAATGCCGCCAGCACCAGACGCCAGATCAGGATTACACCCCCTATTACACCGCCCGCCAATAGATTCATGACTAAAACTCCTATGGTTCCTCCAATATCAAAACCTTTTGGAATCACCCATACGAACATCCGATGCACACCAAATGGGATGCCTGTTAATATCCACAATTTTAAATAATCACATACTCCATTATCCACACACACAGGATAAAACAATGCGGCTAAAAATATCGCCGCTCCCACCGGAAATATCACTTTTCCCAAAAACTCACTGATTCTCATTTCATCCACCTCCGTACAAATCATGATTTACTTCCGCCTGATAGTAGCTATTTATCGTCATTGACGCATTATAAAGCGTTGTCAACAGATACGCTTTGATATTTCCCACTTTGGTTGTATTTCTGTGCAGGCAGAACAATACATACTCAATATGCGAATATGTCATTTTCATAAACCTATTCTTTACAAGTGCCACAGGTTTGTCCACTCCCGCAATCCTTATCGTGCTGTCATCTGGCATCATCATAACCTCTACCATCAGTTCTACAAGTTCATCTACATCTTCCGCTGAATGATAGGAATACTCAATGCGCTCCCGAATAAGTTCCCGGTATGCGTTCATTTTTTCAATCACATCTTTTCTTCCCAAAGCAGTACCAGCATCCCCTGATTGGATTCGATCAGATAAGATAGTCTCAGTCTCACTTATATCAGTCTTGTTAAATTCTGTATAACTGTAATCAGTATCGTTATAATCAGTCTTATTAATATCAGTATTATTACAGTTTGATTTTGGAACTTCTTGAGGTTCGTTTTTCATACTTCCTGAAGTCTGATTTTCATAACTCTTGAAGTCTGATTCGGGAACTTCTTGAAATTCGCTTTTCATACTTCCTGAAGTTTGATTTTCATACTTCTGGAAATTTGATTCGGGAACTTCTTGAAATCCGTTATTCATACTTCTTGAAGTTTGATTTTCATACTTCTGTGAATTTGCGGAGTTTTCCGGCTGTTCTTCCCTATGTACTTCCTCATGTTCCTCCTCACGCTCCGGTTCCGGACAATCCGTAATCATAAAATTTTTTACATAGATTACATTCGGTTTTCCCAAACCTAGCCGCTTCTTTTCAATCAGGCCGATTCCCTTTTCTGTGTCAAGCTCCGCAATATTCTTAACCGCCTTTTGCCTGCCGCATCCAAGCAGTTCCATAACCTCCTCAACGGTAAAGATAATATATACCCGATCTTCCTCGTCAAACCAGCGGTTTTTGATACTAAGGCTCATACGGTCTAACATTAGACCGTATAAAACCTTTGCTTCACAGGAGAGGGATTTAAAGCATTCCGCAGTAAAAAGCACCTTCGGTACACGGTAAAAGCTGTATTGTTCCGCTTCCATGCCCCGGAAATACTCAAATTGAATTTTCTGCATCCGCAAATTCCTCCATTTTCTCGTTTTGCTTCCATTGATCCAAAAGTGAATAAATCACTTCCTCAATCTGCGCTTTTGTATAGGTAGGTGGAAAATAACTGCCGATTTTCCTGGCAGAGATTGTCACGCCAACTTTTCCACTTTCCTTTTTTATGAGAATCGCATATACACCGCCCTCGGTCAGTTCCCCGGCATCACTGCCCGATTTTAATGCCTCTGCCTGTATTTTAGATGGAAATACGCCACTATTTATAATTGCATCTACAAGCCACGCCTGTTCTTCTTTTTTCAGATAGGATAGCTTTTCCCCGACAATCATCGGGATTTTTCCGGCATCCACATAATCCAATAATTCCGGCACTAATTCTGTCAGACGTATATATCTCTGTACTGTCCTGCCGCTGTCCCCGGCAGCTTCCCCCACCGCATCGGCAGTAAACTTGTCCCCTTTACTTCCCTGATGTTTCATAGCTTCATATTTCATCCTATAGGCTTTTGCCTTCTCACTCGGCAGAATATCTTCTCTCTGAATATTCGTATCAACCATAATCACAGTAGCGGCATCATCATCCAATTCCCGGATGATAACTGGCATTTCCTCAAGTCCTGCCAATTCACACGCCCGCCATCTGCGGTGTCCTGCCACAACCTCATAACCATTGTCCGGATGCGGACGGACGATTCCCGGCACTAATACGCCATAATGCTTAATGCTCTCCACCGTCTCCTGCATCTTTGCGTCATCGACCACCCGAAACGGATGGTCTTTGAATGTATGAAACAGACTGATCGGAACAGATGTGATCTTTTCCCCTGTCACTGGCTCATTGGTTCCGAATAAATCATCATAGGAAGTCAATTTAACTTTTTGTGCGCTCTTATTTTTCATGCTCAAGCACCTCCTCCGTCAGCGAATAGTAGCCGTTTGCCACAATCCCTTTCGGATCATGGAGATAAATGCTTTTCCCTTCTGCAGTAGTCTCTGCCACTCTCACCGACAATGGAATACAGTTCGTGAAAATATGTACCCTGTCTCCATAGACCTCCCTGATCTGTATAGAAATATCCCTTGCAAAGTTTGTCCTGCGGTCAACCTTCGTGAGCAGGATACCCATAATGGAAAGTGCCGGATTCAATTTCCTGTGAACTCGCCCAATCGTCTTGATAAGCTGCTGTAACCCTTTGACCGGAAGATACGCCGCTTCTACCGGAATCAGCACATTATCCGCTGCTACAAGGGCATTTATCGTAATCATCCCCAATGAAGGCATACAATCAATCAAAATATAGTCATACTGACTTTTCAAACTGTTCAGATACTGTCGGAGAATGGTTTCCCGACTCATTACATTTACAAGTGCCGTTTCCAATCCCGCAAGTTCAATATTGGCCGGAATGAAATCAACCCCTTCTTCATGGTGGATGATTCCCTCTCCCATTTCTAAATCTTCATCATTAATAACCTTCTCCATAATATTCACTAAGGTTACATCCAGCTCGTCCGGCTCTGCGATCCCCAAACTTACTGCCATACTTCCCTGTGCGTCTGCCTCTACCAGAAGCACTTTTTTTCCTTCCCTTGCCAGACCGATTCCTAAATTTACACAGGTGGTGGTCTTTCCTACACCGCCCTTTTGGTTTGCGATTGCGATTACTCTACACATACCCCATACCTACCTTTCCTTTTTCTCTATCTCTGAATAAACACGAAAATACTTATTTGTTCCTTTGTTTGCAAATGGTTCCGATGTCCGTAAAACATCAATTTCCTCATGCTGCTCTATGAGCTTTCTGAACCACCGAATATCTCTCAATGTTCCCTGAAGTCTAATTTTCAGCATACAAATCCTCCCAATCCACGTAAAAGCAATACTCCGGGTATCTGATCTTAATTGCTTCCCAAAAGTATCGGGCATAACCGCAACAGAATAAATCCTCTACCGTATAGCACCGCATTTCGTTTAATTGCCCGTCCGTATCAGAATCATCGTATTCAAAAACGCTCGGCGTACCATTGCAATACAGGTTAAATGCCATCCGGACAATCTTTACACTGCCGCTGGTCTGCCAGCCTTCATGCAAACATTCTGGTTTCACGTTGCCTGTCCTGAAATCATAAATCCGGTCTACATGTTCTCTTGTATCCCGATCAATCCCAAGACAATAAACCAATGCCTTGTGATACACATCCTGATAACGGCATTTTGGAAGGTATCTCTGATAAAAATCTTCGTGTGCCTGATTCTTGAAAGTAACTGTGCGAGTAATCTTTTCTTTTTTTGCTCTTGTCGCTGTGTTTGTCATTTATTTTTCCTCCTAAAATATAAAATTTTATAAAAAATAGGGACGCTTGCTTTGAACAAGTATCCCTATAATCTATCAAATATCTGATAGTCCACTATTCACTTTCATATTCAGGATTTTTTGTGTTCCCCGTATCGAGGTCTAAGGCAACCACAACGGTAACTTTCTGCACAAGCAGCTTTTCCTTGTGATTTTCACCGATTTTGTTGAAACTGAAAAACTCTACAAAGTGCGTAAATTCAAGGATTTCTAGGTATCTTTCCTTTGTAGTCCTACCACAGTCTCCACATGCTGAGTCTGACAAAATTGATCCACACACACAGCCTTTACCAGCCGGTAACCACTTCCCAGAAACATTTCCAAGTCTCTTGCAAGGCTGGTTGGTTTGCATGATATATAAACCAGATTTTCTACTCCATAATTTATTATTTTCGGCAGGGCTTTCGGATGTATGCCGTCTCTTGGCGGATCCAGGACAATATAATCCGGCTTATCTTCAACCTCATCCAATACTTTCAGTACATCTCCTGCAATAAACCGGCAATTATCAATTCCGTTATAGGCCGCATTCTCTCTGGCAGCCTCCACAGCCTCTTCCACAATCTCCACACCAATGACCTGTCTGGAAACCGGAGCCAGAATCTGAGAAATCGTACCTGTACCACTGTACAGATCAAAGACTGTCATATCTTTCATATCTCCAATGTATTCACGTACAGTGGAATATAAGACTTCCGCTGCCAGAGAATTGGGCTGAAAGAAAGAAAATGGCGTAATCTTAAACTTAAGCCCCAGAATCTGCTCATAGAAATAATCTTTTCCATAGAGAATACGAGTCTCATCGCTCTGCACCATATCTGCCAGAGAATCATTTAATATATGAAGAATACCCACAATACTTCCTTCCAACGGCAGTGCAAGCAGACGTTCTTTCAATTCGGTCAGATCCGGATCCATCTGTGAGGAAGTCACCAGATTTACCAAAATCTCACCGGTGGTGTTCCCACGGCGCAAAAGCAGATGTCTCAGATAGCCCGTATGCTGCATCTTATGATAATAAGGAAAACCCTGCTCTCTGCAATATTCCAGAACACACTGAAGAATTCTGGTAAGATCTTCATGAACCAGCTTACAGTCCACCGCATCGAGAACATCGTAAGTACTTCCCTTCTTATGCAGGCCAAGTGTCAGAGAACCTCCCTTTTCAGCGTCACCAAAGGAAAATTCCATCTTATTCCTGTAGGCAAATTCCCGGGGACTTCCCTTGATTCCTTCAAAACGATAATCCGGTTTTCCATCCTGATCAGTCTGACCGCCCCGAAGCACAGCTGCATCCAGAAGTTCCCTGATCTGCTGCTGCTTCATGTCCAGCTGATTCTGATAGTCCATTGTCTGATACATACATCCGCCGCATGCAGGAAAAATGGAGCATACCGGTTCACGTGTTTCATACGGTGAACGTTCCAGAACTTCCAGAAGCCTTCCCTCAGCTCTTCCATTTCTCTTTTTATTAATCATAAAACGAATCTTCTGGCCCGGCATTCCATTTTTTACCGTAACACACTGTCCGTCTACAAACACTTTGCCCTTATTGGGAAATTCCACTTTTTCTATAATACCTTCGTAAATCTCGCCTTTTTTCACGTATGTCCCTCACTTTTTCAAAGAAAAAGCTCCGGGGTATTCCTCCGAAGCTTTTATTCTTAATCTTAGTTCTCTTCTCCGTCTTCATCTTCAAAGTATTCGTCAAGATCATCCTCAAAATCATCTTCAAAATCTTCCAGATAATCCGGTGTAAAGAAACGATACACGGCATATGCAATGCCCGCTACTGCAGCAACTGCTCCAACAATGGCTAAAATCCAAAGAATCGTATTCTTACATTTACATGTTTCCTCTTCTTTTTCTTTTTTCTGCAGTAACGCCAATAATTCATCAATCTTATTCATGCTGAACACCGTCCTCTCATAAAACTAAAATTATTATACCACCATCAGATGTATTTTACCACAGTTTTTATACTTTTTTTAATTTTGCAAAAGATGCGAACATTTTCTTCACACCTACTTTCTCAAAATCTACTGTAACCTCAAAATCTTTCCCTCCGTCTGTAATCTGCAGAACTGTACCGTTGCCAAATTTGATATGACGCACAGTATCTCCCTCCTGATAATCCAGACTTGCAGCTTTTTTCACTTCAAACTTTTTCGGAGAAAATGTATTCTGCTGGTATATCTGCCGCATTTTAGCATAGGTATCCGCAGTCTTTTCGGGGATTTTCACACTGCTTCTGTCAGCAGTTTTCTTCCCCAGTTCCACATATTCTCTGGGAATCTCACGGACAAAACGCGATACCCGGTTATACTGTGTCTCACCCCGGATCATCCGCTGATGTGCCGCCGTCATGGTCAGTTCCTTCATGGCACGGGTAATACCCACATAACACAGACGCCGTTCTTCTTCCAGATTCTCAAAATCCCCTGATACAATGCTTAAATAGCTGGGAAATACTCCCTCCTCCATACCTGCCAGATACACCTGAGGAAATTCAAGACCCTTGGCACTGTGCAGTGTCATCAGAAGCACACGGTTTTCATCCTCATTTACCGAATCCAGATCCGATATTAATGCAACATCCTCAAGGAAACCACTCAGCGACGGATGTTCCGCTTCCTGCTCGTAAGAAACTGCCTTAGAAATCAATTCATCGATATTCTCAATCCTGCCTTTTGATTCCTCCGTATTCTCTGCTTTCAGTTCTTCCACATAACCGGTTTCATCAATAATTTTCTGCAGCAGTTCTGTCACGGACAAATATTCCACCTGGCTTCTGAACTTCTGAATAAAATCAACAAATGACCGGATCTTTGCCGCACCTCTTCCCAGCGACGGAATCTCATCCGCCATGCGCAGGGCATCATAAAAACTGATTTCCATATCCTGTGCATAAATCTGCACTTTACTCAGACTGGAAGCACCAATTCCCCGTCGGGGAACATTAATAATACGCTGAACTGCCACATCATCTCTGGCATTATCCACGGTTTTCAGATAGGCAAGCATATCTTTGATCTCTTTTCTGGCATAAAAGTTTACACCGCCCACAATTTTATAGGGAATATTCCCCAACAGAAACTTTTCCTCAAACAGACGGGACTGGGCGTTGGTCCGGTACAGAACCGCACAGTCACTATAGGAACATTCACCCTCACGTACCTTCCGTCTGATATCTCCGGCGATATACTCTGCTTCTTCAAAGCCACTCTGAAATTCACGCAGATGAATCTGCTCTCCTTCTTCATTGGCAGTCCAGAGTGTTTTTTCCTTTCTTCTTATATTATTCCGAATCACTTCATTGGCTGCATTCAGGATATTCTGTGTAGACCGATAATTTTGTTCAAGCTTAATAACCTTAGCCTCAGGAAATACCTGCTCAAATCCAAGAATATTTCCTATATTAGCTCCCCGGAATTTGTAAATAGACTGGTCATCATCACCCACCACACAGAGATTCTTATACTTTGATGCCAGAAGGCTGACAAACTTAAACTGAACCGTGTTAGTATCCTGATATTCGTCCACCATAATATAACGGAACTTTTCCTGATAATACTCCAGCACATCCGGACAATTTTGAAACAGCTCTACAGTTTTTACAAGCAGATCATCAAAATCCATTGCATTATTCTGCTGCAATTGCTTCTGATAGGCTTCATAGACACGGGCAACCGTCTTTTTATTCAGATCCTGGGAGTCCGAAATCATATTCAGACGATATTCCTCTGGTGAAATCATTTCATCTTTTGCAGAAGAAATCGCAGCAAGCAGCATTTTTTCCTTATACATCTTTGTGTCGATATTCAGTCTTTTACAAATATCCTTCATCAGAGTTTTCTGGTCGTCCGCATCGTAAATAGTAAAATTCGTACCATAACCAAGCCGATCAATAAAACGCCGCAGAATACGCACACAGCTGGAATGAAAAGTACTCACCCAAATGCTGTCTGATCCAAATCCCACAATCTTATCTACCCGTTCCCGCATCTCATTTGCAGCTTTATTTGTAAATGTAATGGCCATAATATTCCATGGATTAATTCCCTTCTCCTCGATCAGATAAGCAATCCTGTGGGTAAGCACTCTGGTCTTGCCGGAACCGGCTCCGGCAAGTATCAATAACGGTCCCTCTGTATAATAAACAGCCTCCTGCTGCATAGGATTCAAACCATCATATTTATTCATAATATCCTCCATCCTTCTCGCACATGTGTTCATCATATCATGCAGAACTGGGGAAGTCAACGGTAACTACTCAGCCTTCAACTATCCTGAGACATACAAGCAAAAATCCCATTACCGAAGGCAATTTTCATTGGTTTTTTGCTCATAACTGTGAAGGTACTGAACAGTTACAGTCAACGGAGTGAACAATAACTTTCGTTATCGAAACTGGTTTACAAATAGTATTAAAAACTATATAATAGACTGTGTGAGGTGATATAATGACAATCGATAGAAACGATATACTTAACAGCATTCTTGAAAGTATCTCCAAAATTGATTATATTAAGCCGGGAGATATTCCGAATATACCTTTATATATGGATCAGGTTACTACTTTTATGGACGCTCAGCTGTCCTCTTCCAGACGTTATGAAAGTGACAAGATTCTCACTAAGACGATGATCAACAACTATGCCAAGAACGATTTGCTCCCGCCGCCGACCAAGAAAAAATATAACCGGGAACATCTCCTTCTCCTGGTATTTATATACTATTTTAAAAGTCTTCTCACAATCACAGATATCCAGGCTCTGCTGCAGCCAATTACTGAGAAGTATTTTCAGGGAAATGAAGAACTGAAGCTGGAAGACATCTACAGCGAAGTGTTCGAATTGGAGAAAGAACAAATTGAAGTGCTGAAAGAAGATATTACAAAACGATATCAGATATCCAGAGAAATCTTCTCCCAGGCACCAGAAGAAGATCAGGAATTCCTGAAGAATTTTTCATTCATCTGCCTGCTCAGCTTTGATGCTTACGTCAAAAAGCAGATTATTGAAAAAATGATTGATCAGATGAAAGGTGAGTAAAGGGGGGTGACCAGGGGACGGGTTCATGGACACGTCCCCTGGTCACCCTGGTCACCTTATTCTTTTCCTTCCATCCGCTGAAATACCATTTCATATCCATCATTTCCGTAGGTCAGAGAACGGTTCACACGACTGATCGTGGCTGTGGAAGCGCCGGTCTTTTCCGAAATCTCCAGATATGTTTTTTTCTGCCTCAGCATCTTTGCTACCTCAAACCGCTGAGAAAGCGATAACAACTCATTAATTGTACAGACATCTTCAAAAAATGTATAACACTCCTCTTTATTTTTCAGACTCAGAATCGCCTCAAATAAAGAATCGACTGCTTCTGTATGAATTTTCTTGCTCATGGTTTTCTCCTTTTTACACCCCATATTTTTGCAGGTTGCCTCTGATCATATGAATATCAACATGTTATAATATTAACACATTACTCCGGAAAAGCAAGCGATTTATAAAACTTTAAGTTTTTATTCAAGTACACCCAACAAAGTTTCTTCCCATACATATTCATTTCTTTTCCAGATTTCTTCAAATTGTTTAGGTGGAACAGGAGAACTATCCCGGCCTATCTCTATCGTCAAACTGGGAATGCCAAAAACACTGATTGCCCAATCTTTATAGCCAGCCGGGTCAAGACTGGATATATCCGCATCCATATCATAACCGGTCAGTCCGGCAATCCGCTGACCAAACTCAAATGTGTCCTGGTAAATCTGCCCTTCCTGACCAAAGTACCAGTAAATAACGCTTCCCTGGGTATGATAACTGACAGTCCTCAGAAATCTTTTTTCTTCTGTCAGCCCGATCAATGCCGCTGACTCCGGCTCACTTCCAGGGCTGGTGCCTTTGTAATGATCTGAAGACGGATGCCCCACCGGATCCTGATATTCCTGCCACTGAGCATCAAAATTACGATTCAGATCAACACCGGCTGCATTCGCTTTCCATCGTTCCAGATAACTGCCCTCCGGCTGCTGTCCGTCTAACTGTGCGATATTCCTTATCTGTTCTTTCACACTTTCCGTCAGGATTCCATCCATGCCTTTCTGACTGATTGATACCCCATCCGGATTAATCATGGGAATAGAATAAATTGCAGTATTTTCCAGCAGTTTTTCATAACTGACATTATGATAACTGTCTCCCGCTTCCAAATGCCGCAAGAAAGCCACGGTCTGTTTCATCACCAATTGACTGGTCATATACTCTCTTCCGTGAATTCCTCCTCCCATCAAAATACTCTGTCCGGCCTGCGGGTTACCAATGATCAGACAATATACAGACCTTCTATCCACCGTCTTTGCGATTTCTTCACAGGTTAGCCACCGTGGATAACCTGCAAGCAACATCTGTATATCTGCTTCCATGTTATCATAAGTATACATTACCGGATTGTCATCAATAATCAGTTTCTGCCCCTCCTTTTTTACTTTCCCATCTTCTAAAATAGAATCTGCGAAAGTTTCACTGCTTCCAGAATTTACAATTATTTTTTCTCCTTCATATTCTTCTGGCAAAGGCTGTGGTGTTTTCGGCTGACTGACAGTAGTCTCCGGTTTCTTCAACATCTGAACTTCTTTCCATTCATTTCGGATTATACACCCACAAAGAACTGCCGTAACAGTCACACCTGTCAATCCAACAATCCATGCGGTTTTCCGGCTTACCATTCTGTCAGGTAGCTTGCCAGTGCATACCCAATATATCCATTATATGAAACCATATAAAAACCATTTTCTGCAGTTCCCAGATATTCCACCACTGCTCCCAACGGTATCTGACAGAATTGCTCTGCCTTGGTGCTTGGTACTTTTCTCAGCGTGATGCTTTCTCTACAGTTCACCACCTGCATATAAGTCACTTCATCCTGACTCTCCCCAGAAGAAGCCGCCGGAGTATCCTGCTTTTCTGTACTAAGATAAGAAGCCAGCCCATACCCTGTTTTCCCATTATAAATGATTTTATAAAATCCATTATCTGCAGTTTCTACATAACTAACCGCTGAACCAAAAGGAATCTGGCAGATTTCACCTGCACTTGTGCTGGGTGTTTTTCGTAAAGTAATACTTTCATGACAATTCACCACATACATGGTTTCGTATTTTTCCTGAGAAACCTGGGAATCATTTTGTGAATCCTGAACCTGTTCTTCTCCAGTCATCTCTTCTACATCTTCCATTTCTTCCTGTACTTCTTCAGCCGCTTCCAATATGGAATTTTCTTCCTCCATGCTTTTTTGCGATAATCTGGAACTCTTATTGGTTTGCTCCGGCTGGTTCATTACACCTGAAACAGTCACGTTTTCTTCCTTATCTGAATTCAGAATCATCACACATACTACAGTTACTACAACCAATACCAATGCCGCCGCAACACATCCCAGAATAATCGGCAGGGAGCTTTTACTCCCCTGTGTCTGTTGAACCACATGTCTTTGTCCGGTCATTTCTGTCAATCCGCACCCGCATGCATCACAGAAAGCATCTGAATCCTGACATATCTGCCCACACTTTGGACATTTTTTCATATTTATCCCTCCTCTGATCTAACATTTTTTAATAAGTATATCATACCTTTAATTTGACTATCAACAATATATTCTGGGCATTCTTATTTTTACCACCCTTGAAATCCATTCCCGACAATGTTATGATAACAGAAAAGAGTACGCTCTGTTTGTGGAAAGAAAGGATGGTTATTTCTATGAGATGGCTGGAAAAGCCCTATCACTCTCTGGATTATATGCTCCGGGAACGTTTTGGAGAGAAAGTTTACAAATTAACACTGAACGGCGGTATGACCTGTCCGAACCGTGATGGAAAACTTGGTACCAGAGGATGTATATTCTGCAGTGCCGGAGGCTCCGGCGATTTTGCCGCCGATGCCCAACAAAGTATCACGGCACAGATTGAACAGCAAAAGGCCATGATTCAATCCCGCCGTCCGGTAGAAAAATTTATCGCTTATTTTCAGGCGTACACAAATACCTATGCATCGGTTCCTTATCTGCGTGAAATTTTCTCAGAAGCAATTTCTCATCCGGATGTTATCGCAGTCAGCATCGGAACGCGCCCGGACTGTCTGGGTACTGATGTGTTGGATCTTCTGGAAGAGCTGAATCACATCAAACCTGTCTGGGTAGAACTGGGATTGCAGACCATTCATCCTTCTACTGCCCGCTATATCCGCAGAGGATATCCACTGAACTGCTTTGAGGAAGCTGTCCGCGAACTTCACAGACGCCACCTGGAAATCATTATCCATACAATCTTAGGACTCCCAGGCGAAGATGACGCCATGGTTCTGGAAACAATTGACTACCTGAATCACCAACCCATACAGGGCATCAAGATGCAGCTTCTCCATGTGTTGAAAGACACCGATCTGGCCCGGGATTATCTGGAGGGAAAATTTCAGGTTCTGACACAGGAGCATTATCTTAATCTGCTGATCACCTGTCTGGAACATCTGTCTCCTGACATTGTCATCCATCGGGTTACCGGAGACGGCCCCAAAGACTTGCTGATTGCCCCACTGTGGAGCAGTGCAAAACGTACCGTATTGAATGAACTTCATCATCGCATGAAAGAACAGAATACCTGGCAGGGCAGACTTTACTGTCCAAATGTATCCGACTGACAATTTTTTACAGGAAGGAGGCCTGTTTTATGATAGAAAAATCTTCAACACTTTACAAAATCATTACTCTGTATATGCTGGAAAAGGTTAATTTTCCTCTGTCCAACAATCAGATTACCAATTTTTTTCTGGATCACGGTTATACCAGTTATTTCCATGTCCAGCAGACTCTGAATGATCTGTTGGAAAGCCGACTCATGGAAGTGAAAAAACAGGGAAGCCGTACCTGTTATCAGACCACAGAAGAAGGGCGGACAACTTTATCCTATTTTGAAAAGAAAATTTCCGACGAAATCCGCCAGGAAATTGATACCTATCTGAAAGAAAATGACTACGAAATGCGCAATACTAATTCCACTACAGCCGAGTATTACCGCACTCCGGATCAGGAATATGTGGTGCAGTGTCAGGTTGTGGAAAGGAAAGCACCTCTGATTAATCTGGAAATTACCGTACCTACAGAAGAGATGGCCAAAACTTTCTGCTCTCACTGGTCAAAAAAAAGTCAGGAGATTTATGCTTTCCTGATGGAAACTCTCTCCTGACCCTGTTATCGTATAATTATTCTCTGTTTCTGAGCCGCTCTATTCGCTCTCCTGCCTGCTTCTCATATCCTATTTCCGTAGGATAATAGAATCGGCTTCCCACGATTTCATCCGGCAGATACTGCTGTTTTACATAGTGTTCCGGATAATCGTGGGCATATTGATACCCCACACCATGTCCTAATTTAGCAGATCCTTTATAATGAGCATCCTGCAGATGAACAGGAACCGAGGTTTTCTTTGACCTCACGGACTCCATGGCTGCTTCAATAGAAAGATAGGAAGCATTACTCTTCGGTGCACAGGCTACGTAATTGACTGCCTCCGCCAGAATAATCTGAGCCTCCGGCATACCGATCCGTTCTACCGCCTGGGCAGCTGATGTGGCTACTACCAGTGCCTGTGGGTCAGCCATACCCACATCTTCGGCGGCACAGATCATGATTCTTCGGGAAATAAACTTGATATCCTCCCCTGCATACAACATTTTTGCCAGATAATAAATAGCCGCATCCGGATCCGACCCCCGCATACTCTTGATAAATGCCGAAATAGTATCATAATGCTGATCACCGGACTTATCGTAACGGACTACCCGCTTCTGAATACACTCAGAAGCCGTATCCAGGTCGATATGAATCTTTCCGTCCGAACTTCGCTCCGTCGTCAGGATTCCCAGTTCAATGGCATTTAACGCAGCTCTGGCATCCCCTCCGGCAATATCCGCCAGGAATTCCAGTGCATCCGGAGTAATCTCCGCTTCATAACTTCCCAGCCCCTTTTTTTCATCCGTCACTGCTCGAAGTATAAGTTTCTTGATATCCTCCTTTTCCAGCGATTTCAATTCAAAAATAACAGACCGGGAAATCAGCGCACCATTCACCTCAAAATAAGGATTTTCTGTGGTTGCCCCGATCAAAATCAGAGTACCGTCCTCCACAAAGGGAAGAAGATAATCCTGCTGCCCTTTATTGAATCGGTGAATCTCATCCACGAACAAAATCGTCTTTTTACCATACATCCCCAGCCTCTGCTGTGCTTCCTTCACCACTTCTTCCATATCCTTTTTCCCGGCAGTCGTGGCATTCAGCTGGGTAAAATGCGAACGGGTAGTATTGGCAATCACCTTTGCCAGCGTGGTCTTTCCCGTTCCCGGCGGTCCGTAAAAAATCACAGACCCCAGTTTATCCGCCTTGATGGCCCTGTATAACAATTTATCTTTCCCAATAATATGTTCCTGCCCTACCACTTCATCCAACGTCGTCGGACGCATCCGGGATGCCAGCGGTGATTCATTTTCAAGGGCAGTTTCCTTCATATAATCAAATAAATCCATAGAAATTTGTATCTCCTGTTATATCAAACATAAAGCAACAGGGTTATTGTAACAAAAATTGGATATTCAGGCAATCAGAAATCTTTCATAGGTTTTAGAATCAACTGCTTATCGCAAATCTTTTAATCCACCACCATCTGATCTGCCGTAACAAACCGGAATCCTTTTTCCTTCAATGCATCCACAATCCTGCATGCAGCTTCCACCGATGTCTGATATCCATCATGCATCAGAATAATGTCCCCATCTTCTACTTCCTTCAGCACCCGCAATGTTATTTTATCTGTGTTTTTCAGTTTCCAGTCCAGGGAATCCACACTCCAGAATATGGGGATCATTTCTACTCCACAGTCCAGCTGATCATTCCATTCCCCATAGGGGGGACGTATGTACATAGGATAAATTCCCGTATACTCATAAATCAGATTATTTGTTTTTACGATTTCCTGGCAAGCCTTTTTATCTGAAAGTTTATTCAACTGTACATGGTGATAGGAATGATTGCCCAGCAAATGCCCATCCTGTACCAGTTGTTTAACGGCTTCTTTATGCTCCTCCATATTCTCTCCCAGCAAAAAAAATGTGGCTGCCACATCCCTGCTTTTTAATTCCTGTGACAGCTGCATGGTATAGCTGCTGGGTCCATCATCGAAAGTCAGTGCCACCCTCGGAGCTTCTTCTCCGGATATTGCAGCATCCACTTTCTTTGATTGAATTTTCCTTGCTGTATACAATAGACAACACACTGTTAATCCTGCGAGACAGGCACTAACCAGGGCAACAGTCTGTACCCTACTTCCTCTTTTGAAATACCCATTTCTATATCGGAACCTTTTCACAGAATCATCCTGCTGCACTTTTCCTTTATATATATGAAAAATGAGGGTAAAATATTTTGTATTTTACACCGCATCCGAAAAATTCATTTCTTCATAGTATGACATCTCAGCCAATCAGTACTTTTTTCCCTTCAAATGCAAAACCATAACTCCGAATGCACTCCTTCGGTATTCCTTTTGCCTCAAGGGCTGCCGCATAATGCTTTTCTTCTATCTGTTGCTGAGCTTTCTTCACTGTATCCTTCAACGTGGTTTCATCTTCCGGATCATGCACCTTAAATTCAATCAAAATTGCATCATTGTTCTTCGGATTCTTTGGTTCCAATATTACATCATATCTGCCAAAACCACTCTCACGGTTAGAAGTAATATAATATCTATCCTGTAGTTCTACCATCAGTCCCAATACAAATCCATGATAAAAACGCTCTGGTTCCTCTCCTGACGGATTCTTTCCAGTATCAAAATAACTGAAAATCCCCAGTGCCACCCGATTCATATATGCATTCATAGCCTTTATATCCCCAACCAGCAACGCCTTTATAAAATCATTATAATCAGCTTCAGCTTCAGAAAACCAATCACGTATCATATTGCCAAACATCAGCTTTACCTCCAGATTGGTAAGCGCCAACTCATATTTGGGCTGTATCCCTTCGGGAACATCCTGATAAGTTTCACAAGAAAGAACCTTCAGGTAACCACTGGTCAAAAGCAGACTCCAGACCGCTCTTTCATTTCCATCCAACTTATTGTACACAATTTGTTCATCAATAGGTGTACGTATAGATTCTCCCTGAAGCAAAACTTCAAATTTTTCTTTTATCTTACGGTTTCCTTCCCGAAGGAGTGTTCCCACGAGACTGTTTGAGCTGGTATTTTCGCGAAAGCAAGGAGCCAAGTGGCTGCTTGCAGACATTTGGCGACTGCCCGCGACCTGAAGATGATAATCTTCAGGGGCCCAATAGGTTGTGAATTTACCTTTATCCAGAAAATTCAGGATTGACCATGGGTTATAAATATCGCGATGCCCACCAAAAATAAATCCGTCATACCATTTCTTCACCTGCTCTTTTTTATCTGCCAGCCCACATTCCTCCAATGCCTCAAATACCTCTTCTTCAACAAATCCAAAAGATGTGGCATATTTATCAGATGTAGTTGTCACTACCTCCAGATTATTCAAATCAGAAAAAATTGATTCTTTACTGATTCTTGTAATTCCCGTCATAATACCGCGTTCTAACCACGGATTCGTCTTAAAAGCAGCATTGAACATATTTCTGGTAAATCCAACCAACTCATCCCAGAATCCATTTACATATGCTTCCTGCATGGGAGTATCATATTCATCCAAAAGAATAATAACCTTTTTTCCATAATACAAAAATAAAAACTTAGACAAATAATGAAGTGCCATAGCAGCATCTACATCATCCATATCTATACTAACCCGACGGAAAAATTCTTTGTCTCCCTCTTTCAGTGCCGGACTCTCAAACAAAAAAGAATGATTAGTATATAACTCTTTGAGCATTTGACAAATCTTTTTCCTTGTACTTGCATAATCCTTTTCTTTCACATTGGCAAATGACAAACTGATGACAGGGTAAGTTCCCTGTATTTTCCTGTATTTTTCATCCTCCCATATAGAAAGTCCATGAAACAACATTCCCTGTCCTGCAAAGTCTACAGAAAAAAATCTCTCCACCATACTCATGTTCAAAGTCTTTCCAAAACGGCGCGGACGAGTAATTAGAGTTACACTATCCCCACTTTCCCACCATTCGCTTATAAAAGACGTTTTATCAATATAAAAGTACTTATTCTGAATCAGATTTTCAAAATCCTGTATTCCAATCGCTACTGTTCTTGCCATAAAGACCTCCCGGAAAAACTGCTTGTATTCATTTAGCAATCTTAGTATAGCAGTTTCTATGCATAATTACAATTATTCTTCTTTTTGAAGCTGTTTAAAAACCTGATTCACATATGTGGATAACCCCGCCACAATAATCCCCTGTGTAACCGAGGCAAAAATAGCCGCCGCAATATCATGCCCGTTTGTAAATGTTGTTGTAGACACCACCCATATGCTACAGATAATGACACCTGCTATTCCCAGAACCAATGGTATATATTTGTCTTTCATAAATGCAGCCTGTTTCAGCCACATTCCCAGAAAGTACAATACAATTGCTACAATCAACAACTCCGGTTTCACATAATTCTGAATTGCATCCATACTGTTTCCTTTGCACCCAGTAACTTGCATTTAATTTATAATATGCAAAAAACCCCGGAATCTTTCAATTTCCGGGGTTCTAAAATTCAATTAAGCCAGTTTACTTTTAGCCAGCTCAGCCAGTGTAGCGAAGCCTTCTGCATCGTTGATAGCCATGTCAGCCAGAACTTTTCTGTTCAGCTCAACACCTGCCAGCTTCAGTCCATACATGAACTTGCTGTAGGACAGTCCATTCATTCTTGCTGCTGCATTGATACGTGCGATCCACAGCTGTCTGAACTGACGTTTTTTCTGTTTTCTTCCAGCGTAGGAGCTGGTCAAAGCACGCATTACAGACTGTTTTGCAACTCTGTACTGTTTGGATCTTGCTCCTCTGTAACCTTTAGCCAGTTTCAGAACTCTATTGTGTTTTTTCTTTGCATTTAATCCGCCTTTAATTCTTGCCATCTCTTATTTTCCTCCTTCAAACGCAATCTTATAAATAAGGTAAGATTTTTTTCATGCTCTTAACATTTGTCTGATCAAGCACTGTAGCTTTACGAAGATTTCTTTTTCTCTTCTGAGATTTCTTTGTTAAGATATGGCTTTTATAAGCTTTATTTCTTACGATTTTACCTGTACCTGTAGTTTTGAAACGTTTAGCAGCTGCTCTGCTGGTTTTAATTTTTGGCATTGTATATTCCTCCTTAACTTTCCTGTATCTATTTTAACGTTTTTCAGTTAAAAACATCGTCATGCTTCTGCCTTCAACCTTTGGTGCCTTTTCTACAGTTGCTACATCAGACAGTTTCTCAGCAAATTCATCCAGAATGTACTTGCTGCTCTGCATATGAGCCATCTCTCTTCCGCGGAAACGCAGGGTAACTTTTACCTTATCACCTTTGGAAATAAACTTTCTGGCTGCACCAACTTTTGTATTCAGATCGTTGGTGTCGATATTGGGAGACAACCGGACTTCTTTTACATCGATCGTTCTCTGTTTTTTTCTTGCCTCTTTTTCTTTTCTGGCCATCTCATATCTGTATTTACCATAATCGATGATCTTGCATACAGGCGGTTTGGCTGTAGGCGCGATTTTCACCAGATCAAGTCCTGCTTCCTGTGCACGTTTATATGCATCTCTTGCAGACATAATTCCCAACTGTTCCCCATTCTCGCCGATCAGACGCACCTCTCTGTCTCTGATCTGCTCGTTAATCATTAATTCGCTAATAGTAGTACACCTCCATCAAAAAAGCAGATAGACAGACTACCCGCTCGACATACTACACGACAGCATAACCACAACCATCGATCATATTAACCATAGTCACTTTTGTGCTAAGGTGAGAGCGGATACTCTTCTTTGTTTTTCATACTTGAATAAAATACCACAGAAATACTGATATGTCAAGTGTGTTTTTTATTTTATGTACCCAATGAAGCCTACCAAAAGAAAAAAGGCAGGACGGAAGCCCACCTGACAAACATCTGAACTGTAACTGACAAAATGGTCAGAGGGCAGGTGCATGAATACCCTCATGTCCATGCACCTGCCCTCCTGTTTATTCTCTGCACCGGAATGTTCCGCAGTTGGTCTCCTGTACTTCTGTTGCATGAGAGCCCTCAATATCAACAGAATCTGCATAACATTTCTTGTCCTCATTATATTTACAGGTTTCTGCAGTACAGCCGATATGAATCGTATCGCATCCGCAGCTGCAATCATTGGAATAACCTTCTCCTGTCCGTTCCACAAAACTTCCACATGCGGTCTGATCCATCGTTTTCGCGTGATCTCCCTGCACCTGTATATCACCTCTGGAACAAAGTTTCTCTTTGTTGTATACACATTTCACAGCTGTACATCTCAATTCTGTCATTTCCACATACCTCCTAATAATGCTGATAAGGATAAACCCCTTCTGTCTTACAGTGAAAAGAATTTACCACACTTTCAGTATGCTTCACATGAATCATTTTATTCATACTCCGATATATTTTTTGTAACTCTAAAATTAGAATCCTGCTTTGCAGGATTCTCCGCCGCAGTGCGATTCTGCCTGGAGAGCTTATATATGATAGGAAAGTCAGAGGACTTTCCTATCATATAAAAAGCAGCAACCCGGATGACTATGTATGGGGACATTTCTTTTTCCGGGCTGACTGCTTACTACTTTCTCTATTATTCTGACATCCAGTTTTGCACTTCTGCAACTTTCGTCATTCTTATTATAATAAAATATGCAGCAAAACAAAATATAACCATTGAATTTCAACATAAGAATCCGAGTAAATATTGATTTTCAGATTTCTCCAACATTTACCCTTACCATATTTATGATATAATATCAATAGTCAAGACAAGTGCATGTTTCTGCATAATTACAAAATGCTTTTCAGAAAGGAGGTTCACCTATGACCCATTCCCCTGAACATTTGTTTGCAGCGCACCATCCAGACAGAAAATTTCTTACAGAACATTGTATACACTATTACTATGACGGTGTTATATCAATTGCATCAACCGGAGTGCGGCCTGGTCAGAAAACTTCACCTTATCGCCATTCTCATGACGATTACGAATTTCTGATTCCCTACGGCCCGATTCCGATGTTGATTTTGAAAGGGGAAAATTATTACGGAGAAACCGGATATGTCTATCCGTCCAATCCAGGCGACATCCATGGGACTAAACTTAAGATTTCCAATACACCTCATGATAATGTTGTCATCGACAAAACGTATTTTGAAGATATTCTGGCACATTTGAAGCATCAAAACTGGCACTTTGGGGCCAATCTCCCACTGACGGAGGATACAAAAACCTATATTCAGTTATTCAAACGGGAATTCAACAGAAAAGAATCCTGCGATTCCCGGAAGCTTCAGGCACTTTCCTATTTACTGTCAGTATCACTGATCGAGGCAGGAGGTGCAGACGGCTGCCAGCTGGAACCATCCGCCTACAGCTATCAAAAGGGGATGTTTCAGATTGCATCTTACATCAATACACACTACACAGAACCACTGACAATCAATATGCTGGCTGAGCTGTGTAATATTTCCCCAACGTATTTTATCTCTGCTTTTAAAAAAGCAATCGGTGTATCACCTCACCAGTATTTGTCACGCCTTCGACTTTCGAATGCACGGCAATTGTTGGAAACAAGCAATTATTCTGTTCAGGAAATCGCTCTGATGTGCGGCTTTCAAAAACCAAACACTTTTACTTCTCTGTTCAAAAGCACTCATGGTCTGACGCCGCAGCAATATCGAAAAGCCCAGGCTGATGATCATATTCAGGCAGATGAGTAGCAAAAAAGGAGCTGTCATTTTTCGACATGCTCCTTTCAATTTTTCAGAAAACTCCTTTTTACAGGCTTTTCTCCAGTTTTTCTATCATTTCGTCAATATCTTTTTCCGTGATGACAAGCGGCGGCACCAGACGCAGCACATTCGTTCCTGCCGAAATTACCAGAAGACCATTGGCGATTGCCTGATTGACTACGTCGCCTACTTTTTTGCCTTCCAGCACCAGCCCCTGCATCAGACCTTTTCCACGTCTTGCGGTAATAAATTCATACTTATCCACCAATTCATCCAGTTTTTTCTCCAGATACGGGGTAATCTCCTGTACATGTTCCACCAAATGTTCTTTTTCAAACAGATCAAACACCTTGCTTACCGCTGCACAGGCCAGCGGATTGCCGCCATAAGTGGTTCCATGATCCCCGGGAACAAGGGATGCCGCAGCAGTCTTTTCATTCAGGACAAATGCCCCCACAGGAACTCCGCAGCCAAGTGCTTTGGCACATGTCATCACATCCGGCTGCACGCCGTAAGACTGGCAGGCAAACATGGTTCCGGTTCTTCCCATACCACACTGAATCTCATCCAGAATCAACAGGATATCTTTCTCATCACACAGTTTCCGGACTCCTTTCAGGAACTCTGGATCAGCTGGATAGATGCCTCCCTCTCCCTGTACGGTTTCCATGATAATTGCACATGTTTTATCCGTGATCTGCTCCTTTACGCTTTCCAGATTATTAAATTCCGCAAAACGAATTCCGCCGATCAACGGCTTAAAAGGCTCCTGATAATGGGTATTTCCAGTAACCGAAAGTGCCCCCAGACTTCTTCCGTGGAAGGAATGTTTCATGGCAATGATTTCATGATCTGTACTTCCATCCTTCAGATAAGCATATTTTCTAGCAACCTTAATAGCTCCCTCAATGGCTTCCGTTCCACTGTTGGTAAAAAATACTCTGGACATGCCGGAGGCTTTTACCAACTTTTCTGCTGCTTCTGTCATCGGAACATTATAGTAAAGGTTGGATGTATGAATTATTTTATCAATCTGGTCTTTCAGGGCCTGACTATATTCCGGATGGTTGTACCCAAGGGCAAATACAGCGATACCAGCTGCAAAATCCAGATATTCTTTTCCCTCAACATCATACAGCCGAACTCCCTCACCTTTTTCCAGTACGATCTGAAAACGGTTATACGTATGCAGAATCACCTGTTCTGCTCGGTCAATATATTCTTTACTGCAGCACGTCATAGTCTTTCATCTCATCCTTTCGTAAAATTGCAGTACCAATACCTTTATTGGTAAAGATTTCCAACAGCAGGCAATGTGGAATTCTTCCGTCCAGAATATGAACCCTGGATACACCTTCTTCAATTGCATCAATACAATTCTGCAGTTTGGGAATCATACCGCCGCCAACATTTCCATTATTGATCAACTCTCTTGCTTCTTTCACAAACAATTTTGACAACAATGTGGATGGATCCTTCGGATCCAGATATACTCCCTCAATATCTGTAAGAAATGCCAGTTTTTCAGCCTTTACTTCTTTCGCTATCGCACATGCTGCATCGTCTGCATTGATGTTATAGGTCTGAAATTCTGTGTCCATACCAACCGGACATACAATCGGAAGGAAATCTTTTTCCAGAAGATCATAAATGATTTTGGGATTGACGCCGGTAACATTACCAACAAATCCAATATCTTCGCCGTTGGAATATTTCTTTTCCACCGTCAGAAGACCGCCGTCTTTTCCGCTGATACCTACTGCTTTTACGCCCAGAGACTGTACCAGAGAAACCAGTTCTTTATTTACTTTTCCCAGTACCATCTCGGCAACTTCCATGGTGTCTTTATCTGTCACCCGAAGGCCATTGATAAATTTAGGCTCCATTCCCACTTTACCTACCCAACGGCTGATTTCCTTTCCTCCGCCGTGCACAATGATGGGCTTAAATCCAACCAGTTTCAGAAGAACTACATCCTGGATAACCTGTTTTTTCAGTGTTTCATCCACCATAGCACTTCCGCCATATTTGACAACAATAATTTTCCTGTTAAAACGCTGAATATAAGGCAGTGCCTCTATCAGCACTTCTGCTTTCTGCAGATATTCTGAACGTACCATACTTCCTCCTGACTGCGGCTATCAGCCACAATGTATTCAAATTCAAAACTCACTTATGAACGATAATCGGCATTGATTGTCACATATTCGTATGTAAGATCACACCCCCATGCAGTTGCACTTGCATTTCCCATTTTCACATCTGCGATTGCTGTTACCTCTTTTTCCGAAAGAATCTTTGTTGCTGTTTCTTCACTGTAGTCTGTAGCAACTCCATCCCGGATAATCTGCAGCCTGCCTGCCGCACTCTCAAAATAAAGGTCTACTTTCTCAGGATCAAACTGTGCTCCGGAATATCCCATCGCACACAGGATTCTTCCCCAGTTGGCATCGTGACCAAAAATAGCTGCTTTTGTCAGATTTGATGTAATAATGGATTTACTTAATGTAACGGCCTGTTCTTTGCTTTCTGCACCGATCACTTTTACTTCAAATAAAGCACTGGCTCCTTCTCCGTCTGCGGCAATCTTCTTTGCCAGACAGGTATTTACATACAAGAGGGCATCCAGGAAGATCTGATAATCTTCATTTTCTTCTGAAACGAGCTCATTTTCCGCCATTCCGTTGGCCAGAAGAAGTACCGTGTCATTGGTGGAAGTGTCACCGTCTACAGACACCATGTTATAGGTATCCTTTACCACATCACTCAGGGCCTTCTGCAGCATTTCCTTCGAAATTGCCGCATCCGTTGTAACGAATCCCAGCATGGTACACATATTCGGATGAATCATCCCGGAACCTTTGCACATACCGCCCAGTGTCACAGTTTTTCCACTCAGTTCCACAGTAACAGCCACTTCTTTGGAAACGGTATCTGTTGTCATAATAGACTGAGCAGCCAGTGCTCCGGCTTCTCTTGTGGAAGACAGAAGAGGAACCAGTTTTTTTACACCCTCCCCCAGAATATCCATGGGAAGCTGTTTTCCGATCACACCTGTAGATGCAACCAATACAGAATCCTCTGATATATGTAATTCTGCAGCCGCAATCTCCGCTGTTTTTTTACAGTAAGAAAGTCCCTCTGCACCCGTACAGGCATTTGCCACACCACTGTTGCAGACAATTGCCTGGGCAAACGGATGATTGTATACGATATCCTGATCCCATTTGACCGGAGCCGCTTTCACCACATTGGTAGTAAATGTTCCTGCTGCCACGCATGGTTTTTCACTGTATACCATTGCCATATCTTTTGTATTGCCTTTTTTTATACCGGCTGCCAGTCCGGCCGCCTGAAATCCTTTTGCCGCGGTTACTCCGCCGTCTATGATTTTCATAATCTTCCTCCTACACAAATCTTGGTTACGGGAACATGGGTACCAGTTCCAGACCTTCACTTTCTTTCAGTCCGAACAGAAGATTCATATTCTGGACTGCCTGTCCGGCTGCTCCCTTCACCAGATTATCAAGTGCGCCCATCATAATCACACGATGGGTACGCGGATCAATTTTAAAGTTCACATCCACATAATTGCTTCCTTCCACCCATTTGGTCTGTGGACAAATATCTTTTTCAAGTACTCTGACAAATTTTTCATTCTGATAATATTTATCATATACCGCTTTTACTTCTTCATAAGAAACATCTTTTGTCAGGTTCGCATATGCAGTTACAAGGATTCCCCTATTCATAGGAACCAGATGAGGGGTAAAATTCAGAAGAACCTGTTTGCCGCAGGCATATCCCAACTGTTCTTCAATCTCAGGAGTATGTCTGTGTGATGCCACTCCATAAGCCTTCATATTTTCATTGACCTCGCAGAACAGGTTATCAATCTTTGCGCCTCTTCCTGCACCTGATGTACCGGACTTTGCATCAATAATCAGGGTATCCGGATCAATCAGCCCTTCCTTTACCAACGGATAGCAGGTCAGAATACTGCAGGTTGTATAACATCCCGGATTCGCTACCAATCTGGCCTTTTTTACATCTTCTCTGTTAATTTCGCAGAGTCCGTAAACAGCCTCATCAATATACTGCGGTGACTTGTGTTCGATTTTATACCATTCTTCGTATATTTTTACATCTTTTATACGAAAATCCGCACTCAGATCGATTACTTTTACTTTCGATAAAATATCTTCATTGATTATGGAAGCACAAAATCCCTGAGGGGTTGCTGTAAAAATCACATCTACCTGCTCTGCCAGGGCTTCCATATTATCTTCCATACACTTTGCATCTACCAGCTGGAAAAAATTCTGATAAATTGATGCATATTTCTGATCAATATAACTTCTTGATCCATACCATACGATTTCTGCTTCTTTATGTGCCAGAAGGATTCTTACCAATTCTGCTCCCGCATATCCTGTGGCACCAATAATCCCTACTCTGATCATGGTTTTTTCTCCTTTATTCAAGTACGTTTCCTTATTTTACGCTTCTCCCACAGTAAAGTAAAGAAGTTTTTACCATCACCATCTCACACTTTTTGTATGTTCTTTCAGATGACTTGCATAATTATACATCCATTATGTATATTATGCAAGTTTTTTTATTTTATTTTTTATTTTTCCTATTGATTTTTTATCTGACATGATGTATATTATACACGTTCTTACATACAAAATTATGAGGAGGAACTTTATCATGAGTGAAAAAGTTGTATTAGCATATTCCGGCGGTCTGGATACAACCGCATTAATTCCCTGGTTAAAAGAAAACTTTAATTATGAAGTAATCTGCTGCTGTGTAAACTGTGGTCAGGGAGCTGAATTGGATGGTCTTGATGAGAGAGCAAAACTTTCAGGAGCTTCCAAATTATACATTGAAGATATTGTTGATGAATTCTGTGATGAATATATCATGCCATGCGTACAGGCAGGTGCCGTATATGAACACAAATATCTTCTGGGAACTTCTATGGCACGTCCTGTCATCGCAAAACGTCTGGTAGATATTGCTCGAAAAGAAGGCGCTTCTGCCATTTGTCACGGTGCTACCGGTAAAGGAAATGACCAGATTCGTTTTGAATTGGCTATCAAAGCACTGGCACCGGATCTGAAAATCATTGCTCCATGGCGTATGACAGATGTATGGACCATGCAGTCCCGTGAAGACGAGATTGAATTCTGCAAACAGCACGGTATTGATCTTCCATTTGATGCAAGTCACAGCTACAGCCGTGACCGCAACTTGTGGCATATCAGCCATGAAGGTCTGGAACTTGAAAACCCTGCCAACGAACCAAACTATGAGGATCTGCTAGTTCTGGGCGTTACACCGGAAAATGCTCCTGATCAGGGAGAATACGTGACCATGACTTTCGAAGCCGGCGTTCCGAAAACTCTGAACGGGAAAGCAATGAAAGTATCCGAAATCATCACAGAACTGAACGCTCTGGGCGGAAAACACGGAATCGGTATTGTAGATATCGTTGAAAACCGTGTAGTTGGAATGAAATCCCGCGGAGTATACGAGACTCCTGGTGGAACCATCCTGATGGAAGCTCATGACCAGCTGGAAGAACTGACTCTGGATCGTGAAACCATGGAAACCAAGAAAAAACTCGGCAGCCAGTTCGCACAGGTTGTTTACGAAGGAAAATGGTTTACACCGCTGCGTGAAGCCATTCAGGCATTTGTAGAATCCACACAGAAATATGTAACCGGAGAAGTGAAATTCAAACTGTACAAAGGCAACATTATCAAAGCCGGTACCACTTCACCATACAGCCTTTACAATGAATCACTGGCTTCCTTCACAACAGGTGATATGTATGATCACCACGATGCAAGTGGATTCATCACCCTGTTTGGACTGCCATTGAAAGTTCGTGCTCTCAAACTGGCAGAAGCGAAAGAAAACAATCAGGCGAAATAAAAGTTTGACCAAAGTGACCAGGGGGTGGCTAGGGGACGGGTTCGTAGTCACAAAAGTGACTACGAACCCGTCCCCTAGCCACCCCCACAAATTTTGGGATAGACTTCCCTCGGAACATACGCTTTTACGGCAATTCCCTACGGCAGATACTCGTCTTCCACTACCAGCCCAT
>JALERM010000022.1 GCA_022764165.1 Eubacterium sp. | reverse complement strand
ATTAAACAAGCTTGAGTTAGATATTCCGTGTATTGAAGAACAGAATCTGAGAGCAGATAGTCTGTCAAAACTTGAAAAAATAATATCTCTTCGTGAAGAAGAATTAAGACAGCTTGATGACCTTATCAAAGCCCGATTTGTGGAGATGTTTGGTGACATGTATCTTAACACAATGGCATGGCGAGAGATTCACTTAGAAACAATGGCAGATATTGTTTCAGGTATTACAAAAGGCAGAAAGGCTGCAGGAAAAAAGTTGACAAAAGTTCCGTATATGGCCGTTTCTAACGTTAAGGATGGATATATCGACTGGACCACGGTTAAAACAATCGAAGCAACTGATGAAGAGATAAATCAATATCGTCTCTTACCCGATGACGTTCTGATGACGGAGGGGGGCGATCCAGACAAACTTGGACGCGGTGCCATTATTCGCACACCACTCAAAAACTGTATTCATCAGAATCATATTTTCCGTGTTCGTCTTGATGAATCTCACATCCTTCCAGACTATTTTGCGCAATATCTGAAACATCAGAGAGCAAAACGATATTTTCTTAGGTGTGCAAAACAAACTACTGGTATTGCAAGCATCAATATGAAACAATTGAAAGCGCTACCTGTTTTGCTACCCCCTTTAGAGTTGCAGAACGAGTTTGCTACTTTCGTCAAACAAGTCGACAAATCAAAAGTTGCAGTGCAGAAGGCGCTTGATAATACTCAATTATTATTTGATAGTTTAATGCAACAATACTTTGGATAGGAGCGGCTAGATATGAGTGAATTGATTACACTGCATCCTGAATATGCTGAGTGGATTAGAAATGTGGGAAAAAATTTTAAGCAATGTCAAATCAAAGCGGCATCTAAGGTTAATGAGGAAATGCTGAGATTTTACTGGAGTCTTGGAAGAGATATTGCTTTGTTTATATATCACGCAGAGTATGGTTCGAAATTTTTTGAAAAATTAAGTTCTGATTTGCAAAAAGAGTTGCCGGATGTAAAGTCTTTTTCTGTTACAAATCTAAAATACATGAAGTATTTTTATCAAATGTACTGTCGGGATAAAAATCGTCAACAAGTTGTTGATGATTCTTCTGCAAAATTAAGTCAACAAACTGTTAATGATTTTGTTGATGAAAGAATTTTTCATATTCCATGGGGACATCATATTCAGATTTTGGGAAAATGTAAAGGGAATCAAGAAAAGGCATTGTTTTTTGTATATAAAACAATAGAGAATAACTGGTCGCGAGCAGTTCTTTTGAATTTCCTTGATACAAATCTCTATGAGCGTCAGGGAAAAGCTATCAGTAATTTTGGAAAAATACTTCCTGATACACAAAGCGATTTAGCTCAGGAAATGACAAAAGATCCGTACAACTTTGATTTCCTGACACTGCGTCAGAATTATGACGAAAAAGAATTAAAAGATGCACTCATGGCAAATGTACAAAGCTTTTTACTTGAGTTGGGAAAAGGATTTGCCTTTGTAGGAAGAGAATACCGCTTAGAAGTGGGAGAAACTGAGCAATTCCTTGATATGTTGTTTTATAACATCGCAAATCATTGTTATGTAGTTGTTGAGTTAAAAACAAGAGCTTTTGAACCGGGAGACATGGGACAATTGGGTACGTATGTTGCAGCAGTAGATGGTATCCTGCGAAAGAATAATGATAACCAGACGATTGGCTTACTTATTTGTAAAACAAAAGATAATGTGCTTGCAAAATACGCAGTAAATGCAGTAAATGTGCCAATAGGAATTTCTGAATATGATATGAGTAATCTTATTCCGGAGGATTACAAGAGTTCCATGCCAACAATAGAAGAAATAGAAGAAGAATTAAAAAAATAAGAAAGTATTGGTTGTAGGATGTTGGTATATTTTTGGAAGGAGTATACTAACATGGATGAAAAAATTGTAAAAGTGCTAAACGAGATGTCTGAATATTTGTCGATTGTACAGATGAAAAAACTGCAAGAGGTGATCCTTAAAACTTTTGCAGAAAATGAAGCCGTGAAAACCAATATTTCTAATAGTGAATTTTTGGAAATGTTCTTGGCGGCAAAACAGGTTGAGGGCTGTTCTGATAGAACGATTCAGTATTATAAAGTAACAGTGGAACATATGTTTACTCAGATTGCTACAGAAGTACGAAAAATAACTACGGAGGAGATAAGGGCATATCTGGCGAATTATCAAAAACGTAATAATTGCTCAAACGTGACCATCGATAATGTAAGAAGAAATATTTCAAGTTTTTTCTCTTGGCTTGAAGAAGAGGACTATATTTTAAAAAGTCCGATGAAGCGTATCCATAAAATTAAAACGAAGACCGTTGTTAAGAATACAATTTCGGATGAAGGAATTGAAAAGCTTCGAGATAATTGTAACGCAATCAGAGATTTGGCAATCATAGATTTACTATATTCTACAGGAATACGTGTCGGGGATGCTTACGGTAAAATAAGACTAAAGTTAGAACAAACCCAGTAAATACAACGGTTTGAGCTGATTTAGTCCTTTCTCAAAATTGCAATGAAGCAAGGTATTGATAGAGGCAGCGCTGTTTATTATATCAAATATCTCATAAATGCCTGCGATGCGTCAGGGATTTCGACGGGAATCTATATCGTATGGTCTTGGAGGTGAAAAAATTTTTTGACGCACTATATTAAAAGGTCTAATTGATACAAGGCTGTTCGTTTGGCTTAAAATAAAATTATTATTAAAATTTAGGTGGGACTAAATTAGCTCTTTTGGCAGAATAATATCTGTCGTGGTTTAGCTGATTTAGTCCCGCTTTTTTTATTTCTCAAAGGGAGGATGACGGAAATGGGCTTTACTAAAAAAGAGTTAATTCAGTTCATGGACGAGCTGGTGGAGTTAGCCAGTGAGGAGAACAAGACAAGAGCAATCTTGGTAAGAGAAAAATTCATTAGTGATTTTGAGAAAAGTTACGAGTATGAAAAGGAGGTTCAGACAGAGGTTTCCTATCTGCCGCCATATTATATAGCAGCTATGCCGGATGATGTGCAGGAAGAAATAAAGCAGAAAGTAATAGCGGCACTTACCGAGCATGGTGAGTGTACCCCGAAAAACATTGAGAATGCCATGTGTTCCAAAATCTACGACTTGGAAGATCTGATTGATATTCGGGAGTATGTAGAGAGGATGGAGGAAGAACAGAGAAAGAAGCAGGAACAGTCGGGGAGGGGCGGCAGATGATAGGAATAGGGATATTGACAGCACTTGTAGGGTTAGTGTTTTATGCGCTGATCAGGTCGGCAGGAATGGCAGACCGTAAACTTGAGGAAATCCAGAGGCTTACCGCCGAGAGAGAGGCGGGTGGCTCAAGTGGGAATTAACGTCAGGGTACAGAAATCTCCAAAGCCTTTAGATGTTATTGAAGTACAGGCAAAGTTAGAAAGAGATTTGAGAAGCTGTATGCGGTGCAGATTCTTCTACGGAAACAACAGACAGTGTATAGCAAAGAAATGTGTAAAAGAGGACGCACAGCCTAAAGCAGTGGAGCAGAAAAAGGAAGATGAATGTATCGGGTGTCCGTACAGACAGTCAGAAAGATACTGTTTTCCATGTATGAAAAAGCTGCTTGGAATAGAGGAAAAGGAGCATGAGAAAGAAATTGTTTTTGAACAGGAGGAAAAGAAAGATGGATAGACATATTGAAGTAATCGGAATCGACCACGGCTGGTCCGGCATGAAAACGGTCAGTCAGGTATTTACCACCGGAGTAAAAGAGATCACAACGGAGCCTGCGTTTTTTAACAACGTGGTGGAGTACAACGGTTCCTACTATAAGGTAGGCGGCAGAAGATTAGAGGTAAGGGACTTGAAAGTCGAAAATGACAACTTCTATCTGCTTACGCTGGCAGCGGTGGCAAAAGAGCTGAACAGACGGGGAATGAGAAATGCAAATGTTCTTTTATCCGTTGGGTTACCGCTCACCCGTTTCGGAGCAGAAAAGCAGGACTTCATCGACTACTTATCAAGAAATAAGGAAGTGACCTTCCGGTTTGACAACGAGCAGTACCGGATGAACATTGCAAGGGTATCGGTATTTCCTCAGTGCTATGCGGCGGTTGCGGACAGAATGAAAACTCTCCCGAAAAGGGTGGTAGTCGTGGATATAGGAAGCTGGACGATTGACATTATGCCGATTGAAGATTCCGCTCCAAATGAAGCAGAGTGCATCACAATCCGGGAGGGACTGATCAAGTGCATGAGAACCATCAACGAGGAATGCATGAGGCAGTATGGCAGGGAACTTTCCGAGGAAGATATACAGGAGGTCATGAGAAACGGAAAGAACGATAAGTTGCCACAGAAGTACATGACGATTGTGGAGGATGCCCTCAGAGCTTATGTGGAAAAGGTTTACAACATTCTTTTAGAGCATGGATATACCCTTGATGTGACAGAAATCGTCTTTGTAGGCGGTGGTGCAACCGTGGTGAAGCGTTATGGAAGCTATGAGGGGAACAATATCCAGTATATTGAGGATGTAAAGGCAAATGCCAAAGGATATGAATATCTTGGAAAGCTGTATCTTTCCACCCACAAAAAAGAGTTTGGATTGGGGTGATTGTAGATGGGCAAAGGAAATATTGTATATCACAATCTCAGAATGAATCTGGATAATGAACAGCACAGACGGGTACATTCGGTTTTAGCTGAACTGAATACCGACGTTCATAAATCAGTCAACCAGTTCCTGATAGATGCGGCAGACAGCTATATCAGCCGCCTTGCAGGAAATGAGCTGACAAAGGAGCCGGAGCAGACGGGAGAATGTCTGTATGTCAGGCGTGAGGAACTGGAACAGATACGAAGAGAAATCAAAGACGAGCTGCAAAGAGAAGTCATTGTTACGCTGGGGACAGCTCTCGCAGGCGGAAAGGTCATTCAGATGCCGCAGACTGTACCTGAAAGGGCAGTGGCAGAGCAGACGGACAGAGAAATTGAGACAGAGGCAGACGAAACAACATTGGGACTTGCTTCATCATGGGGCTAGTGGAGAGGAGGAATATTTATGGCAGGAATGATTTTGAGAAAGACAGACGTGGTATTACTTACCATACTGAAAGGGCTGCTTCATGCAGTACTTATGATATTGAAACTGTTGTGCATGGGATTAAAGTTGTTTCTGCTCCTGCTTGCACTGGTCGCAAGAGTGGTATTATCCCTGGTCGGTGTGTTTGTCGGTGATTAGGAAAGGAGGTGTCTGTTATGTTCAGATATAGGTTTTATCAGGCGTACAGAAAGAACGCCAGAGCAAGAAGATTGATGGCATACTACAACAGAATCATGGTGCACTAGCAGGAGGATGAAATGAACAGAATACGGGACAGTCCCTTAGCTCTTTGGAGCAGATTAAGAGAGCTGACCAGAGGAGTTCCGTAAATTGCAGATACAGATAAATACAGTTTACCCACAAGGGTAATGCCGCAGATGCGGCAGGGCAGTTTATGGAACGTAAGCCTGTCCCTCGTGGGAGAGAGGACAGGTGGTATTATGAGGAAACAAAGATTATTTCTCCTTTTATCCGTAACCATCCTGCTTCTTGCAGGATGCGGGGGAAAGGAAAATCAGGTAACAGAAGAACAGAATGTGGAGACAGAAACGCAGACGGTTTTAGAGGCTTTGGAAGATATTTCTGAGGAAAAAGAAACGGAAACTGTGACAGAGCAGCCGGAGGAAACAACGGAAGCCACAGAACTGGAGGAAAATGCCACGGCAGAGGATGACAAGGAAAAAGACAATAGTTCAGAGGGACAGACTTCCTCTGCAACCAAAAAAGAGCAGGACTCACAGAACCAGAGTAATGCACAGAATGAACCGTCTAAACCTCAGACAACCGAACCGGATACCAAGCCGGAGCCGCAACCGGAGGCACCACAGGCACCGCAGCAGCCGTCACAGCCGGAGTCGGTTTCTTACAGTCCGCAGAGGGTTGTTCAGCTTGCAAAGGAAAAGACGAAGGCAGCCGGGAAAATCTATATTTCCGATGACCTTGACCGGATGCTTGCAGAGGGAACCATTACGCAGGAGGATTACAATGACTGTTATCCGACAGACGGGGCAGGATACCTTGAGTTTTATGTGGCAACGGATTTGAATGAAGCAAGAGATGTCAGCGGTACGGTCAAATTTAACAGTGAGGATGACATTGCGGCGAATATAGCAGGAATGTACAGCTCACTTCCACAGCAGTATTTCTATATCGAATACCACGGAACGATGATGTATGGAGATAAAGAGTGCTATGTGTTCTATTGTTACCGGGCATAAAAAAAGAATAAGAGGTATGAGAAAAGCAGGCTGAAAAAGACCTGCTTTTTTCATGCCCAAAATCAGGAGGACATTATGAAGCAGAAGTTTAAAAGATGGATGGCAGGTCTGCTTGCTGTCTTAACGGTATTCACTTCGCTGTTTGCCAATGGGACAACTGTATTTGCCGCAAGTGCCAGTGCAAATATCTCATTCTGGTATGCTTCCACAAAGGATTCCGGTGAGGTAAGTGAGTTAAAGGCAGGATACAGTCATGGAAAGGTATTGTATGCCATGATTGACGGGCATTCCGCTTATTGTATGAACTTTGGTCTGGCAGCCAAAGGCGGGCAGCTTATGAACAGCTATGATAATTCCAGCACAAGCCTTACCGATACGCAGGCTCTATATTTAAGATACTGCCTGTACTATGGCTTTTCATCCACAAGTACATCGGCACCGAGCAATGACCAGTGCAATCAGTACATTGCAACGCAGTCGATGGTGTGGATTATCGAGAAAGGCATTTACGGGACAGCAAGTGCGGATTCCGCAGCAAAGAAACTGTGTGACACAGCACCAAACCCAACAGCGTCATATCAGTATTATGCGACCTTAAAGAGTAACATTGATGCGGGTATCAATGCTGTCATTCCCAGCTTTGCAGCTTCCAGAAAAAGTCAGGCTCCGACCTATGAGCTGAAATGGAATGAGACGAACCAGAGATTTGAAACCACTTTGACAGACAGCAACGGGGTACTGTCCGAGTTTGACCTGTCACTCAGCGGATATAGTACAAGCAGGAATGGAAACAGCCTAACTATTTATTCGTCAGAGGTCAATACAAGTGCCACAACAGGTACATTTACCTCTAACAGTGGTAAGGTGGAAGTAACCGGAAGCTGTGTGTTCTGGCTGACCGGAAATTCCGGGGATCAGGAGTTCGTGTCAGAAGTACCGCATGGTGATCCGCTTCCTGCCTATATCAAGGTAAAAACGGAGAATATCGGATATGGCGAGCTTTACAAAAAGGATGAAGCAAGTGGAGTAAACTTAGCCGGAGCGGTGTACGGAATCTATTCTGACAGCTCCTGCAAAAATCTTGTGCAGACCATTACCACAGACAAGAACGGTTATGCAAAGTTCGGGGCATTGGTAGCAGGAACCTATTATATGAAGGAAATCACTGCACCGAATAAGTATGTGATAAGTGACAAGGTTCATACTTTGCAGGTAAAGGCGGGCAAGACAACAACCGTCAATGCCACAGACAAGGAGCAGCTTGGAGCCATTACCATTTACAAGGAAGGAGAAGTCCTGACCGGGTGGAACGGTTCCAACTTCACTTACGAAACGAGAAAGCTGCCGGGAGCGACCTTCAAGGTAACTGCCGGTGCGGATATTTACAAGGCAGATGGTACAAAGGTGTATAACAAGGGTGATCTGATTGCGGAAAACCTTGTGACCGGAAATGACGGAAAGGTGCTGTTATCCAACCTTCATTTAGGAACCTATGTGGTAACAGAAACTGCAAGCATTAACGGATATACCATCAATACCACACCTCAGACAGTCAACATTGAGTACAAGGATCAGACCGTAGAGATACAGTATGAGGCAACCAGCATTTACAACAGCAGACAGAAAGCTGCTGTCAGCGTGACAAAGAAGGATGCCGATACGGAAAATCCTCTGGACGGAGGAAAGTACACTCTGTATGCCGGAAATGACATTAAAAATTATGATGGCAGCGTGATTGTAACAAAGGGTACAGCTTTGCAGACCGTTACAACAGGAGAGAATGGAAATGCAGCATTTACCGTAGATTTGCCGATTGCAAACAGTTACTATGTTTCCGAAACTCAGGCTCCTTACGGATATATCAGAAATTCGGAGGATGTTTACTCCTTCAATTTCAATTATCTGTCAGAGACAACGGCAAGTGCATCCTTTTCCCATACCTTTGTAAACGACCATACCACAGCCAAAATCCATCTTTACAAAGTGGATAAGGAAACAGGAAAAGCAGTTCCACAGGGAGATGCAAGCCTGACAGGGGCAGTTTACGGAGTATATGCAAGAGAGGATATCGTACATCCTGATGGTGCAACTGGAGTCATCTTTAAGGCAGGCGATCTTGTTGCAACCATTACAACCGATGAAAATGCGGAAGCCGAGATTAACAACCTTTATCTTGGAAAGTATTATCTGAAGGAAATTCAGGCACCGGAAGGGTATCTGTTAGACGAGGCAGAGCATGATGTGGTGTGTGACTATGAGGGCGATTTAGTACCGGAAGTGGCAAGAAGCACAAAGTCCGAGGAACAGGTGTATAAGCAGCCTTTCCAGCTCATTAAGGTTTCTGACAACGGAGAGGATTCGGAAGCACCGCTTTTAGAGGGTGCAGGTTTTACCGCCTATCTCAAATCTTCATTAACCGTAAAGGAAGATGGAAGCTATGACTTTGACAGTGCAAAGCCTGTTGTGATTGGTTCAAACGGGGAAACAACCCTTTATACGGACAGCAAGGGGCATCTGGTGACACAGCCTATTCCTTACGGAACCTATGTGGTTGTGGAAACGGTAGTACCTCACAATGTAAAGGAAATCAAGCCTTTTGAGGTTCACATCACAGAGAACCACCCTACCGAGCCGCAGGTGTGGAGAGTATTCATTGACCGTGAATTTACAGCAAAGCTCCGTATCGTAAAAAAGGACAGCAAGACCGGACAGACGGTGCTTGTTCCAAATGCTGAGTTTAAGATTTACAATCTGGACACAAAGGAATATGTTGTGCAGTACACCACTTATCCTACAAAAGTGAAGCATACTTCTTTCTTCACTGATGGGGACGGGGACTTAATCCTGCCGGAAACATTGAAACTCGGTAATTACCGCATTGAGGAAGTGGCAGCACCGGATGGATATGTGGTAAATGAGGACTATATCACTTTTGCGGTGGATACAGATACCGCTTATGAAACCGATCCTGACACCTATGAGGCAATCATTACCGCTGACTATGTGGATCAGCCTGCTGTTGGTGAGCTGACTGTTGAGAAGAAAGGCGAGGTTCTGGATTCCTACAAAGGCGGTCTGTTTGCGGACAGCGAGGAAAAGGAATTTGTCTATAAGGAAGGAAGCCTTGCAGGAGCAGCGTTTGCAGTCTATGCAGCCGAGGACATTTATACCAACGACTACCAGAAGGACGAAAACGGAGAGCGTACAAAGTATTACAGCGAGGGCGATCTGGTGGCAACTCTTGTCACAGATGAAAACGGAAAGGCAGTTCTTTCCGACATTCCTCTTGGAATTTACAAGGTTGTGGAAACAAAAGCTCCTTATGGATATGTTCTGAATAAGGAGGAGCAGACAGTAACTTTCGTATATGTGGATGACAAAACTCCGGTCATCAAAGAAAGTATGACATTTGAGAATGACAGACAGAAAGTGGAATTATCCGTTTTGAAGCTGGATGAGGAAACAGAGCTTGCCATTGCCGGGGCAGAGTTTGGATTATATGCGGCAGAGGATATTGAAAATGCAGACGGTGAAGTGATCATTGAGAAAGATACACTGCTTGAACTTGCAGTATCCGGTACAGATGGAAAAGCAGAGTTTGTTAAGGACTATCCGCTTGGTTCTTACTATACAAAAGAGACAAAAGCTCCGGAAGGTTATGTATCTTCTGAGGAAATCGTGGATTACGATGCTTCTTATCAGGGACAGGATATTCCAGTAGTAAAGTTACAGTTTGAATTTATCAATACACCTACAACAGTGGAAATCACAAAAACAGACATTACAAGCGGCGAAGAGCTTTCCGGTGCCACACTTTCTGTGATTGACGCAGAGGGAAATGTGATTGACACATGGACATCTGTTGCAGACGAGGCACACGTTATCAAGAGACTCCATATAGGAGAGGTTTATACGCTCCGTGAAGAATTTGCTCCTTACGGATATTTGCAGGCAGAAGAAATCCAGTTTACCATTGCCGATACTGAGGAAGTCCAGACAGTAGTGATGGAGGACGAAGTGCCGACAGGAACCATTATCATCAATAAAGACGGTGAGTTCTTATGCGACATCAATCTGATCAGGGAACACTGGTATGACTTTATCTTTGACTACTTCAAGAAATCCCTTGCGGGCGTTACCTTTGAGGTCTACGCAGCAGAGGACATTGTAAGTCCTGACGGTCTTGATACCATTTATTACGAAAAGGACGAGCTTGTTGCAGAAATCGTGACCAACGATAAGGGAATTGCAAGCATTGATAACCTGCCACTAGGCAAGTATTACCTTGTGGAGACAAAGACCTTAGAGGGATTTGTTCTGAATGAGGAACCGAGAGAGGCAGATTTATCCTATGTGGATCAGTACACTAAGGTTGTCTATGCAGGCATGGATATTACCAACGAGAGACAGAAAGTGCAGGTAACTGTCATTAAGACAGATGCTGAAACCGGAGATGAGCTTGAAGGGGCAGTATTCGGTCTGTATGCGGCAGAGGACATTGTAAATGCAGATGGTAAGGTTGTTGTGGCAAAGGATGCCCTTGTAGAGAAGGCTGTTACCGGAAAAGACGGAAAGTGCGTATTTACAAGTGACCTTCCTCTTGGTCAGTATTATGTGAAGGAAATTGAAGCACCGAAGGGTTATGTGCTTGGCGAGGATATTTTTGAACTGGATGCTTCTTACCAGGGCGATGATGTGAAGGTCATTAAACTTGAAGCAGAATTTGAGAACTATCCTACAAAGCTGGAAATCTCCAAAACAGATATTACCGGGGAGCATGAGTTAAAGGATGCAACCCTTTCCATTATCGACAAGGACGGTAATGTTGTGGAGACATGGAAGTCTGACGGAAAGCCTCATGTTATTGACCGCATTCCGGTGGGTGAGTATATCCTCCGTGAAGAAACAGCTCCTTATGGTTACAAGATTGCAAACGAAGTGAAGTTTACCGTGGAGAACACCAAAGAACTTCAGCAGGTATCCATGAAGGATGAGCTTGTAAGCGGCAGGATTATCATTGAGAAAACCGATTCAGACACAGGAAAAGGCATTGCAGGTGTGGAATTTGAAATCCGTGACAAGGACGGAAATGTGATTGAAACACTTGTAACTGACAAGAACGGTCATGCTGAGTCAAAGGAACTTCCGATTGCAGTATTCAAGAATGGTAACTATGTAGAGGATATTAAGTATTATGTTGTGGAAACAAAAGCAGCAGAGGGCTATATCCATGACAGTACCCCACATGAAGTCGTATTGCAGTATGACGATGATGCACCGGATGTTGTCGAGTACACCTTGAAATTAACAAACAAGCCGACAGAACCGAAGTTGCCACAGACCGGGGATAACATGAACCCGTGGTGGTTTACTGGAGTAGGATTAGTGACCATTGTTGCAGGGATAATGGTATTTAGAAAAAGAAAAAGTAAGGAGAAATAAAGTAAGTTGAGTCATAGTGGATTATATTCTTAGAGATGTAATCCACTATGAATTTGGGATATGAAAAGAAGGGATGATGTGATAAACTTGTAGTATAAATTTTAGCTATGTGGAGGTTGCATTATGGGAACTTCAGTGAGTTTAAAGAAGAAAGTTTATTTATGCTATTCTTATTCAAATAGTATGTATATAAATTCGTTATGTGAGAAAATAAATAAAGAAGGTTTTCAAACGATAACAGATGGAACTGAGCTCATGCCTGGAGAAATGATTTTGTCTGTCTCTGAAAGTATAAAAAAGTGTGACTATTTCGTACTTATAATTTCGGATGAGTTTGGGGAACACATGCGTGAAGAGTACCATACAGCATTAATTTATGGAATGGATGTCATGGTTTTTATAAAATCAGAGTTATATAGAGAAGAAGGGATAAATAACGAATTTAAAGATAGACTGGTTACACTATGGGAAAATGAAACTGAACTGTCAATGAAAGTAATAGCAACAATGGAAGGGGTTCGATATAAATACCCAGTGAGAGGGTATCAGTTAGAAGCATTAGTTGAGGATTTGTTTAAATTTTATGGATGTGATACAAAAAGAACTGCATATACACAGGATTCAAATTATGATATTTATGCTGAAAAAAATGGAAAGAAGTTTTTTATTGAAGTAAAGGCGGTACGTTCCAAAATAATAAGTAAATCGTCCATTGCTAATACAACAGTAGTGGCTGATTTGATGTCACTAAAAGATGATGAGTATTTTGTACTTGTTACAGCCAATATGATTCCAGATTTGATAAAAGAATACATTAGGACAAAAGATAAATTTCTTGTGATTGATATAAGTGAATTATTATATCTGGTTCAAGATAATGAGGAATTAAAATACAGACTGCTTTCTCTAGTTGAATTTACAACGGAAGATATTGAATTAAAAGAGCCAGAAGAATTTCTTAGACTGCTTGATGTAGTTGAAGATGAAACTTTAGATTCTTTAATAGATGATAATGAGAAGATAAAACAACTGTTACAAGAAGTAAAGGATTGGGAACAAGATAAGAAAACAAGTACAGAGTATGAAAAGTTTTGTACAAAGGTTTTGAAGATTTTGTTTTCAAACGATTTAACATTATGGAGAGAGCAACAGAAATCAAATGACGACCTTTATAGATTTGATTTGATATGCAAAATAAAGGACGATGTGACAAGTGCTTTTTGGAAATTTATTGAAGAATACTTCAGGTCAAAATACATCATATTTGAATTTAAGAATTATAAAGATGTTATTACTCAAAAAGAGATATATACTACAGAGAAATATTTGTACGCAAAAGCTTTGAGATGTGTGGCGATTATAGTGTCGTGTAATGGCTCAGATGAGAACGCAAAGAAGGCAATAAAAGGAACTTTGAGAGAAAATGGAAAATTGATTTTAAATCTTTCAAATAGAGATTTAGTGAATATGTTAGAATATGAGCTTAATGGAAATTTAGCATCTGAATATTTATACAATGTTTTAGATGAAATGCTTATTGAACTTGAAAAATGATATATTCATCTTTAAGAATGGAGGCGATTCAATGAAAATCTTTGTTGATACAGGTGAGATGGATCAATCTGCACATTTTGGATGGCAGAACAAGGATGAAGCATTGTATGGTTTGCGGGAAGGTTATAAAAATAGTGCAGATGAGTTGGTAGAGATTGCTGTAAATAGTGGAGGAAATCCTAAGATACTCGATACCTTCATTTTTCCTATTTTGTTTTCGTACAGGCATTGTTTGGAAATCTCATTAAAGCATATATACATGAGGGCATGGGGAAAAGTACCGTCAGGTGGACATAATTTATTGACTTTATGGGATATTATTAAGACTGAGATTATAGATAAAATGATATGCTCAAAAGAGTTCGTTGAGGAAGTAAAAGAATACAAGGAGCATTTTATTCAGTACAATTTGGATGGGATAGAATGTAACAAAATTCGTTCTATGATAAAGGAATTGCAGGAGGCAAATCAAAGAGATATCGAAATAAATCCTGCAAAAAAGCAGGTGGATCAAAATGCAGAAGTATGGAGATATTTAATATCTACAGATGAGAATTTGTTTTTTACTAGAGGTCATTCGATAGATTATTTGATTTTAAAAGAGGGAATTAGTTACATATATGGGGTGTTAGATTATATTTACCATATTGTAGATGAGTATTTGTCATCTTAAATTTGCATAAGGTTTGACGATATATATAGTGTTATATTATTAAGTTTAATACAATGAAAGCCATTAAGATTATAGACAAGGAAGGTGTATTTATGGCATTTAAAACACGAAAGAAAGAAGATTTTTCATATTCTTCACCGCAAGAAATGTATCAAGATAATAAATTTAAGAAAATTATGGGTCCTTTAGATTATCAAGCAGCTATGCTAAATTTGTATATTGAAAATGCGGATAAAAAGACGGTTGCATTAGAATTGCCAACAGGAAGTGGAAAAACATTAGTAGGATTATTGATTGGAGAATATAGACGAAGAAAGAATAAAGAAAAAGTATTGTTTTTGTGTCCAACAAATCAATTAGTGCATCAGGTTGTCGAGCAGGCAAATTTAAAATATGGGTTAAGAGCAATTGCTTTTTGTGGGAAACAGAAAGATTATCTGCCGAAGGATAAAAGCAGTTTTTTGATGGCAGAGGCTATAGGAGTTACGACATATAGTTCTTTTTTTGCATTGCATTCTTTTTTTGATGATGTGGATATTTTAATCATGGATGATGTGCATTCGTGTGAAGACTATATAATATCAAATTGGACTATTCAGATTGATAGTGGAAATACTGTATTTTTAGAAATAGCAGAATTGTTAAAACCTTTTATCAGTGAAACAGATTATAAATATTTGTTAGAAGATGAGTATATTCCAGAGGTGGCATCATGGTGCAATATGTTACCGATGCCTTTGATAATGGAAAAACTTGATGAGCTTCAGACAATTTTACAACAAGGATTAGAAGCAGGATCATCCAATTATTATGCATACTCAAGAATATCGGAGAATTTGCAAGAATGCAATATTTATATTGCAAATAGAAAACTTCTTATACGTCCTTGGATTGCACCAACTATGTCTTTTGAAGCTTTTGCAGGTGCAAAACAAAGAGTATTAATGTCTGCAACGTTAGGAAGAAGCGGTGAGTTAGAACGAATTACTGGTATAGAGAAAATATGTCGTTTGCCAATAGTAAACGATTGGGATAAAAAGGGATTGGGAAGAAAATTTTTTACTTTTCCGGATTTGTCTTTGGGAGAAGAGGAGCAAGGTAATGTAGTTATGGCACTTCAAAATTTATGTAAAAAAAGTGTTTTTCTTGTCCCAGATTCTCAATCTGCAGAGGCAATTAGACAGTTTTATGCAGAGCATATAGGAAGTACAAAAGTTTTTGAAGCAAAAGATATAGAAGAGTCAAAACAATTGTTTGTAGATGCACCGGAAGCAACTGTTATCTTAGCAAATCGCTTTGATGGCATAGATTTTTCTGATGATGAGAGTAGATTGCTATTTATTTGGAATCTTCCGAAAACAACAAATCTGCAAGAAAGATTTTTGATTACCAGAATGGGAGCTTCAAAATTATATGCAGAAAGAATACGGACAAGGATAATTCAAGCTGTAGGTAGATGCTCTAGAAATCCAAGTGATTATTCTATCGTTTGTGTAATTGGAGATACTATTCAAAATGATTTGACAAAACCGGAAAAGATTAAGCAATTTGCTCCAGAATTAAGAGCTGAAATTCAATTTGGACTAGAAAATTCAGTGGATTACTCAAGTGTGGATGATGTAATAGAACAGGCTAGAGATTTTTTGGAGAGAAATCAAGTATGGCAAGGAGCAGAAGAGTATATTGTTGATTTAAGAAATGGATATTGGAATGAAGAAAATAAAGTAGAAAAGCAGATAAATGAAAAACTACAGGAATCAGCAATTCAGGAATTAAAATTTCAATATGCGCTATGGAAAAAGGATTATAAAACTGCGTATGAACATGCTTGTAGTATTGTTGGAATTTTAAATGCACCAGCATTAAATGGATACAAATGCTTTTGGAATTATATGGCAGGTTGTATGGCATATTACTTATTTAAAAATGGGCAAGTGGAGTACAAAACTGCAGGTATACAATATTTGTCGGATGCTTTAAAAGAAAACATAAGTATAAGATGGTTGTCGGGACTTCCAGAGAAATTGTTTTCCATTGAAAGTAGAACTGTTGAGGATGATGATTTGTTCTTTGAATGTATTGAACGGATAGAAAGTATCTTTACATCAATACCAACGACACAAAAGTTAGAGAAAAGAATCAAGGGGATTTTAGATGATTTAAATTCACTTGATGGAAAAGTGTTTGAAAGAGGACACAAAGAATTGGGAAAATTGTTGGGATTTATTTCAGAAAATCCTAATAGTACTGGAGCACCTGATCCATATTGGATAATTAATGAAAATAATATTGTTGTCTCAGAAGATAAAATTTATGAGGAAAAAGGTCAGGTAAAAGGTGTTCCAATATCTGATGTTAGTGAAGCGGGAAGACACCAGGCATGGATTGTTGAGAATGAGAAAAGAATATCTAAAGGTGCTAATATTTATACTGTTCTAATTACCAATTCGACGAGCATTGATGAGGATGCCCGCATATATGCTGGTAATATATATTACGTGCATAGAGAAGAATATGTTTGTTGGGCTATTAAGGCACTTACAGTCATTCGAAGCGTGTGGCATATGTTTGTAGATGAAGGAGATATGGAATGGAGAGAATCCGTTCATCAACAATTTATAAAAGCTGGCATAACACCTAAAGATTATTTAGATTTTGTTTGTAGAAAAAATTTGAGAGACATATAATATAGTTTTACATAAGCCGAGGAGAGATCCCCGGCTTTTCTTTTGCCTAAAAAGAGGAAAGGAGTATAGAGGAATGATTATCATTCAGCGAGGGATTCCCCCTTAGCAAAACTTTATTAAAAACAGAATATAGTAGATGAATGAGCCGAGGAGAAATCCCCGGCTCTTTTGCTGCACAAAAGGAGGAAGATAGATTTTATGATGAACTATGAGATTTTCAAGGAAGTGGTCAAGGATTCATTCAAGGATTACTTGCCGGAACAGTATAAGGATATGGAACTGAGAGTTTGTTCAGTAAATAAAGTAAACCGCATGATGGATGGTATTAACCTGATTGGTGGAGCAGAAGTAAAAAATGTTTCCCCTACCATCTATATCAATGATATGTACGATCACTACAAGGCTTGTAATGATTTGAAAAAGGCAATTCAGGCAGGGGCTGATTGTATGGTTAATGCTTTCAAAATGTGTCCGGAAGCACCGAGAATTGACTTTGTGGAAGCAAAGGATAATATCGTGTTCCAGCTCGTCAACACGGAGCAGAATAAGGAAATGCTTGCAGGCGTCCCCCACCGTGATTTTCAAGATTTATCCATTATCTACCGCTGGGTAATAAAAATGGATGACGATGGGATTCAGAGCACTTTGATACAGAACAGTCTGGCAGAGCAGCTTGGAGTAAATGAGGAGCAGTTATTTAAGATGGCTGCGGAGAATACAAGAAGGATTTTCCCGCCACGCATAACATCCATGAATGAGGTCATCTGTGAGATGTTTATGAAAGATGGAATGCCGCAGGAGATAGCAGAGATGATGATCGGTGAGATGCCTGCTGATAAGTCGATGTGGGTGATTTCCAATGACAGGGGAATAAATGGTGCAGTTTCCATGCTGTATGAGGATAAGCTTCATACACTTGCAACAGAAATGGAAAGTGACCTTTATATTCTCCCTTCATCTGTGCATGAGGTCATCGCTGTATCTACTTCAATGGGTGATCCAAATGAGCTGGCGGAAATGGTTGCGGAAATCAACATGGATCAGGTTGCATTGGAAGAAAGACTGTCCAATCAGGTGTACCACTATGATAAAGATTTAAGAAAATTAAGTCTTGCCACGGACACACCGAACAGGAGACTTGACGGCATTGTTGCAGAGCCGCCTATGGTGTATGAGGCAAAACAGTCCAGATAGGAGGACTTATGGGAATAGATGGAAAAGAGGTCACAGTGGAGGAGCTTGTGGGACTCATTCAGTCACAGCAGGGAGAGTTTATCATCCATGTAGAGCCGGGAGAGGAGGATGCAGATGGAGAAGAAGGAACCATTTCAGCTTGATGTAGTTTCCATCCGGCTTGTAAAGAATGCTCCCCTGTTTTCAGACCGGAAAATCACAGGTCCCAAAGATGCAGTTTCCCTAGTGGGGGAAATGCTGTGTGAAATGGACAGGGAAGTGGTGTGTGTCATTAACCTGAAATCTGACGGAACCCCTATCAACTGCAACTTTGCCAGTATGGGAGCCATCAATCAGGCAGTAGCAGAACCGAGGGAGTTATTCAAAAGTGCAATTCTTTCCAATGCTGCAAAAATGCTACTGGTTCACAACCATCCCAGCGGCAGGCTGGAGCCTTCCAAGGAAGATACGATTATGACAGACCGTATCTTAAAGCTGTCCTGCCTTTTGGGAATACCGCTCGATGATCATGTGATTGTGGGAGGGGATAACAGCAGATATTTCAGCTTCCGGGAAAAGGAAATCATGACCATGCCCAAAATATCCTTAACGCAAGACTACCATTACCTTGAGTTTGAAGAAAGGGCATTGGTGGCAGAGCCGGGAAGGAGCAGATAGCATGGAGGAACGGAACAGCTTTACCAAAGAGGAACTTGCCATTGCAAAAAGTGTGGATCTGACAGCGGTTGCAGCCAGTCTTGGATATACGGTAAAAAGAGTAGGCAATTACCATACCGTAAAGGAAATGGATTCTGTCCGTATTTACAACCGTAGGAGCTGGTTTCGGTGGTCGAGGGAATATGACAGGGGAGAAAACGGAGGATCGCAGATAGACTTCCTTCGTGTCTTTGCAGGAATGGAAGTTAAGGAAGCGGTGTTCTGGCTGCTTGACTTTGCAGGTTATCAGAGAAGTGCAGACTGGAAACCGTCCCCTGTTGTTATAGAGAAAAAAGAGGTGGAGAGAAAGCCTTTTGTACTTCCGTCTCCTGCACCGGACAACCGTTATCTGTACCGTTACCTGATGGATGAAAGAAAACTCTCAAAAGAGGTCATAGATTACTTTGTGAGTAAAGGCTTGATTTATGAGGAAAGGAGCCATCACAACATTGTCTTTAGGGGCAATGATAAAAACGGTGTAACCCGGTTTGCAAGTATGCGTGGCGTGTTTGATAGGGACGGGAAAGGCTTCAAGTGTGATGTGGCAGGAAACGACAAGAATTTTGGCGTCAACGTCTGGAATGAGGAAAGCACAGAGCTTGAGGTATTTGAGGGAGCAATCGATCTGATGAGCTATGCGGATATTTACAGTGATTACCACAGCAATAAGCTCGCACTCGGGATGCTTTCTGATGCCCCGTTAGAAACTTTCTTAAAGGAACACCCGCAGATACAGAGCATTAAGTTTTGCCTTGACAATGACGAACCGGGCAGAAAAGCCACAGATACGCTCATGGAAAAGTATTATGGGCTTGGATATGATGTGGAGGACCGTCCGCCGCCAAAGGCTTACAAGGATTACAACAAATGGCTTAAAGAGGCAAGGAAAGAAATGGCTTTAATTGGGTGGGAAAAGGAAATGGCACGATGACAGTCAACTGAAAAAGTCAACTGAAAAAGAAAAAGTGAACTGAAAAAATCGACTCAGAATAGAAAAGTCAACTGAAAAAGTGAGTTGACCTTTTTTGTGAAATGGTCTGGAGAAAGCTGCCTGTCAGAGAAGTCAACTGAAAAAGTTGACTCAAAACGGGAAAGTCAACTGAAAAAATAAACTTATTCTGTAAAAGTTAACTGAAAAAATAAGTTGACTATCCATATTCAGCGGGGTTTTAGGGGCAGCCCCCTAACCAGAGGCACTTGTATTACAAAGTGCGTATCTGGCAAATTCCCCAGGGAATTTGAGGCGGGCGGGAATTTAGGGAAAAATCAGAGGACAGTTAAAAGGAGGTGGTCGGATTGGATGTAATTGATGTGAACAAAGGGAGCCTTCAGGAAATGGAAATAAAAGGTCATGAGGAACCGAAGCCTTTCGCTTCCGGTGCAGAGCTTGTCCGGTTCATGGATGAGAATGATATGCTTTTCCACATGACAGAAAAGGAAGCGGATGTGCTGCTCGGATATCTTGGCGGGTATGATTTCCTTCTTGGAGAGAAAGACGGAAAGCTGTATCGTGGAGATTTAGCCTATGAACAGGGAAAGGTACGGTGGCTTAATGATACCATTGATGATGCGATAGATGTGGTCTGTGAGTGGAATTATGAAATGGTGCAGACTGCACAGGCACAGGTGGAGAACCCGGATGATTTCATTGATTTTGTGAAGAAACAAAACAAGTTGGAGTCTTTGAGAGCCGATGAACGATTACTCGATGCCATGTTTGACCGGACGAAATACGGAAAAGAACTGGTGCAGCTTGCAGAAAAAATGGCAGATGATTTTATCCGTGATATGCAGTCAAAGGGCGGCATTGATGCTGCAATCGAAAAAATGACGGAGGCTGTAAAGGAAGGGAAAGACCTGTTACCGGATGTTTCCCCGGTATTAAAGGCAGCGACAGGAAGGGCGAGGTAAATGGCTGGAGAGAAAAAGACAGTAGTAAAGCCTTTCCGCATGACGGAAAAGGAAGCAGAAAAGCTAAAGTCAGACGCTAAGCAGCGTGGCATGAAGGAGTCGGAGTATATCCGGCTTTTAATGTCACAGAAGCCCAATGACTATCCTGAAATCCGTATCCTTCTGCGTGACCTGATTAACGAGGTCAATGCAATCGGAAACAATATCAACCAGATCACAAGGAGCCACAATTCAAAGCTGTACCGAGAGGAGGACAGGGAACTTTTGTCAGCCTATATGAAGAAGTTGAATTTGTTGGTAAAAGAGGTGGTGGATACACTTGGCAATCAGTAAGATACTTTATATCGGTGACTGTGGTTCCGGTTATGCAGGAAAGCATTTAAAGCAGGCTCTTGATTATATTGTAGAAGATTACAAGACAGGACAGGGCAGGTGGGTATCTTCCCTGAACTGTCAGCCGGATAGTGCCTACGAACAGATGCGGCAGACGAAGGTGCAGTTTGACAAGACGGATAAAAGGCAGGGGTATCATCTGATTATCTCCTTTGCGGAGGGTGAGGTGGATGCCGAAACAGCCTTTGAGGTCATCGGGAAATTTGCAAAGGAATATCTCGGTGCTGATTATGAGGCGGTGTATTCCGTCCATGACAATACCGATCATGTTCACGGGCATATCATTTTTAACAGCGTGAGTTTCCGGACAGGGATCAAGTACCGCTATGAAAAAGGGGACTGGGCGAAAAAGATTCAGCCCATTACCAACCGTCTGTGCGAGGAGTACGGGCTGTCCACCATTGAAATTTCCGAGGATCGTGTCAGACCGTCCGAGAATTACAAGGAGTGGAACGACTTTCGGGATGGAAAATTTGTGTGGGCAGATATGATTAAGAGAGATATAGATGCCTGTATCATGCAGGCGGCAACCTATGAGTCATTCTTGGAAATGCTCTCCGGTATGGGCTATGAAATCAAGAACGCCTATCGGAGCGAGGGAAAGTATCTTGCTATTAAGCCGATGGGACTGACAAGGTTCAGACGGTGTAAAAGTCTTGGAGAGGACTATACCGAGGAACGTATCCGGGAGCGGATTGAAACCGAGAACCTCTCCACTTACCGCAGTATGACAAAGGAACAGGAACCCAAAATCATGCGGTGCCGGGTGAAACGGTATAAAAGGGCAAAGCTGTCCGGGGTACAGAAGCGTTATTTTGCAAGGCTGTACCGACTGGGACTGATGAAAAAACGTCCATACAGTCAGGCATGGAAATACCGGGATGATCTTCGGAAGATGCAGAAGCTCCAGGAAGATTATCTTTTCCTTGTCCGGCATGATATTCAGACAGCGGCGGAAATTGCTGCCATTGCAGAGAGTATGACAGATAAAAAGAAAGATACGTCAAGGGAAAAGAGCCGTATCTTTAAGGAACGGGCGAAAATGAAGCCTCTGTTTGATATGGTGTCGGAATTGAATGAGCTTGAAGAACTGGAACACTGTTTCCAGAGAGGCGAGGAGCTTTTTGCCCCGGAGCATGAGAGATACGAAAAAATATCGGAAAAGCTGAAAGCACAGGGATACACTGTGGAGCAGGTGGAGGAATTTAAGCAGCATTATAAAAATGAGATTGCAAGGGTGCGGGATAAAGAGAAAGCAGTTTCCAAAGAGGAACGGATTGCAAAGCGTATTCTGGCAGAGCTTATGAAACCGGATACCGGAAAGGCATTAGAGGAAACCAGAGAGAAAGAAGAAAACAGAAAAGTGGAGAAAAGCAGACAGCCTGTATTGTAGGGCTGTATTTTTTTACCCATTGGAAGGAGGAAGCAGATGCAGGAAAGGGAAAAAGTAAGCAGCATTGACATCAAAGCCCATTTGAATAACCTGCGTAAAAATCCTAAGTTTACGGAGGAAATGCTAAAGCTGGTGGAGTCCGATCTGCAATATGGTCTTACCATTGCGGAGACGGAAACCTATACGTCAAAGAGGCTTGACTATGCACAGATGAAGGTGCATTCCGCCTGCCTTAGAAACGGATACCCGGAAAATGTCAGGGAATGTATCACAAAGGAAGGGCTGACCGGGGAGCAGATGGCAGTTGCCCTTGAGTTCTATGAAAAGGGTGTTCCCATTGAAATGGTGGCAGAAATCACAGAAAACAGCTCACAGACAGCGTTTGTGATGAAAAAGCTGTTTAGGAATGTGATGGAAAAGTTGCAGGAAGTCGGGAAAGCAGCAAAAGAGCATGGCGGCTATGCCGAGGAACTGTTAGAGCAGATTAAGGCGGCTGTGGAAAAGATAGAGTTTCAGGAGAAACGCTATGATGCCTTGAATGAAAAGATTCAGGAACTGAAAACTGCCGGACAGGATACAAAGATACAGAATAACCTGCTGGCACAGCTTTCGGAAAAGGACGGGCTTTTAGAGAAGCAGCAGAATGAGTTAAATGATGCGAGGGCTACGATTGCAAGGCTCAGAAATGAAATGGACAGTATGAAGAAGGAGAGAGAAGCATTGGAAAAACGTACAGAAGAACTGGAAAAAGAGGCGGCAGGAAGAAGCAGCATGACAGAGGCAGAGCCGGAAAAAGCGGTGGAGCCTGCAAAGGATATGGCACAGCAGGCGGCAGGAATGCAGGAAGCTCCTCTTTATCCGCAGATACCGGGTGCAGGCTACAATGTGGCAGTTGTGAATGAAAAGGGACAGATTGTGTCGGTGGTTCCAGTGGAACGCATGGAGCGTAAAAAGGACAACCGTACCGTGACAAGCCTTTTCTCAAGGCTTGCCTTTAAGAAGAAAATCGACATTGTAAAGCTGGTTGCGGAGCATGACCTTGAACCGAAGCAGCTTGTGCAGATCAGAAGTGGCATTGAAAAGGGATTGTCAGAGGAACAGCTTTTAGTGCTGATTAACAACCAGATTCCGGCGGAGCAGATGGAGGAGATTATCAACATTGCAGTATATGAAAACAGACAGAAGCAGGAGGGGTAGCTGATGGAACTTTTGATTGTGTCACAGACCTTAGAGCAGATGGAGCAGGGGAAGGCTGCCATAACAGAGGCAGATAAGGAATTTGTCGTACAGTTTGCCTTTGCTACCGGAGATAAGGAACTGACAGGCAAGCTGATTGATGAACTGACTGCCAAGGAAGCGGACAAAGAAGCGGTATACCGCAAGTATGAAACGCTGACAGGCTTTCAGCCGGAATGGATCAAAAAGATAGAGCATCTTCTGATTGCGTTAGAGATGTACCGCATTCAGGAGGAAAAGGCAATCAACACCATATCGGAGCTTTTGGCGGTCAATGGAGTGAGTCTTACAGCAGACGAAATCAGGGAGCTTTCTGTGGATAAGGTGAAGGAACAGCTTGGAAAAAAGGAAGCAATGATAAGATAGGAGGGCATGTATGTCAGAAGAAATACAACAGGCGGTGCAGATTATCCGTGTGGCTTATGACGGGATTGAGATTGCCATGAAAGTCGGAAGCGGCACCGTAGAGCAGATGAAAAAGGCGGTGGACTTTCTGATTGCCATATTAGACCATGAAAAGACGATGGGAAAGACCGACATGCGGAAGCTCTTGTTAAAGGGCGGCGATCTTCAGGTGCTGCAGTTTGCCACGGAGGATATGAAGCAGGTGGAAAAGATGGCAAAGAAGTATGGAATCCTTTACTCGGTTCTGCCGGACATCAATAAAAAGGACGGAATGAGTGAGATTATCTTCCATACCGAGGCGGTGCCGAGAGTAAACATGATGATACAGAAGTTAAAGTCCGGCAGGATAGCCACCTTTGATGATTACCTGAAAAACAGTGATGAACAGGAACTGGAAAAGGTCATGTCTTTTCTAAAAGGGCAGAAAAAGGGAAACGATAACCTCCACACGGCGGAAGCTGCAAAAGCCGGGGAAGCCTTAGAGGGGCTGATGGAAAAGGTCGGTCTGTATGCAATGGAGAAAAAGACCGTCAGTGTGGAGGACATTAAGGAAAATTTCAGTCTTGAGAAAGAACAGGCACAGCAGGTGGTCGGTCAGCTTGAGAGAATCGGTGTGCTTGCCAAAGAGGATAACGGACAGCACAAGGTCATCATGGATAAGGATGCCTTTCTTAACCGTATCCGAAGCTATAAGGAGCTGGCACAGCGTATGCAGACCATAGCAGCCACACAGAGTAAAAACCTTGTGGATATTACCATTACAAAGAAGCTGGTTTTGGAGGAGAATGATCATGCGGTAAAAACCAGAATACCGGGAATGTATGGAGAGAATGCGAGGTATCTGTGGATCAACAAGGAAAATGCAATGGAAATCCACGATGGCAAGACCATTCTGACATTCCTTGACAGTGATAAGGAATACAAGCTGTACTCTGAGGATAACAGAGTAATTGGAACCATGAAGGGCAGGGATCTGTATGAAGGTCACTATGACAGCGTGGCGGCAGAGGTCAGAAAGCGTTATCAGGAAGCACAGAGAAAAGCGGCTGCCATGAACAGGGGAAAGAAAGCTCCTGCTCCGAAAAAGAGGTAGCTGCCTATGGTTCCTAAAAAGAAAAAAGTATCCTTATGGTTTATTATTCTTGGTGCCATACTTTCCAGTTATGCGGGGTATCTGCTGAACGGGGCATGGGAGCCGGGAGGGGATATCAACACCTTCCTTTCCTCTTTTAACCGTGTGTGCGCAGCACCATTTGCAAATTATTATAATGAGAGAACAGTAAAAGCGGTGGTAATAGCCTTAGTGGTATATGCCACCGCTCTGCTTATGTATGTTACCAGCCAGAGAAATTTCATGCCCGGCAAGGAATTTGGTACAGCGAGGTTTGAGTCCCCGAAGTTTGCCAATAAAATCCTCATGGATAAGGACGAGAATTTCAACCGAATCCTGAGCCAGAATGTGAAGATGTCGCTGGATTTCAGAAGGCTGAAATTAAATGGCAACATATTAATCTGCGGAGGCTCCGGAGCGGGAAAGACCTTCTACGAAGTCAAGCCGAATCTGATGCAGATGCCCCATAACTGCTCCTTTATCTGTACCGATCCAAAAGGGGAGATATTAAGAAGCTGCGGGGAAATGTTAAAGAACAACGGTTATAACGTGAAGGTCATTAACCTTTTGGAAATGGATAAATCAGACTGTTACAATCCTTTCTCTTATCTGAGAGAGGAAACAGATATAGTAAAGCTCATTACCAACCTGATTTCCAACACCACGCCAAAGGGTGCGACACCTTCCGATCCATTTTGGGAGAAAGCCGAGGGTCTGTTCTTACAGTCAATCTTCTATTATGTGTGGCTGGAGGAACCGCCTGCAAGGAGAAACTTTGAGACCGTGTTACAGCTTCTTGGTGAAGCGGAGGTAACAGAGCAGAACAAGCCTTCCAAGCTGGACATCCGTATGAAGTTTCTGGAGGAAACCTCGCCGCTTGGTGCAGCACATCCGGCGGTGAAACAGTACAACAAATGTATGAGGGGTGCAGGTGATACCGTCCGTTCCATCATCATTTCCGCAAACTCAAGACTTGCTTTTCTGGAAAACAAACAGGTACTCCGTATGCTGTCAAAGGATGATTTAAAACTTGCGGAGCTGGGTATCGGTGTGAACGGGGACGGTGAAACAAAGACAGCTCTTTTCTGTGTCATTCCGGATTCTGACAAGTCCTACAACTTTATCATAGGAATGCTCTATACACAGATCTTTCAGGAGCTGTACTATCAGGCTGACTTTAACTGCGGCGGCAGACTGCCGATTCATGTGACATTCATGCTGGACGAATTTGCCAATGTCGCATTGCCGGATGACTACTGTTCCCTGCTTTCCACCATGCGAAGCAGGGAGATTTCCAGTATCATCATTATCCAGAACTTTGCACAGCTTAAAGCATTGTTCAAGGATACTTGGGAAACAATCCCCGGCAACTGCGATACGTTTATCTATCTTGGCGGTAATGAACAGAGTACCCATAAGTATGTGTCGGAACTTCTTGGAAAAGGAACGATTGACAAGAAATCCAGCGGGGAAACCAAAGGCAGGCAGGGCAGCTCCAGCCGGAACTATGATGTACTTGGAAGGGAACTGTTTACCCCGGATGAGGTAAGAAAGCTGGATAACAAGAAATGCCTCATCTTTATTCGTGGATTCGATCCGATTATGGATAACAAGTATATTCCGTTTGCACACCCTGCTTTTTCACAGACTGCTGACGGAAAAGGTAAGCCTTATGTCCATGTCCCTTACAGTCAGGGAAGTGTCAAAGAACAGCCGTACAGGATACTGTCACCTAAAGCATTAGCCTATTATGAGGGCTTGAAGGAAAAGGGGGAAAATGTCTACATTGACTCTCTGACCTATGAGGAGTTTGGTGTGCTGACAGAGCTTGATATGCGAAAGCGTTTTTTGAGCCTTGATGAAAAGGAGCAGAGGGAGAAGATTAACAAAGAGCAGGAAAATGAATTACAGTATGCACCGGAGGAGGAAGATACTAAAGAAACCGGAGAGGAAGCAAAGCCTTCCGGTTCCGGTGGGGCAGGCACATCCAAACGCAAGATTGCCGGAGAAGATACCATTATGAACCGTATGGCTCAGTGGCAGTATTCCAAAGAGCAGAAAGAGGAGCTTCATAAGATGATGGCTCTTGGCATGACAAAGGAAGAAATCCTTGCGGTATTCTATCCGGAAACGGATGTAGCGAAAATGAGGGAAATCAGACGCACCTATCGGGCGCTTAAAACAAATAGCTAGCTATTAGAGGATTTCCGAACTCAGAGCAATAATATTAAATGAAAAGGAGCTTATAACATGAAGAAATTGTTAGAAAGTAATAAAGTAGCTATGCTTACAGGGGCGGCAATACAAGATAATGAAACATTTAAGTCAGAGGGTGGCTTTATTCCCGAGAGAGACCAATATTATTTTCAGATGCAACAAGGTGGCAATGTCTTTTTGGTTGGTTTTAAGGATTTACTGACATGTTTGAGATTGCTTGAAAAGATGGGGGAAATTCCTGAAATTGGCGATAAATGGTGGTTGCAGATGTCTACACTTTACGGAAATGATATCCTTATGGTAGAATTTAAGGAAACAATATAAAGTCGATCAAAGGAGGCAATATCATGAAAGAGATTAAATTTACTACTAACTACGAACCGGTTTTATCCTTTGCTGATAAGGATTTTAAAACAAAATATGAAGAACGGGTTGGGAATAATCCAGACTATATACAGGTAGTTAATGGAGAGACAAAACACTTAGCGTTATGCCCTCGATGTAATAATCCAGTTGCTATTCTTGGTATTTACAAGAAAATTGATGTTGCTCCCCATGCAAGACATGCTAAAGGAATTAATATTCCTAACGTAGTTCAGTATGATGAATACAAGTTTGAGAATTGCCCTTATCACAAAAAAAGAGCTAATTATATAAAAGAATATGTTCCTGAGACAGAAGAACCGCAAAGACAGGAATTATATAAGATTGCTAAAGAGCATTATGATAAAGCTATCTATTTGTTGCAAGAAGAAACAGGTATTTATATAACTCTTACTATGGCTGAAACTCTCGCAGAAAACTATGTAATCATGCGAGCGTATAATTATATTGATGCAACGGTTTATAATATCCCGTGGTATTTAATCTACAGTTTCACTGGTTTTCCGTTGTATCACATGATAGTAAGGAAAAACACCACATTATACAGACATCTTCTCCAGCTTGGATTTGTTCTAAAAGATAGTAAAGTCAAAGGACATGTTTATGTAGAAAATAATGAAGGTTACTTGCTTACAGCCACGAATTACAGATATGTGGTAGATGAAAACGATAACCTTAACGAGTGGTTGGATTTTTCGATTATACGCCCAGATGCCACTGTGACAGATACTCTCTTATATGTTCCAGTAGATCGATTTTCCGTCAGCGTAGATTCGTATCATTTTGGTAATCTGATTAATTATCAAAATTGGAGCCCGCGACAGAACGTGTTAGATATCGCTAAAAGATATATGAACCCGTGATATAATATGTTTGACATTTTCCGGACTGTAGGGAAGGACGCTTAAGAGTGGAATAATGGAAGTAGTATTAAATGAATTTTTGATAAATGATAAAGCAGCCAATTGGGGCTGCTTTTTTGTGCTTAAAAGGAGGTGATTCTGATCATAACGCACCGGAGAAAGCCCGGTTTACTTTCATTACGGGGAAGTCCCGTTTTTATAGATAACAAATAACAAGACAGAAAGGGATGTGTACCATTCCATTCGGAGATTGAGCCGGATTGGAATGATATAGATTCCTTTCCGTCTTAGTCTTCATAATTTCTGTCCAACACAGAAAAGGAGAATAAAGATTATGCGTAAAAATGAAGTTGCAGTAGTAGAAAAGAAGGAAAACAAAGGTTTATCCAAAGTAAAGAAGGCAGTAGCGGCGGCTTGCGGTGCAGGTTATATGGCATTAAATGCCATGCCTATGACAGTCTTTGCAGCAGGCGGAGACACCAGTGCCATTACACAGCCGCTTGACAACTTAAAAACCCTTGTCATTGCCATTATCGGTGCAGTGGGTGTCATCATCCTTGCCAAAAATGTCATGGAGTTTGCACAGGCATACCAGCAGCAGGATTCCTCCACAATGAACTCTGCCTTAAAGGGAATTGTTGCCGGAGTCATGATGGCAGGTATTTCCACGGTTCTTACCTTCCTTGGATTTTAAGAAGCATGAAGTCTTTATTACGGAGGGCGGCAGAAACTGTCCGTCCTCTCATGGAAGGAAAGAGGTGAACGATAAGTGGATATTTTCAAGCTAGGGGATAAGATACTTGCACTTCTGGAGATGGTATTCGGCTTCTGGAATAATCAGATCAGCCTTGTATTCTCCATGCTAGGTCAGTCCCCGGTAAATTTTAAAGGAGGCGGTCCGTGGCAGGTTGTGGAGAGCATTGAACCGATATTTGTCGGCGTTGGTTCTTCCCTTGTGGTTTTGTTCTTTGTCATCGGGTTCTGCTCGGAGAGTGTGGATGTCAGAGAGGAGATGCGTTTTGAAGTCATCCTGCGTATGCTGATCCGTCTTGGTCTTGCCGAGTGGTTTGTGGCAAACAATGTCACGATAATGAAAGCATTTTTTACAACGATAGGAAACCTTGTCAATGCCCTGTCAGCGGGGCAGTACACGACACTTACCATTGACAGCACCCAGGCAGAGGTCATCAAGAATCTGGGATTTGGAGAGAGTCTGATCATGCTGATTCTGGCGGCACTATTAAGTGTCATTGTCATTATCTGCGGCTTTTTTATGATATATACCGTCTATTTCCGGTTCTTAAAGATTATGGTAATTGTGCCTATCGGTTCCATTGCTTTTTCCACAATGGCGGGCAACAGGAATGTGGCTCACACTGCAAGTACCTATGCAAAGTATTTTCTGTCGGTGGTGTTTGAGGCGGTCACGATGGCACTTGCCATTATTATCTGCAATGCCTTTATCAATGCAGGTTTACCTTCATTTACCGGAAACTATGCGGATTGGGCGCAAACCCTTATTTATCTGTGTGAGATGACCTTTACCATAGCACTTACGGTAGGAAGCGTAAAAGGAGCGCAGTCACTCACCAGCAAGGCACTTGGACTATAAGGAGGTAAAGTATGGTGATCAGACCATTAACAGAGAAAGAGGGGAAAAATACGGAGAAAAAGAATGTGGAAGAATTGGAACTCACAACATCAGAGGGAAGAATAGAGCAGATTCGTATTGTTGTCAGTTCCTATCAGAGCAATAACAGCTTGTGTGTGGGGATGTTTTCGCTGGAGGACGGTTATCCATCTCCTTGTGGAAACCTGACAATCGACCTGCCGGGGGAGGTTCCGGAATACTGTGCCTATATTGATACAGACAACATTCCGGAGTCGGAGGATTTTCTCACGAAAAACGCAATCGCAGAGTTTACGGGCTTGGAGAAAAAGTGGGGAAATGTGTCATATCCTCTTTATCTGTTTGAACCGGAAAGGCTGCGCGAACTGTGTCCAGAGGGAATGAAAAAATATGACGCAGAAAAAGGAATAAATCAGAAGCAGAATGAGATGAACAAATGCAGATAGGAGGCAGAAACAATGGTAATCGAGATTAACAAGGACATTGACCGCTACAAGGAGTCGGTGGTCATGGGACTTACCGCAAAGCAGCTTATCTTTTCCGTGGCTTCGGTGGTGGCGGGAGGAAGCATTGTACTTCTTCTGTACCGCTATATCGGATTAACACCCAGCGTATATGTGGCAATCCCGGTGGTGGCACCGATTGCACTTGGAGGGTTTTACAGCTTTAACGGTATGAGCTTTTATGAAGTCATGGGAAGAAAGATGCGTATGCTCTTTGCAAATCATCCGCTGACCTATGTTTCAACGGAAGGTGAGGCAGTCATAAAAGAGTGCCAGCAGGAGGAAGCGGCAAAAACTGTGGCAGAGAAAAAGAAAAAGGGAGGTAAAGCTCCCCAGACAAAAGGAAATCAGGAGGAATTTGAAGCTATGAAGAAGAAAACAAAGAAAATGATGCTTGGTCTTGTGGCAGCACTTGTAGCTGCTGTTATCGGTGCGGTGATTTACAAGGCAAAACACTAAGAAGTAACAGAAGGTAAGTAACTACCGACCTTTCACGGTTGGACAGTTCTGGTTTTAGCGGCCGGGATTGTCCGGCTGCGGAAAGAGAGGTCAAATTGGGTTTATTTACAGACGGATTTAAGGAACTGAAAAAAGCAAGCGAACCGCTTTATAAGACTCCGAAATCCATACAGGAAACGATTGAGATTGTGAAGGTGGCAGAGAACGGTATCTTTGAGGTTGCAAAGAACCGTTTTTCCAAGTGCTACCGTTTTCAGGATATTAACTATACAACCACCAACGAAGTCGAGCAGATTGATATTTTTGAGCGATACTGCAAGTTCTTAAATTCCCTCGATGTGAGTTTCAAAATCACAATTAACAACAAGAATAAGGACATGGAGCAGGTCAGGGACTATGTATTCTTGCAGGAAAAAGAGGACGGGTTTAACGGTTTCCGCAAAATCTACAATGACATCATGGAAAAGAAAATCCATGAGGGCAGACAGGGGATTGAACAGGAGCGTTATTTAACCATTACCATTGAACGCAAGAACTTTGAGGAGGCAAAGGCACAGTTTGCAACTATTGAAGCCTCCATTCACAAGGCGTTCAATGAGCTTGGTGCGGAGATTGTTCCGCTTTCCGGAAACGAGAGAATCAAGGTGTTATATGACTACTATCATCTTGGAGATGAGGGCAACTTTGACTTTGACATCAGGGAAGCTAAAAAGGTAGGGGCAGATTTCCGCAATGATTTGTGCAACGGAATGATACAGTTCTACCAGGATTACTTCAAAGACGAGAAGAAATATTGCAGGGCATTATTTATCAAAAAATACCCTTCCAGTCTTTCAGACCGTTTCTTAAATGAAATCACTTCCCTTCCGGTTCATTCCATTACCAGCATTGATGTTGTACCGATTCCGAAGGACATGACAACAAAAATCCTTCAGAAGAAATACCTCGGTATTGAGTCGGATATTATCAAGCAGCAGAGGGTAAGAAACAAGAACAATGATTTTTCTTCCGAAATCTCCTATAACAAGCGAATTGAGAAAAAAGAGATTGAGGAAATCATGGATGATGTGCGTGAGAATGACCAGTGCCTTTACTATGTGGCAGCCACAATTATTCTCATGGCAGACTCGAAGGAAGAATTGGACAGCATGACCGAAACGGTGGAAACCATCGGCAAGCGAAATTCCGTTACCATTGAGGAACATTATCTGAAACAGAGAGAGGCATTAAATACAGCACTTCCTATCGGTGTCAGACAGGTGGAAACCATGCGTACCATGATGACACAGAGCCTTGCTGTTTTGATGCCTTTTAACGTGCAGGAATTAAATGATGGAAGCGGGTGCTATTACGGCATCAATCAGGTATCGAAGAATATCAATATTGGAAACCGCAAAAAGCTCATCAATGGAAACGGATTCGTGTTCGGTGTTCCGGGTTCCGGTAAGTCCTTCTTCTGCAAGATGGAAATGGGAAATGTCTTTTTGGGAACGGATGACGAGATTATCGTTATCGATCCGATGAACGAGTATTTTGACATTGCCCATACCTACGGAGGAACGGTAGTCAATATGTCTACCTACACGGACAACTATGTGAATCCTCTGGATATGGATGTCTGGAGTCTTGATTTGAACGATAGCAAGGGCATGATCCGTGAGAAGGGAGAGTTTATGCTTGGTCTTTGCGAGCAGTGTATGGGTGAGAGCCTTAACTCCCGCCAGAAGTCCATTATTGACCGATGCGTGAGAAAGCTCTATATCGACATTGCCAGAAGCAGGGAGAAGTATGTGCCTGTCATGTCAGACTTTTATGAGATTTTAATGAACCAGCCAGAGGAGGAGGCAAAGGACATTGCACTTTCCTTAGAGCTTTTTGTCAATGGTTCTTTGAACATCTTTAATCATCAAACGAACGTTGACGTTGATAACCGTTTCACCGTTTACGGTATCCGTGACTTGGGTACGGAGCTTAGTCCTATCACAATGCTCGTTATGATGGAGAGTATCCAGAACCGTATCATTGCAAACGGAAAGCGTGGCGTGGCAACATGGCTGTATATTGATGAGTTCCATGTACTTCTCAATTCGGAGTATTCTGCGAAATATTTGCAGCAGCTCTGGAAAAAGGTTAGAAAGCAGGGCGGTCTTTGTACTGGCATCACGCAGAATGTCGTGGATCTTTTGCAGAACTACACAGCGATAACCATGCTTGCAAACTCCGAGTTTGTTACCCTGTTAAAGCAGGCAAATACGGACAGCTCCAAAATGGCAGAGGTTATTGGTGTATCAGAAGCACAGCTCCGCTTCGTAACCAATACCCAGAGCGGTATGGGACTGATGAAATGCGGAAATGTGGTAATTCCTTTTGACAACCAGATTGAAAAAGGAACAGACCTTTACAACCTCTACAACACGAATATCCATGAAAAAATTGCCTTAGAGAAAAGCAAAAATGAGGTTGACATTGGCTGATTCTCATGTTAGATTATAGGTAATGAAAAGCTTAAGTGCTTTTGCGGCGATAGAGAGGAGCTACCCGTCCCGGCTTTGCGGGCGATACAAATACAAAGTTAGCCTCTGCCTATGGAATTATCATAGGACTGCTCCCAGAATTGCAATTCAAAAAAGAAAAGTTAAGCCTGAGCCTAACAGCCCAGGCATTTTTCTTTTATGGAAACTGGACGATTCCATTTCCAACGATGAGGATAAGGATGGTTTTATGAAAGATACCCGCTTGTTGAAAATATTTAATGATACCAAAGATGTACTGTGCAAATATGATTATTATATTCATACTGCAAAACGAATACTGCATCTGACAAATACGGAACTGAAAATACCGCATTTGATGGGGCTTCAATATGTTGGCAGACCGAATCAGTATGCCGGGGATTTTGGTGTATATGCAGTAAAGAAGGGCAGAATTACACTGGAGTCATTAGAAAAGCTCGTTAAGAAGTATTATAAAACAAAAGAAAAGCAGGATAGAATGTTAAAGCTGATACATTTGAAACTGGATTATCTTTACCTTTTACCGGAAATGTTCTGCTCTTATTCAAAGTTGTATCTTTTTGATATTAACCATAATCCTGATTCGGAATTTGACAGCGACTATCTTTTAATTCACAGAATGGAAGATAAGGTACTCCATCTGGGGATAGTCAAAGCACAGGGGAAAGAAAAGGGATTGTGCCATTGTAATTCTTTTATTACAACGTATGTTGCAGAAAGAGATTATGATATTCTGTATCGTGATCTGTCACATTCCTATGAAATTACTAAAATTGTCCGTGAGGATAAGATAACAAAACAGGCAGAGGTTATTTACCAGAGTGAACAGGCATCTCTTAGAGAAAAATCAGGTATCGAAAAAATGCTGTATGCAGTTGGAATAGAACCGGAAGAAAAGTTGGTAAGATATATTATGAAGCTGAATGTAAAATTTGGAGAATATCATACGCTGGATATGCTTTCGGATACAGAACAGCTTATGAAGAAATGCCGTGACAAACGGGATGAGGCTCTGGTAAAGGATTTTATCAGTTTGTGGAGGAAATGTACAGATGGCATATAAACAGGAGCTTTGGGATGAGGCAAAAAGGAAATGCCGGCTCGGAGAAGAAGAAATCCGCATGGCAAAGGAAATGGGGCTTAACCCCCAAAGCCTGATAAGGAATATCCCAAATAAAAAGGAAATGTGGAAGGCTCCGGTAAAAGACTGGATTCATGATATGTACGAAAAAAGGCAGAGAAAATCGGAGCAGAAAGCAAAGCGGAAAAGAGAGAATAAACAGTAAATCACAGCATCTAAGCCATTGGTTTAGGTGCTATTTTTTTGCTCTTTTTCAGGAAGAAGGTGAGGAAAATTGAACATCAAAAAGGTGGATGACAAGCCGATGGTCATTCATACCAAAGAAAAGACAAAGCTTCATGTAAAGACTGCCCCGGAGACAAAAATCAAGGCGGGAAATGTCCTGACCGTAGAGAGGACTCCGAAGTTTGCCGGGGCAGAGAGGGAAGCAAAGGCAGACAACATGGATAAAAGAATGTCTGCATTAAAGGTAAAGTCTGCCACAAAGGACAGTAAGGGAAAAGCGGATGCAGAAAAGCGTCTTTCCGATAAAAGCGGTCAGTCGGCTCAATCTTCCAGTGGAAAAAGTAAGTCCGTAAAAGAGGACATCAAAAAATCCATGCAGAAGGAAAACAGCAAATATGCACAGTTTGAGAAATCAAAGCAGGATAGGGAAAAAGCCATTGGAAAGAAAAATGGCAGTACAGTAAGCACGCTTGCTTCGGTAGGTGCAAAGACTTCCTTAGACCAGATGGAGGGTGGCAGTGAGGTTTATGAGTCCTATATGGTTGCAAGAAACTTATCTCGTCCGGTGGATAGTGCCACGGATGCAGGCAGGAGACTTTACCGTACACAGGCGGCAAAGGCGAAAGAGAAGCGTATCAAGAAGGTGCAGGCTGGAAAGAAAATCAGTAAAAAGGCAGCAAAGGACAGTGCAGCAAAAGCGGCAAAGGAAACCTCAAAGGCAGCGGCAAAAGCAGCGGCAAAGGAAACCGCAAAGACTGTAGCAAAGGCGGCGGCAGCAACGGCAGGGACAGCCGCCGGAACTGCAACCACGGGAGTAGGAGGCGTGCTGATCGGTGCGGCAGCCGGAGAAGTTGTGGGCATTGCAATGGATAAAAAGGATGTAAAAAACTCTACCAGAAACCGCATGATACAGCTCTTTGTTGCAAAACTCAGGCAGGAGGAAAATCAGGACAGCATTGGAAGAGCCTTAAAGGATATAGCACTTATGCGTTTTTCCATGGCAGCAAAGTACATCATCCGGTATGTGGGGTTGTTTCTGCTTGCCCTGTTTGCTCTGGTGGCACTTGTGGCGCTTCCGATTATTGCTGTCATAGCGATTATCTATAATTCGCCCTTTGCCATTTTCTTTCCGTCCATATCATCGGGAGAAACCACGCAGGACGTATTATCAGCCTATGTCGCAGAGTTTAACAGGGAGGTAAATGATGAACTGACGAACTATTCCGGTTATGATACCAGCGAAAAGATTTATGTGGATTTTGAGGGAGCGGGAGAGCCGGATAATTACTGTGATATTCTGGCGGTCTATATGGTGAAGTATGGAAATGGTGATACTGCTACGGATATGACGGATAAGGCAAAGGAAAACTTAAAATCCGTTTTTGATGATATGTGCAGCTACACCATTACAAGCCGGACAGATACCTCGACAGATGAGGAAGGAAATACCACATCCACTACCGTCAAGGAAGTTAATGTAAAGCTAAAGACCTACCATGACATGATTTCGGAGTATGGCTTTGATGAAGAAGAACAGGAAATGATTGCAGAACTGATGAAACCGGAAAATCTGGCGATGATGGGTTATACAGGCGGTGGCGGAGATCCCGGCGAGACATTAAGCCCGGAACAGTATCAGGCGATTGTGGATGCAGTTTCCGATGCAAACGGAAAAAAGGTCGTGGAATATGCCTTGTCAAAGGTAGGATACCCGTACAGTCAGGATTTGAGGGACAGCGGTACACACTTTGATTGCAGCTCCCTTGCCTATTACGCATGGCAGAATGCCGGGGTAAACATTATGTATGAAGGTGCAAATACCGCAGCGGCAGAGGGCAAGTTCTGCTATGACCATAATTATCTGGTGAATTACGAAGAAATGCAGCCGGGGGATTTAATCTTTTACAGTTACAGTAAGAATGGAAGATTTTTCAACATTACCCATGTGGCAATCTATGTGGGTAACGGTATGGTGGTGGAAGCCGCCAATGAGCGGATCGGTGTTGTGTACCGACCTGTGCAGAGCAGATCTTCGATTGTATTTATCGGCAGACCGAGATAGGCGGTGGAAAGAATGACAAAAAAAGAAACACCGGATTATGAAGCAGAGCTTATCCGGGAGTACGAACATTGGGAATATATGAAAGAGTATGGCGGAAGCGATCCTTTTTATGATGATGCAGGGAACATGAACCTGACTCGCAACCACATCATTCATGCAAAGAAGCAGTTAGAGGAGTTGTATGGAGGGGACATGAGTAAATACCCGGAGATTTATTTCAGGGAGCTTCCTCCGGTTACGGAAAATGGGTATATGGCACAAGCCGCCCAAATCCGTGACAGGGCGGCGGAAGTGCTTGACACCTATCTTTCGGACGCAAATATCCAGTTCCTTTTATGCAACAGGGAAATGCTTGGAAAGAAGGAAGCAGAGCAAATCAGTATTGACAACGTACTCGGATATGCCAGCGGGCTTGCAGGAGCTTTAAAAGAAGATGACCTGATTACCATGCGCAGGCACACGAAAAACCCGGATGGATACCGGGAGTCCTTCGCCCAGTGTGCAGAGCGTGTAAAACAGATATTAACTGAAAAGAGAAAAGATGTGTCCGGGAAGATACAAAACGATCAGATGACATTATTCCAGATAGGACTAGAGACAGGGCAGTGCCGATAGGTGCTGCCCTTTTTGGAGGTAGAAATGAAAGTTACAGAGATTATTTTAGTATCGGAAAACTGGAAAGGGACAGAAACCAATTTCCTTATGACGGTAGCTGACTATCTGAAGTATGTGGATATGGATACTTTTGACAGCCGGAAAGATGTTGCAGATTCCATGATAGAACTTGGAAGGACTTTGGGAAAGGAAAATGACTGGAGCGAACTGTATTTTGCAGGCAATAAATCGGTTGCTGCAAGATTCTGTGTGGATGACAGACAGCTCATGAAGTTTTTGAAAGGCTTTTATAACAGTACGGATCAGGAGGCTGCATTTGATGAAAAACGATGCTCCGGGGAATGTCTGAATAAGCTGGCAGAGCTTGGTATGGATACCAGAGGAAAAGCAAGTATTGACAGTCTTTCTTATACAAGGCTGGATACGGTCTTTAAACAGGGGCAGACGCTCCGTAATTTCAACGGTCACGATTATCGTGTCATGGAAAAGCTGTCAGAAAAGAACCTGCTGTTAATGGACACCATGACAGGCAGCTTTGTGGTGGCACAGGGAACCGATTTATTTGCAAGGCATCCCCGTGGAGCAGAACCCACAGAGGAAAACAGCCTGATTGCGATTGAATGGGGGCATGGACTGTATTTAAGCAGTACACCTTCTGCCATTGATTTTCATCATATCAGGCAACAGTACGGGACAGAAAGGAAGATAGAGGACATCTATCAGTACCGGGAGATGCTTCAGGACAGATTCTGTCTGTATTCCAACTTGGAAATGGATGAGCGTATGAGTAGTAAAGCAAGAGAAGCAATCATGATGGCAAACTTTGAAGAATTTGGTACAAGCGATTTGGAGCATTTCAGAAAAGGACTGAACGCAGGTCTTTATGATAAGGGCTTTGCAGAAATCGGAGAAATAAAACCGGAAAAATCAAGATAAGACAGGGAGGAAAAAAGATTGGAAAAACAGATAACAGGAAAAGAAATCAGAAAAGATATGGAGTATCTAGTTAAGCTGCTTCACAAGGAGTGGGAACGCAGCGGAAAGACAAAGGCACAGGTAACGGTCAGCCTTTCTGATGCGGTGGAAATAGAAAAGCGCATGGCAGGTGTAATTCAGGATAAGCAGAAACAGCTTGAAAATGAGGAGCTGACCTTTCAGCAGAGCATGGAACTTTCAAAGCAGAACTTTGTGCTGCTTCGTCTGGTAAAAAAGGTGAAAAAGGCGGAGGAGAAAACCGTAAAGAAAGCGGTTGATACGGAGTTTTTCGTGGAGCTTGACAAGGAAGAATACAAGCTCTTTGCAAAAATCGTAGGAACACAGGAGGGATAGGATTGGGGAAAAAGTACAATGTGATTTATGCTGATCCGCCCTGGCACTACAAGGTCTATTCCAAAAAGGGCGAGGGCAGAAGCGCAGAGAACCATTATCATACAATGGAAATCGAAGATATACGGTCATTACCGGTAGGAAACATTGCCGCTGATGACTGTATTCTTTTTTTGTGGGTAACGTTTCCCTGCCTGTTAGAAGGAATTTCCGTCATGGAAAGCTGGGGCTTTACCTATAAGACCTGTGGTTTTAACTGGGTGAAACGAAACAAAAAGTCGGACAGCTTCTTTCTTGGACTTGGTTTCTGGACACGTTCCAACTCGGAAATCTGTATCCTCGGCACAAAAGGCAGACCAAAGCGTGTGTCAAAGGCGGTGCCGCAGGTATGCGATGCAAGGATTATGGAACACAGCAAGAAACCGGATGAAATCAGGAACAGGATAGTGGAGCTGTGCGGCGATGTCCCCCGGATTGAATTATTCGCAAGAGAGCGATATGAAGGCTGGGACTGCCTTGGAGATGCCATTGACGGAAAAGATATAAGAGAAGCAATACTGGAGGTGTAGAACATGGGAGTAGATTATAAGGTCAGCCAGATATACGATGCCGGAATGAAGCAGGTGGTTTCCAGCGAAAAGGACTGGAAAAGCGTTTGCAGGCTGACAGGCAGACTCTACCGATATGAGTTTGACAATATCCTGATGATTTATATGCAGCGTCCGAATGCAACCTTAGTGGCAGACTATGACACATGGAAAGATCCCCGTGTGGGAAGGTATGTCAAGAGAGGAAGCAGAGGAATCGCCATTTTTCCGTCAAGGGCATTAAAGCCCCACATGAGATATGTGTTCGATATAAGCGATACCGGGGGCAGGGAAACCCGCCTGACATGGGAGCTTGACGAGGAAAAGAGACAAGCCTATGCAGCATATCTTGGCTGTGAAAATGCAGGCGAAAAAGAAGCAGCATTAAATTTCTTAAAGGACTTTACAGAAAACCGAATCGGAGTCATAATGGACTTAGAGTTCGGGGAGAGAATTACCGAGCTTGTCCATTTGGCAGGAACGAAACGAATATTGGTAGATGATGAAACGCAAGAGATTACGGCAGAGGAAGCGTTAAAAAGAAGTGTGGTGTATGCGGTATTTACACGATGCGGCTTTGACCTTTCCCCTGAAAAACAAGATTTTTCTTTCATTACCGCATTTACATCGGAAGAAGAAGTCTACCGTTTAGGATCACTTGTAAGCGATATATCCTGTGAAGTGCTAAGAAGTATTGCAAAGGAACTGACACAAACGGAAAGGAGTATTGCTTATGGCAGAGATGTTAACGTATCACGAGGGAGCGGACGGGATGCTTTATCCCAACCTGACATTACCGGAGGAGAAAGTGACCTTAACGAACCTCGGCAGGTTCGCAGTGAGGGCGGCACAGTATCTGGAGGAGAACCACAGGGAGAGATACCTGACGCTGGTGAGATTCGGGAAACTGGCAGAGAAGATGCAGGAAGTGGAGGAGGAAGCCTATCAGATGATGAAAGTTCTGGAGAACGATTATCTGAAAAAGAACCCACCGAAGAATCCGGAGTCCACGATGGAGATGTGGCAGCTCAGAGAGCAGGTGAAGATGCAGGCGGAGGAAATCGTGATGAAGGAAATCGTTCTGAAATTCCATTAGAGGAAAAAGAACGTAAAGAACAGTTAAACAGTGAAATCAGCCGGGAGCTTGAGGAATTGGAAGCACTCGGCAGTACGGAAAAAGGAAGCTATGAACAGGCTTCCTTTTCTTTTGCCCAAAATGGCGAGGTTTCGATACCGGAAAAGTACACTTATACAAAGCCTAAAACAGAGCTTGTTGTTCCCCACGATTATATCCGGCAGGTGCTTTTAAAAGGCAGCGGTTTTTCCCATGGAAAACGCAGGATTTATCATATCTTTGAAACGGTGTCCGATCCGGGAGAGCGTGTAAAACGGATCAAAAAGGAATATGGTCAGGGCGGTGCAGGCTGGCCCGTAGACGGGTACGGACTGCATGGCTATGATACCTATCACGGAAAAGGGATTCGTTTCCAGTGGAGAGATGAGGAAGGCGAAAAAGATGGATATTTGAACTGGAACGCTGTGGAGCGGGAGTTAAGTGTCCTGATTATGACAGGGGAATACTACCAGCCGCCGAGAGACTATGTGACGGTAAAGCAGACCGAAGATGAAGCGGCAAAGCAGGAGGAGTCACTGTGGCAGGAAGCATTAAAAGCATACTTTAATGAGGAAATACAGTACATTTCCGTGAAAACCCTTTTGTATGACATTTTTACCACCAACCTTTCCATAGAAGAAAAGGCAGAGTTTCTGGCTACGGTTTATGGGGAGGAAAGAGAAGATTTTTCCATGTCCGATACGGTTGGTGGTCCTTACGGGGAGAGCCGCATCACAAGGGATAAAGAGGGCGTTACCGTTTCTTTCGCAAAGCCGGATGGTACAAGGGGAGAACACCGGGAAGATTACCGTTACTGTGCGTCATTGATCCTTCACATGATAGAGGAGGACGATTATCTGTCGGCAGAGGTATTTGACAAGTTCAACCAGAGTCCCCAGTCCTTTGCTGCAATGCCTTGGTTTATGGATATATACCATGAATACAAGGAGCGTATGCGGCAGGAGCCGAACTTTGAAGCGATTGAGATTGAGGAGCCAAAGCAGAGTGAAGCAGAGCCGCAGGAACAGCAGACAGAACCCATAGAGAAAGTAGAGGGGGAAGTCATAGATCAGAGTGGAAATATCATAAAGCCTGCGGTTTTCAATGCTTCCTATCCCAAAGCCTTAGAGCAGGTGGAGGCAATGGAAGAGGAGCTTAGGGAAGCAGTCGAGATTTATGTGCAGGACTGTTCTTCCATGAAACCGTTTCAGCCATTTTTACAGATGGTGCATGAAAGCGGTCTGCCAAAGCCGGATAAGCTCTATTTTCTAAACCGTATCGTCAACCATTATGCGGGCGAAGGGGAGGACAGGACTGCTTATCACAACAATGCCTATGGGCTGATTGAGTATATCTCAAACCCGGACAGCTTTCAGGTGGATTACAAGAACCAAAACGGGGAGCGTAAGCGGACAAACGTCACCTACGAACAGCTTTACAGCGTGATGGAATATCTTGTGAGGGCAGGACTGTTTACGGATAAGGCTCGCATGGAAAAGTATGAGAAAGACTTTGCCGGAATGCCCTATGAAAAGAAGTCTGCTCTGGAAAAGCAGTTTGAGGATAAACTGCAAATCCAAAACAGCAGGAAGAAAGCTGAAAACTTCCGCTTTGAAGCAGCGGAGCTTCCAAAAGCCGGGCAGAAAACAAGGTATCAGTGGAATGTGGAAGCCATCCGCCTGATGAAGCAGATTGAAATGGAGGGGCGGGCAGCCACCACCGAGGAACAGAAAATACTTGCAAGGTATGTGGGCTGGGGTGGTATTCCGCAAGCCTTTGATGAAAGGAACGAGAACTGGAAAAAGGAATATGAGGAACTAAAGAGCCTTTTGACAGACAGCGAATATACAGATGCAAGGGAGTCTGTTACTACAGCCTTTTACACTTCGCCGGAAATCATTGAGGCAATCTATCAGGGCTTATCACAGTTTGGTTTCAAGCAGGGAACCGTCCTTGAGCCTTCCGCTGGTGTCGGTCACTTCTTCGGGGCAATGCCGGAGGAAATGAGAGGAAGCAGGCTCTACGGAGTGGAGAAGGATTCCGTTTCCGGAAGAATAGCGAAGCTTTTATATCCGGATGCCAAAATCAAGGTCTGCGGCTTTGAGGAAACACAGTTCCCGGATAATTTCTTTGATGTGGCGGTGGGTAATATCCCCTTTGGAGACTTCAAGCTCTATGATAAGAAGTACGCAAAGCACAACTTCCGTATCCATGATTATTTCTTTGCAAAGGCTCTGGATAAGGTCAGACCGGGCGGTATTGTTGCCTTTGTCACTAGCAAGGGAACACTGGATAAAGCCAATCTGGGTGTCCGCAAATATCTGGCGGAGCGGGCAGAGCTTATCGGAGCGGTAAGACTTCCCAACACAGCTTTTAAAGACAGCGCCGGAACAGATGTAACCAGTGACATTATCTTCTTACAAAAGAGGGAGAACAAAATCGTTACAGAGCCGGACTGGGTGCATCTTGGCAGGACTGAGGACGGTATCGCAGTCAACTCCTACTTTGTGGAACACCCGGAAATGATGCTTGGCAGGATGGAATATGACTCCAGAATGTTCGGCAACGAAAGCAAATATACAAGCTGTATCAACCATGAGGAAAACTTTGATTTAAAGTCGGCACTTTCGCAGGCAGTAGGAAGCCTGAAAGGACAGATCACCGATGTCATGGAGCTTGTGGATGCAGAGGAACCTGTCCGGGATATGATTGATGCCGATCTGGATGTGAAAAACTACACCTATACCTTTGTTGACGGAAAACTCTATTACCGGGAAAACTCCAAAATGTATTTAAAGGAGGTGTCCGCAGCTATGGAGGAGCGTATCCGATTGATGGATGAAATCCGTACCGTCACAAGGCAGCTCATTTTTATTCAGACGGAAGGGTGCAGCGATGAGGAACTTAGGTTCCAGCAGAAGCTCTTAAATGAAAAGTATGATGCCTATGTAAAGAAGTTCGGATTTATCACAGGCAGGGGAAGCCGGCAGGCATTTCAGGACGATGCGGATTATCCGCTTTTATGTTCCTTAGAGGTGGTGGACGAGGACGGAAATGTAAGAAAAGCAGATATGTTCCACAAGCAGACCATCCGGGCGAAAAATCAGGTAGACCGGGTGGAAACAGCATCGGAAGCATTAAATGTCTCCGTCAGCGAGTTCGGTACAGTCAATATTCCGTTTATGCTCAGTATCTATGAGCCGGATGTGGAAAAAGCCTTAAAGGAGCTGTCGGAGGGAAGCACTCTTTCTTCGGATGCAGAGGCAGAGCTAAAGAGAGGACTTCTTATAGAAGAACTGGCGGGGTTAATTTATCTTGATCCAACCGAGTACAATGAGAACAACCTAAATGCAGGGTGGAAAACAGCAGATGAGTACCTGTCCGGCAATGTCCGTGACAAGCTGCGTATTGCGAAAGCCTATGCAGAGGAAAACGGGGAGCTGTTTGCTGCCAATGTGCAGGCACTTACACAGGTACAGCCCAAAGACCTTGACGCTTCGGAAATCGAGGTGCGTATCGGAACAACGTGGATAGAGCCGGAGGACTACGAGCAGTTTATCTATGAACTGCTTGGCACGCCACGAAGGGCGCAGGCAGTTAAAGCTGCGTATTACAATTCCGGGATTCAGATCAAGTACAATACTTACGGGCAGAACTGGTTTATTGAAAACAAGGCTCTGGATAAAAGGTCGATTGCGGCAACCAAAACCTACGGTACAAGCCGCATAGATGCCTATTCCATCATGGAGGAAACCTTAAACCTAAGAACCGTTACCATCCGTGACAGGATTGATGACGGGGACGGGAAGTACCACTATGAAGTGAACAAAAAGGAAACCATGCTGGCGAGGGAGAAGCAGAACCAGATAAAAGAAGCATTCAAGGCGTGGATATTCAAGGATCAGGAACGCAGACAGAAGTATGTGGACTATTATAACAATACCTTCAACTGTATCCGACTCAGAAGCTATGACGGTTCCTTTTTACAGTTTCCCGGCATGAACCCGGAAATTAAGCTGAGAGAGCATCAGAAAAATGCGGTTGCCCGTATCCTGCTTGGCGGAAACACACTACTTGCCCATGTGGTAGGTGCAGGAAAGACCTATACTATGATGGCAGCCTGCATGGAGCAGAAAAGACTTGGACTTTCCAACAAAAATGTCATTGTGGTGCCGAAATCCTTAATCGGTCAGACCGCAGGGGAGTTTATGAGACTGTATCCCTCTGCCAATATCCTTGTGGCAACGGAGCGTGACTTTGAAAAGAGCAGAAGAAAGCAGTTCGTGTCAAGAATTGCAACAGGAGATTACGACTGTATCATCATGTCGCATTCCCAGTTTGAGAAAATCCCTATATCCAAAGAACGCAAGGAGCGGATGTTAAACGACCAGATACAGGAAATCTCCTATGCCATTGAGGAAATCAAGGCAGAAAAGGGAGAACAGTGGACGGTCAAACAGATGGAGGGAGAAAAGAAGAAGTTAGAGCAGCAGCTAAAGGCACTGTCGGATGAAACAAGGAAAGATGACCTGATCTGTTTCGAGGAGCTGGGTATTGACTCCATTATGGTAGACGAAGCGCACCATTTTAAGAACCTTGCCATATTTTCAAAGATGAACAATGTGTCCGGTATCTCAAGCTCCGGTTCACAGAAGGCAATGGATATGTATTTAAAATGCCAGTACCTTTCCGAGATAAACGATGGCAGGGGTATCGTCTTTGCAACGGGAACGCCTGTCAGCAATACCATGTGCGAGCTGTATGTCATGCAGCTATATCTTCAGAAGCAGGCGTTGGAGCGTATGAACATCCACCATTTCGACTCATGGGCAACCAACTTCGGGGAAGTGACCACAGCCTTGGAGCTTACGGTGGAGGGAAGTGGTTTCCGTTTCAAGAGCCGCTTTAACAAGTTTACGAACCTGCCGGAGCTTATGACCATTTTCCGGGAGGTTGCGGATGTGCAGACCTCCGATATGTTAAAGCTGCCTGTGCCGGGGCTTCGCACCGGAAACTATATCATTGTGGACAGTGAGCCGGACTGGTATATCAAGCAGGTCATGGAGGAATTTGTAAAACGTGCCGAGGCAATCCGGGCAGGCGGTGTCGATCCGTCTGTGGATAACTTCCTAAAAATCACAAACGAGGCAAGGTTACTTGGAACCGATGCAAGGTTATTACAGCCGGACGCACCAAACAACCCGGAGAGCAAACTGAATAAGGTGGTCGAGAACGTGGCAGCCGAATATTTCCAGAACAATCAGAATGGAAAAATCGGCTGCCAGCTTGTTTTTTCGGACATCGGAACACCAAAAGCTGCTTGGAGCGAGGACTGGGAGGAACTCTTTAAGCAGGGAGCAAGAACTTTTGATGTGTATAACTACATCAAGACGGAGCTTGTGAAAAAGGGGATTCCGGCAGAGGAGATTGCCTTTATCCATGACGCAAAGACGGACGCACAGAGAGATACACTATTTAAGGAAATGCGGACGGGTAAGAAGAAAATCATGATTGGCTCCACTGACCAGTGCGGAACCGGTGTCAACGTGCAAAAGCATCTGGTGGCAATGCACCATATCGACTGTCCGTGGAAACCGTCCTGCATTGAACAGCGTGAGGGGCGTGGTATCCGACAGGGCAACGAAAATGATGAGATTGCCGTTTACCGCTATGTTACCAAAGGAACCTTTGATGCGTACTCCTGGAGTCTGGTGGAAAACAAGCAGCGTTTCATCAGTCAGGTCATGACAAGCAAATCCGTATCCCGTACCTGCGAGGACATTGACGAAGCAACCCTGTCCTATGCGGAGATTAAGGCGGTTGCCACCGGAAACCCGCTGATTAAGGAGAAGATGCAGCTTGAAAATGACGTGCAGCGGTTAAAGCTGTTAAAGAGTACCTACGACAGCCAGCGATACACCTTAGAGGACAACATCACCATCCGTTTTCCGAAGCTCATAAAAGCGGCACAGGAAAAGGCAGAGTGTGTCCGGCAGGATATGAAAAAGGTGGAGGAAGGCTTGCTTGCCGCACAGGAAACACAGGAATTTGCGATTACCATAGGGAATGCGAAATATACCGAGCGTGTGGACGGCGGTACGGTCATGCTGGAAGCAGTCAGCAGGTGCAAGAACGGGGAAACTTCACATCTGGGAGAGTTTAAGGGCTTTGAGCTCTTAGTGGAAAAGAACTTTATCGGTGTGAATTACCTTGTGCTGCGAGGAAAGACCGATTACAAGACCGAGCTTTCCACAAGCCCGGTGGGAAATATGGTAAAGCTTGAGAACCTGCTTGGCGGGATGTCGGAGAACCTTGATTTCCTGACAGAAAAAATCCGGCAGTATGAAAGGGACTTGGAGCAGTCCAGACTGGATTATGAGAAGCCTTTTGCACAGGAGGCAGAGCTTACAGAGAAAATCGCAAGACTGAATGAGCTGAACGTGCAGTTGGATCTTGAGAACGGAAAGACAGAGGACATTGATCTTGCAGGACAGGAAAAAGAAGAAGCAAGCAGGGCGGCAGAAGGTGATACCTACCATGTAAGACCGCCCGGAAAAGAGGGAAGATGAAAAGAAAAATCATTGCAGGGATATTGATTATTGTGGGGCTGGCAATCATGTCAGCCCCGCTTTACTGGAGATGGAGCGGCAACCGGAGAAATGAACAGATGGTACAGGAAATTGAACAGATCATAGAGCAGGAGGCAGAAAATGAAGAAAAAGAAGATCATGGGCAGACGGCACTCGAAGCCGCCATTAGTAAAGAGGATGCTGCCACACTTGCCCAAACGGAAGTGATCGGACTTATTGAGATTGCGGCACTTGACATCAAGTATGCAGTACTGGAGGGTGCCGGAAGCTATGAGCTGTCCTGCGGCATCGGGCATATCCCGGATACGGCAGGTATTGGAGAGACAGGAAACTGTGTTCTTGCAGGTCATAACGGGAGCAGACACGGAACCTATTTCACGAACCTGAAAACACTGAAAGAAGGGGATGTCATTAAACTGACGGATAAAAAGGGGAGCCGGTATTTCTATGAAGTAGAGAGCATGGAGGTAGTCGATCCCTATGATAATTCCGTCAAGAATCAGGGAGAGGGAAAGGTGCTGACACTTCTGACCTGTGAAAACAGCGGAACCATGCGGCTGACAGTAAGATGCAGCTTAAAGGAGGCGGTGGAATGACAGAGTTTTCCTGCCCTTTTGGAATAGCGGAAAAGCTGCTTAGGGAAAAGGAATACCTTTCGGAGCCGGACAGAGAGCTTTTGGTGGATGAAAAGATACTGCTTCTCAGCGGGATTCGGGTATATCTTCCGCAGTTTTCTGTAACTGTCCATGAAGGAATCTTCTGCCACCGGGAGAATAGCGGAGTGTTGCAGCCGGAGTATGCAGTATCAGCGGTGGTGGACAGAAAGACCGGAGAGCTTCTCTATGACGAGGAGGGGGATTTTACCGAAACGGTATTCCTTTGGAAGAATGAAACAATCCCGCTTGCAGAGATCAAGAGACAGATGTGCGTAGTGGAAGGAATTGAGGTGAGAGAGCATGACAATACCATGCAGACTGCACGAGGCAGAGGAAATCATAAGTGAGATGGATTTATGCCATGTGCCGGATGACATCATGGAGAGCGAGGAGGATTACCGGATTGTCATAAGCGGCTTTCGGGTGTATATCCCGGAGCTTGGCATCTGCATCCATGAAGGTGTGTTCTGTAACTATGATGAGGAGGAAAAGGAATATCTTCCCGACTTTTCCATAACCGTCATCATGGACGCAGACACAGAAATGAAGGAGGGCGAATGGCTCTACTACGAGCAGGATGGTTTTTTGATAACCTTAGCCAACTATTACAGTGGAAAATATACACTGTCGGTGTTATCAGAGCTGTCCTGCGTTATTTGTATTCCAGATGATGTGCCGGAAGAAGAATGAATATGTCTATGGCAGAGCCGCAGGCATTTCAGATAAGCAACCTATAAATCATGTAACAGTCTGCAATGGCAGACAGAAAGAGAGGAATCTATGCAGTATTCAATCAAGTTAAACGCAGTAAACAACCCGGAGAAAAGTGTCAAGGCATTTGCCACTGTGACATTTGGTGACTGTTTCAAGGTCACTAATATCGCTGTGGTGGAAGGAAAGGAAAACCAGCCTTTCGTCTCTATGCCTTCTTTTAAGACAAAGGAGAGAACGGAGCATAACGAGCCTGTCTATAAGGATGTGTGCAATCCGATTACAAGCGAGTTCCGCAAGGAATTGTACGATGATATTCTTTCTCTTTATGGGGAAATGGAGCAGTCCGGCAAGACAGAAGTCAGCAGGGTGGCAGAGAATGCCGGGGAGCCGGAGTTTCGTGTGGCAGTTACACCGTTTGAGAGGGAAGGCAGCAACATTCGTGGGCTTGCCCGCATCTACTTTGAGGACAGCTTCGTAGTAAGCAATGTCAGTGTCATTCAGGGCAAGGAAAAGGAATTTGTGGCGATGCCTTCCTACATGGTAAAGCAGAACGGAAAAGAAGGAAAGATCCAGTATCAGGATGTATGCTTTCCTGTCACAAAGGAATTTCGTGAGAAGTTATATGATGCCCTCATGGACTGCTACAAGCAGGAAAAGGAAAAAGCCATGAATCAGGGCATGGAGCAGGCGGCAAGTCAAAGCTACGCAAGGGCAGAGAACAGACAGCCGGATAGGGAGCTGCCCTTTCGATAAGAAAGAAGAATAAGAAGCAGGCAGAAGGGGTGTGCCGGTCATGCCCCTTTTTGCCGGAAAGGAAATCAAAATGGATCAACAACAGAATATGGAACTGACAAAAGACCAGATCATACAGGAACTGATTGCCCTTTTAAACCAGAATCAGCAGAGGGAAGCGGCAAACAATGTGTTTGAAATGGCAGCCCTGATTGACGGTATGGAAAAGAGGCTGGAATCCGTGACAGAGGAGCTTGTGACAGTCAAGGATCAGCTTCGTAAGATGGAAGAGCGGGAGGCAGAGAAAGGTCTGAAACAGTCACTCAAAAGGGCAGTAAATAAGCTGGAACAGGACTGCAAGGCTATGAAGGAAAAACTGTTTGAAGTCAAGACAGAAATCAAGGCAAAGGCAGGGGAGATTGTAACAGCGGCAAAGCAGAAAGGGAAAGCTGCCTTAAATAAAGTGGCGGAGTTTCTTGGGGTTAAGAAGAAATTAGAAAATATCTGCCAGAACGTGCAGAAATCCATAGCAGATGTGGATAAGAGCATTGAAAAGATTGACGCTTTCGGCACAGGCATGAGGGAAGCCGGACAGAAGATTGCCAACACGTTCCGTACTTTTGCAGATAAACCGGAAAAGGAGTATGGGGAGAAGAAGTTCTCAAAGACAGAGCTGATAAAGAAGCCGTTTCAGGAAAAGAGAAAGCTGCTGTCCGGTATCTTAAACTGTGCTGATGCCGCAATAGAAAAGACAGAGCAGCTTGCCGCAGACGTGAAACAGTATCAGATGGATAAGGCAGAAAGGGAGACCGCAGGCATTGCCAATGTGGAGGCTGTAAATCCGGTTGAACTTGCAAATGTGGCAGAGCCGGAGTTCCAGTATGGCGCAGAGGCTTTTGAGGCGCATCAGCAGGAAACAGCAAAGGCGATGACAGCGGATAAAGCGACAAAGAATGTACCTGTAAAGAACGGAAAAAGCCGATAGAGAAAAGTCCTCTTGAATTAGACTTAGGTTTGATTCAGGGGGATTTTTTATTTGGATGGTCATTTTCTGCAAAAACGGGTCACTTTCTGCAAGGTGTATTGCTATCAAAATTTCAATTCAGTATTATAAAAATGCGGTTGTAACTACCATAAATATAAAATTATGAAAGGTGGAATTAAGATGAAAAGATTTTTATCATTAACAATGGGAGTGGTTTTATCAGCGGCAATAATTTTAGGAAGTAGTGATTATGCTTTTGCAGCAGAAAACAGCCATGAAATGGAAGTAAATGCGTCTGATTTGTCAGAAGGAGAAATGAAAACTATTGTTGTTGACATGAAAGATGTGTTGTCAGGAGATGTAACGACACTTGCAACATCACCGTCAAAGACAAAGACATTATCAAAGGATTATGCTACTTCTTCAGGACAGACAGGCATAATTACCTCTATAGGTCAGATCGTGGATTTTAGCAGCGTTATTCCGGAAGGGGCAACAATACAAAGTATTACGATTTATTGTCCAACGGGCACAAAAGTAACACAGTCAAAGTATACAACAATCAATAATTATTTGATTACTGATTTAGACACGTCAGATTCTATAACTATTCCGTTTCAAACAACGAATAATCCATCTTCCAAAAGCACTTCTACAGCATTAGCTGGAAAACCAGCAAATGTTAGATTTTTAGTACAAATTCAGGGTAGAATTTTGCAGCAGTATACTGGCATGGATGGATTTACTGTATTTGGTGGGAAAATGATTGTTACATACCATGAATAAGTTGTGAGGTGGACTCATGGAATTTTCGATTTCAAGTGCAATTAATTCTGTTAATACAAAATATAATGTATCACTGAGTAATGGAGAACTTGATTGGACTATGATTCCAAGTGCAAGGAAAAGTAATAAGTCACAGACTAAGTTTGTTGATGAGATTAAAGAACTAGCTCGGAAAGCCGCCAATACTACAAGCAAAACAGAATTGGAGTATATTCATAGGAAGAGAACAGAATTATGTGCAGAGTATATGTCCGATGTATCACCTAACAGAAAGGCATTATATCAACAGGCTAAAAATGCAATGAAAAGTGAAAGCAGCAATCCAAAATGTCAGGGGATTGGGGAATTGACATTGCTTGATTTTTTGGAGGCAGCAGAGGGAAAGAGAGGTAATCTTGCTGAAAAGAAATTTACTTTGGCAGGAGGTGGGACACTTGTCTGTCCGATTTTGACAAGTGGAGGATATGGTGCCGACATTTATTATCAGGGTACAAAGGTGCTGACATATCTTGGATCGGGATATGGATGGGCTTGCGAAAGAACTCCGGCTGAACGGGAAAAAGAAAAGGAATTTTACGGAATTTATTTTAAAGAATACCGTACCTTAAAGAATGGTAAAGGACTAGAATTGGAGGAGTTGCCAGATTATTTGGAAGAAAAGCCATCTTTTGACATGAAAGCCTAATGGGTATAGGTAAAAAGAATGTATCCTCTTGGACTGTAAAAATATCAGTTCAAGAGGATTTTTAATTGTATTATACCTAATACTTCCTTGTTGAAACCTATCTATTGAAGAGTATTTTGGTATGATTTGAAAATCTTTAAATCATCAATATGCAAATCCATAAATTTCTTTATCTATTTCAGCTACTCATAATAAAAAAGAATAGCAATATGTTCAGCAGAAAATAGATATGGATTTTATCTTATATGTCAAGACAGAAAGTATAATCTCTGACATCGTGGAAGCATTTTATATAATAAAAAACTATTTTGACCGTTTTCTGCAATAATAATTACATAAAGTGGACTAAAATCAGTCCCTTTTCGATAGCTCTATTGAATACAATACTTTAAAAAGAACCGAAACGGGTTCAGAAGTGTGGTGATGATATGGAGCAGAAAATAAAGCAGGATGATATATTTATCGGGCAGAACATCAGGCGTATCAGAAAAGAAAAGGGTATGCGGCAGACTGAAATGGTAGCATTGATGCAGCTAGAGAATGTCTCATTGACAAGGGAGGCGTTAGTGAAAATAGAAAGAGGAATACAGCACATACAGGCATCACAGCTTAGAGCAATCAGAAATGTATTGGGGACAACGTATGATGAATTGCTGAAATAAAAAAGACAGATTGGTGTAATCTGCCATTTTACTATCATATTTTACATATCTATCCGAATGATAACAATTCTTTTATTGCTGCTGTAAATGAATTTGAAGAAGAAACGATTTCTTTAAGCGTACATTCATTACAGTCCGGTATTTGTGAAAGCATACTGATATTATGCTTTTTCCATAAGTAAGCAGCATTTTTCCCCAGAAGAATCTCAAAAATGAATTTATCCTGCCAATCGTTCAATACAAGCCCATTTTCTTTCAGAATAAAATAGGTCTGCATGGTAAGGATGTAATCTTTCTGGCATATAAGGTATAAGTCATTCGCCGTCATATGTTTAAAGTCATCTATGCATGATATGTTGTTGCGGAACAGCAGGGGGTATATTTTAGAGGGAAACTGATATTTACTAAAATACTCTTTGATAGACAGCATAGATCGTATTTCAATATTGTATTCCTGACAGATTTGTTCCAATTCTAAAATGGTTTTTTCTCCTAAGTTCCGAAAATGCAGAATATCTTCTTTGGAATAGGAGGAAAGCTGCGAAAGGTACATAACACCGTTTCGTATCAGGGCATTCTGCAATCGCTTCGACATGGGGACATCATAAATTGATATTTCATCACTTGGCGGCAGCAGATAGCCTAAAGCGTTCAATTCATCAATCAGGGGTTCAATATTATAATTTTTTGGAAATTTATTTATAAGAGTAATATAGTTTTGTCCTGCAAGTTCCGAAACCATTGTCAAACCTATGCTTTTTAAGGCAGATTTAGAGTCGGCAGAAATGTTTAAGTCTTGAATTTTCATGTCTATATCATACTCCTTTATTCTTAGAGGTTGAAATGGAAACAAACCTAGTATATCACTTTTTTTGAAAAAATAAAACAAGAATGGACTAAAACGGGTTCTAATTTGACAATCTTGATTGTTCCATTTTGTGTTTGTGTCAATTTCTGCATAATATGGTCGATTTCTGCAATTTAGTTGACTAATGCGCTGAAGAAAAATAAAATAATAAGGGGATTTATGAATTTTTTGTATATCATCTTTCCTTACTTTGAATGTGGGAAAAGGGTTAAGGAATTTAGTAAGACGTGTCGAAATACAACACAGTGGAGTGTAAAATATCAGGGACAAATTGCTATCAAATAGCAGGAAAGGAGGAGACAACACAGATGCTCAAAATTGCAATATGTGATGATGAAAGTCTTTTTACAGAAGAACTAAGAGAATTGCTCTCCGGCTATATGATGGAAAAAGGTCTTGTTTTTGAAATAGATACATATAGTTCCGGGGAGGCACTGATAGAATTAGGAATTGAGGTAGTGCGGTATAATATTGTGTTTTTAGATATCAATATGGATGAAGTCGATGGTATCAAGACGGCTGAGATGATCAGAAAAGTAAGCCGGGAAGTATTTATCGTATTTGTGACCGCATATGTGGATTATTCGCTGGAAGGATACCGATTAGATGTTGTAAGGTATTTGTTAAAGGGTAATGCAAATTTTCAGAGCAAAGTTAATGAATGTATGGATGCCATTATTGATAAGATGAATTATTCCGTAGCGAAAAGGGAATTCGACTTTAAGGAGGGCGGAAAAGAAATATCGCTGGAAAGATTATTGTATATTGAGAGCAAGTTGCATTTACTTGAGTTTCATGTTATGGAGGACACAGAAAAAGTTTATACCATGTATGAGACGTTAAATGTGTTGGACGATATGCTTTCAGAAAATGGTTTTATCAGGACACACCAGAGTTATCTTGTAAATTCAAAACATATCAAGAATGTTGTACGTTGTAAAGTGATATTGACAAATAGGGTTGAGTTACCTATACCGAAAGCAAGATATACAGAAGTTAAGAAAAAGTTTATAGCGTTCCGAGGAGAAGTGTAGATGTTTGAGTTAATGCAGAGCGTATTGTTGATATTTATTGAAATAATGTGTTGCAAGATTTTTTATGAAACATTTGGGAAAGTGCGGTATAAAGGATGGATTAATGTAATACAGTTTATATTATTACTTGGTAGCGTATGTTTACTTGCATTTGGCTTTTCAGAAAATTTTGTAATAAGGCAGATTGCTAATATTTTAACTCTTTCAGCATTTATGCTTTGGCATGTTAAAATTAGCTTGAAGAAATCTTTTGCTTTAGCTGTGTTATTTGATGCATTCCTGCTGGCAATGGACTATTTGGTGTATTTGATTATTGACTGGTTAGCTTTGGACAGTAATTTATCAGAGCAACTGTATGGAAGTGGAGCTGTTCTGGCATATCTTCTGGTAAAAGTAATATTGTTTTTCTTTATTCTTGTCATAAGAAAACAGTTTGGAAAAAAGTCAATAGAAATGATGTTAGATACAGAATGGTTGAGATTACTTTTTTTCCCTGTCTTTACTATAGCCGTTATTTATGCAATGTTATCTGTTTTTGAACATGTACAGACAGTAGAGCAGGCAAATTTGCTTGCTGTTATTGCATTTGGAATGGTGGGAATGAATATTGTTGTATTCTATCTAATTAACGATATTGTAGAAAGGGAAATGAAATTGCATGAAAACAAGGTTTTTCAAATTCAGGCGAAAAATCAGTTGGAAATGTATAAGTCTATCTCTGAAAATTTTGATAATCAAAAAAGAAAGACTCATGAATACAAAAATCAGATTTCATGTATCGAATCCTTACTGGAAAAAAAGCAATATTCCAAGTTAGAGGAATATGTAAAAAAGATCTACGGTTCTATGAATAATGAACCGGATGCTATTAACACCAATAATGTAATTGTAAATGCCATACTTAATACAAAGTATCATGAAGCAGAAGAAAAAGGGATTGTTTTCGTATTCCGGGTAAATGATCTTTCAGAGCTGAAAATGAAAGATGAGGATGTGGTAACTATCCTTTCTAATCTTTTGAATAATGCGATTGAAGCATGTGAACTGTGTGAAAATAATAAGGTAATTAAGTTCAAATTTATTCAAGAAGATGATATGATAATCATTGCCGTTAAAAATACGTTTAATTATGATGTTATATATGAGAATGGAGAGATAAAATCTACAAAAACATCAAGTGTGGATGAACATGGTGTAGGAATTAAAAACATAATAAAAACTATTGAGAAGTATGCTGGTTCATATGTAATTGAAGATAAGAACAAAGAATTTTTCTTTTCTATTATTATTCCTGCATGAATTTAATGTCAAAATGGGTGTCTCTAAAGCTAGCTTGTGCCGTTTCCTGCAAAAAATATCCGTTTTCTGCAAAGTGCCTTGATTTTTTCTATATTCCCTTCATACTGAATAACTAAGGAGGCATATTTATGATAGAGAAGATGGCGTTAAGGATTGTCAATCAAATGGAGGAGCAGAAGATAATAAGCAAATCGAATTGTGAATATTACGAATATGCATTAGTAGGTATGGTTGAACAAGCTATAACTGTTGGAACTATGCTACTTTTAGGATTATTATTTAGGCAATTCCTGCATACCGTCTGTTTTATGGTTTTCTTTCTTTCATTAAGAAAACGGACAGGGGGATTCCATGCGAATAAGTTTTGGCAGTGTTATCTAGGGACGGTCATATTTTATATTGCGATTATGCAGATTGTACCCATATTTTGCAGGAAACCGACTATTATGTATGGGTTACTATTTCTTGCAATGCTTTTAATTTGCATAATGGGGACAATAAACCACCCTAATATGGATATGAGCAAAAGTGAATTACGGGAGTCTAAGAAAGCAGCAAGGCTGCAGATTTTAATGGAGGTAATGATAATTGCTGCCTTAATTTATTTGAAAGCTGATTTTATGTATATTGGCTATATGTCAGCGGCTATCATATTATGTGCGTTTCTGATGTGCTTAGCAAGAATAATAAAACAGGAGGTAAGGATACAATGAAAAAAAACGAAAAAGCAGGAAACAAGGTATTGAAGGTAGTAGAGAGAATCGTCCGCAATGAAGCTGAAAAAGTTATGGACGGATATCCTCCTATTTGCATGGGAATTGGTCATCAGCCGAAGAGACCGAAGCGGAAAGAGGATTAAGATTTAATAGTAATGTGGCAATAGTGATAAACGAAAGCTTGTGTTGAACAAGAAAATTAAGCATAAAAAAGCCTTTCAGAACGTTATATTGTATCCGAAAGGCTTTTTTATGCCGTTTTCTGCAAAAATGGTCCACTTTCTGCAAGGGTGATTGACCTTTAACTTTGTTTTGCTATTATGGACGTGTAAGCATTTATTGGATGCACATAGATATGCAATCATGCAAATTATAAGTATATATTTTGACGAAGAGGTGTGAAAATTAATAAATTTTTATATAACAGTAATTATGCATGAATGTGTGTTCTGTAGTTAACCTGATGTGGAAACATAAGGGGGAAGTAATCAATTTAATTTTAGGAAGGTGGTAATTAAAATGAAAAAAAAGCTAAAAAATTTTGTAGGGTTAGTGGCAGTAATTGCACTATGTTTTGGTCTGGTAAATATTAATGCAATAGATGCACAAGCGGCTACATCTATTACAGGTAATAATACAAGAACAACAGCTTACAACTATGGCAGTTGGTCATCGATTAATTCTAACTATGCAACTATTATTTTAGAGAGTGGACAAATAGAGTCTTGGCTGGAATTTACATTAAGTCCAGGAGAGCACATTTATTTAAGGGCATCATATGATGAAGAATATGCAGGCGAGTGGTTTGAAATACAGAATGGAGTGGGGATTACACAAGGCGTACCTCAAATGACACCGGAAGATGTTTATAATGCGGATAGTGTTACGCCGGATATATATCTGGACTGTGATAATGACTCAACTTCCACGAGAAATTATTATTTGGTTTTGCATAGAGGTAGCGTGGACATAAACAGAAGTATCTATTTTTCGTTGTCAGCTTATAACAGAATAAAGACATCATCAGTAGATGTTCCGATTTCAGGAACGGCATCTAATCCAGGGAATAGCAGTATTAGCTTGTCGGGCGTTGATTCATCTATCATATCAGTGAATTTAACCAATGATACGAAAATTCCTGATAACGCTATCGTTACAAGTATTTCATCTTCTGGGACCCAGTCCCCTAGCCAAGGAAATGTGCATCATATGATTATGCCTGCAAGTAACGGTATTTGGTATACTTCAACGGTTTCAAGTGCAAGTAGTGGTCACTATAATATTGATATTGATGATGGAATACCTGTGAAGCAAAGATGGAGTTTCAAATATAATGCTCTTGCTACAGCTAAGTCAACAATGAGAAATGTTAAGCTGAAGATAGGGTTTCAGTATGATTTGCACGATACTGATTATGAGACTTATATAAGGTAGGGTTATGGTATGGTTATAGTAAGTAATTCTGACTATTATAGCAAAATACCAGTGGGCAGGGAGTTTATTAACCTGCCCATTGCATCTAGTGCTGATACGACTGTAGGTTATCAATACGATGGATTTACAGCGGAAGACCGTTTGGTACAAAAAGTTTTACAGGAACATTACGATAAAGTGTATAAAGAAAATTTGACGCATTCCGATCCGATGGCATATGTTAGATCAAAATATTGTGATGTGACTTCCCCAAACTTTTGCTCACATATGACAGCAGAACAACGTTCCATAGCTTACCGAACAGAGAAAAGAATGTTGCAAACAGGAGGAAAACCGATAGGCGGGTTTGCCCGGTATGATTATGCTTTAAAGGATTACAAAGATTTATATACGGGTGGTTCAAGAAGTACGGGATACAGCCGTAATACGGATAAGGAAAAGCGGCATGCCAGAAGTGTTATAAACCAGCAGATTTTAAATCTGTTTTCCAATCATGGGGTATATTTATCAAAACAAGTGGATTTAAAATTTTCAGTTGATCCATATACATATCAATTAAAGGTGTCAGGAAATACCGATAAAGATACGTTATCACTGATAGAAAAATTACTGAATGAAGGAGATAATGCGAAAAATATATGGACACATACGTGGATTTGTATGCATGATGCAGATAATGAAGTTGTTAATTTGCAAGCAAATATGATAAAGGCAAATCAATATTCTTTATGGCATGAGGTGTATAATACAACTGGATATGATGTACGTAATGCGACATACAAGAATGGTACTTTTATTGCAGAGGATGGCACAGATTTACTTGCATTGTTTAAGGAAAAAGCTAAGAACAGCGCAGGGTATGAGCTTTATTCTAATAGGTGGCTAGAATATGCTAAGGATGGATGGAATAAAGAAAATGATTTAGTGTTGACAATAGGTTTTGATAGTGGCGGATTGTATGATATAGGACAGGAAAAAGGATATGGAACAACACAGGATATGTGGATTAAAGGTATTAGTCAAAGTATGTTTGAGGCTAAAGTGTAAGTAAAAAGAAAGCGCTAATAAAATTAATACTGGCTTAGTGCTCGTTTCAGAGTGTTGTAATATTACCTAAAATGGAGCTACATAGCAATTTTTGTGGCTCCATTTCTAAGAATGTATGACAATTATTTGATACAAGCGCTTTAGATGGCGTTAAAAGAGAACGCATAGAAAGTATGGATGAAAATATTAACTCAATCTTGTCATGTGCATTCTTATGACTTTACCTTATTTCCATAAAATATATTTATTTGACTATTTACTTAGAGGATATAGAACAGTATATGTAGAACTGCTCTATATTCTCTTTTTTATATAATAAATGATAGATATTTAAGTGATTTGTAGTATAATTGTTACTGTGTAGGAGGACTGGCGATTATGGAAAAGAATGAAAATGTTCTTCCCTTTTTGGAAAAATTCATGTTGCCGCCAGACGATTATGAAATATTCAAATTTGGTGGAAGCTCCTTAAAGGATGAAGAACGTGGAATAAAAACCATGTTGAAGTATTTTTCTTCCTATTTTACGGAAGAACAGTTAAAAGAGAATATGGCAAGGTATAATCTGCAGACAATGTTTGATATAGTCAAAAGATACTTTGCAAAGGAATATGGTTACACCGGAACAGAAATTGAATTGAGCAACCTATACCAGAATTCGATTAACAGTTATATATATAATGATAGGATAAATCCGGCATTTATACATATTGACGAGCTGTTTGAATCAACTGTAATGGGTTTTTTGCTGGCGATGTTTAAATGGTCTAAGGATTTTGAAAATCTGGAGACATATGGAGAATGTTTCAAATATGTATTATTTTTAATGAATGATGTGTGCATATTTGGGGAAATGCAGGGCATGGATGCGAATCAGGCATTGATGGATACCGTAAACGGAGACATTCAGATACTTCAGCTTGCTGAGGACTGCTATTGGACAATAGTGGTATTCAGTCTGGCACATGAGATTGCACATGCATATTTGGCAGCTATTGGCAGGGAATATACCAAAGAACATCCTGAAAAAGAAGAATATGATGCCGATATGATAGCCTACCATATTGTATTGAAGATTATCATGGAAGAAAAGGCTTCAGACGCTCTTCTCGAAGATTATACTTATCTGGCACCGATGATATATATGGATTTTTTTGATTTGTATTATTATACAGATAGGGTGATGTATAAGACGGTGTTCCATGACTGGCAGCATCCGACACCAATAAAGCGTAAAAATCGGTTATTTGCAGTTGCAGACAATGACGATTATGATTTTGATACTGTAGATGGAAATCATTTATATAGTGGGTTTCTGGATGTATACGACGAATTCAAAGACCAGCTTCTAATGAAAATGGAAAAGGGAAAGTTGGATAAGGTTCTGCGGACAGAAAAGAGAGAACTTATGAGGAGGAGATCTGACAATGACTAGGAAAGAGGCAATGGAATACAATGACAGCTTGAAAAAGGAATTAGAGCAGGCTGCATTGGAGTATGGATTAGAGGAATCAGCAGCTGCTTACATAGTGGATAACTATATTACCGTGTTGCCGGAAGATGCAAGGAAAGGCATGATATTCTTGGGAGAAGATTCTGCATCTTATAAGGCAGGCAATATAAAAATAGAATTGAAGAAAGCCGTTATTGCCGGGTTGGAATTTGTTGCATCTATCAGCAAACCGGAGAGTGTATTCAATTATATTCAACTGATAATTGTTTCAGCATTTTTTATTGGGAAATCTGTAAAACAGGAACTGAACAAGCTGGAGGCTTATGTTGTTTATTTATTGCATAATAAGGGTACATACGATACCGGAGTCGAAGAGGAACAGTTTATCACTGAAGTACAGGAGTGGTATCAGCAGAAAGAAGGAAAGACTGTTGGGCGGGAAGAGGTAGTTGATGCCATTAATGATCTGTATGAAATAAAAGTAGCAGATTTTAATAATGGGAATATTTATCTGAAAGAGCATGTTTGGGGCTCGGTAGAGTAATAATTTTTGTTATAGTTGGAATGGAGCATGGATTAATCTGGCTTCTCTGATTTGCGTGTGATAACAGCAATTGTTTTATTATGCAAAGAAAGGATAAAAAGAAAAAATAATATTTATGTATATGTAAATACAATATAGAAATTAAATATATATAAAAACCAACTTGCGATTATATATGAAGGGGGATAATGCCATGAAGGAATTTCAGAAACCATATTTAAGATTTCGTTTAGAAGGATTTAACTCATTGAATTTGAGAGATAATACAGAAAAAATTTGTATTGATAATGAATATATTTCAAGTATTTTTATCAATGATGATCTGACAGAAATGTATGTAGAACTTCGAGAAGGTGTTACATATGAACAATTTCATACAGAGATTTGTACATTTTTAGACGGTATTTGTTTCAATATGTTAAGTCAAGTCGAAGTAGATGCAGATGTACCTTACTATATGCTGGAATTAGTTTGTGATGGAACAAACTATACGATATATGATAGAGCGTGTATTAGTGATTCTATGAGCCTTATAAGAAAAGTTTCGGCTACTAATTTTTATGATAAGATTATTTCAGAAAAAAATGCTGTGTTTGAACAACATATATTGTATCAGAAGATGTTTGAAATGTTACATAATCCCAATACTACTATGCGATTTTTGGGGTTATATGACCTTTTGTTAAGTTTATTGTCAAGAAACGGAGAACTAAAGCAAAAATATGTTCATGATTATTTGGGAAAACACAAAGAACGTTATCAGCCAGATATTTCTTTTTTCACAAACAAGGATGGAAAGTCAGAGGATACGCTAACAAATCTTAGAAATAAAATAGCTCACTGCGAACAAACAAACGATTTAGAAAGTTATAGAACAATTGGGAGTCAAATACCACCGGCAGTGATTAGAATTTTGTTGAAGGTACTGAATGATGTAATATGTGAAAAAAGTGAACATTAATAAAAAATGGATGTTATCATTTAAAATTGATAACATCCATTTTCTGCTATATAAAGCCGTTTTCTGCAAAGGAAATGTTATTGATATGTTTTTCTGATATTATAAAAATGTATGCAAAAAAATTTTATGCATTATAGATTTATACAATGGTTAAACTGTTTGTATAAATTTAATAAGGCTTGAAAACTTATATTCATGTGAAATGTGGCTTGCACACATTTCTGCATTAGACCAAGGAGAGTGAGAAATGGATAAGTATAAAGAATTGATAAGTCTTTTTTCGGATGTCCTCGATAAATCGAAGGATTACCATATTGCATATATCTATCAGGTGGGCTATGTGTCTTTGGTTGGTTTGCTGAGCAAAGAGGAAGGGCTAAAGTGAACCCATTTGTCAAGACATTTTTTTAAAAAATTTAAGTTGGATTTCGGAAGGGATAATCCCATCCTTCATCTCCCTTGTTTACCCACTAAGTGTGGATATATGAACTGTCAAGGGTGTGCTGCCTGGCAGCTT